>NZ_JBWKVR010000012.1:0-164591 GCF_059421805.1 Rhodoferax sp. GW821-FHT02C08
TTAATGGTCAGATGAGGGATGGCTGAGCGGCAGCAGGGAATCTTTTGAGCAAGGCGCCTTCTTTGCCTTGTGTGGGCACCACCACAGCAATCTGCTGGCCATGCACTGGCATAGGTTCGTCATCGGCTGGGGGCTGTGATACCTGGCCCACTTCCAACGCGCCAATGTCAATGCAGAACTCCTCGGCCAGCTCCCGCGTGCATTGCGAATAGGTGCGCTCGTAGTCAAGATCCGCATGATCGGAATCGGATAGGTTCCACAGCCAGTGGTCTAGGTGCTCAATGCGGTCGCGCAGCTTCTGCAATCGGCGCTCAAGCGTGGCAATAGCCCTATGGGCCTGCGCATCGCCGGAGCCGACCAGGCCGAACTGTTCGCAGACGGCGCGAAGCTGCCAGGGGTGGCAGATCACGGTGTTCGGGTCGGTCATCCCGTCCGACTGCTGCTCCAGGATGATGGCCTGGCCCTGCTCGTCGGTGAAGCATTCGACTGTCAACGGATGGTGTGTGAGTTTGGGTGCGTCGTTCATGGCTTTGGTCTTTCAATGCAAGGTGCCTGCGATGGCTGGTGTCGGTGCCATGCGCTTGGCTGGCTTTGTGGCTTGCCGACCAGCACTAGGGATGGCAACAATACTTAGGACTTCACTTTTTGAAGTATGGTTTTTCAGATTTGGAAAATGCTCTGAATTAGCGGAAGCCGCACCAGTGTTGGGCTCCCGGGCGTCTGAGGCTGTTTCGCCATGTTCATTTTTTGAAGCATGGCTAGGGGCCCATACTTCAATTTCTAAAGCGGTTTTTGGGGCTACCGCTTCATTTTTTGAACTGGTGGCGTTCAATTTTTGAAGTGGGGTTTTTAATTTTTCAGCCTTCTTTTTGGTGGCGTTGGTCCTGGCCAGTACCTCAGCCGCGCTGACAAGATTCAAGCCCATGCCGATATTCGTAACAGCCTTCCACTCGTTGGTTGCCTTGTAGGCGGGCACGTTCTTTTTGGGCAACTCAAAGCACGGGTAATCCGTCAACCGGTACAGAGTCGGCAGCCGCTGGCCGCCCTTGGTGCAGCCCCCCTCGCGGGTCACGGAAACCAGGCCCACCGCAATCAAGGCACGTAAGCTTTTCGCCAGCGTTGCTGATGACTTGATGCCGTGGTGTTTCACCAGGCTAAGCGGCAAAGACAGATCACCGTTATTGGTGCTGCGCAACTGGCGCAAGATGGCGACATAGGCGCGCTGATCGCTCGGTGTGAGGCTCCGCCATGCTGGGCTGTCGATAATTTCCCAGTACAGCCTGGCATGTCCCCCACGCGGATCATTAAACTTGTTCGCCGCCATGGGCCTCCAGCACGGCTGCACCGGAACCCAGAAGCGGGCCGCCAGCGGGATCAATGGCCAAGCTCAGCGGGTCACCGGGTGGCGAACTCATCAGTTTGTAGCGCGCCATCCGGGGGTGCAACAGTTGGTCGTCGGTCACAACATGCTCACGAGGCACCGCAATGACGTAGCCACGGTCCTCCAGATCTTGAATGCGGGTTGCAATGCGCCGGTAGCCCAAAGCCTCCGCCTCGACCGTGCCCAGCCCACGTGCGCCAAGGTAGCGCAAGACCCGCGGAAGCATCACCAACTGGCTATCACCCAAGGCGCTATCCAGGCGAAGGCCAGCGAGTGCAATTTCTGCACGGATTGCGTCACATGCAGCTTTGCCGATCCGAACGATTCGAAAATTTTGTTTTCCGCCTGTGAGCGGCAATAGTTCCTCTTGGATAAAATCGGTCGTACTGGTTTTTTGAGATTTGAGGCCTTCAGCATTTGCAGTGTTGGAGGTCTCGCCGTTTGTGGGGTCGGGTTTTGGGGCCTCGATCATTACCGCACCCCCAGCACACGTTTGATCTCTGCAGTGGGCCAGTGAAGCTTTGCACTGCCAGGGATACGCAGGGGACGGACTGGCCCCGATTCTTTGCAAGCGTGGATGCGTGCCGTCTGCTGAGCAATGTGCATGTAGTGTGCATATGCTGCAGTGTCCACAGTGGGGCGGGTTTCAAGCTCCAGCGGCGTGAAACGTTGATCGGTTTGAGTTTGCACTTAGGAACCTTTCTGCGCGTTGTGCGCTGTTGAGGTTCACTATTGGGATAGTGCTTTTAAGGCTTGCAAGCCGTTGTGAAAGTTTGCAAAGAGCCGCATGAATAAAGGCTTACAGCCCGATTTATGCAAAAACTTTCAGTGAAAGTTTGAGAGTTTTTAGCTCAGCTGCACCTTCGCGAAGGCCTTTAGAATCGTGCCGCTATCAAGCTTTTTTACGCCCCCACGCTTTTTAAATCCGGCATTGAAAAGTGCTGTAGATACTTGGTCAGCCAATAGGGTTCGGTTTGCAAGCAATGTTGGCTTCTCGATTCCCAGTTGACGCGCAAAGTACCTGGCGGGTGTATACCACGGCTGTTTGGCTGGCGGGTCTCTTTGGTCAATCGACAACCACGGCTTCGCATCGCTGGCAGTCTCCTCGGCCTTCACCGGAAAGATTGCCTGCTGTACCGTGCTTGGTGCTGCTCCTCTTAACGTATCCCAGTCCTTTACAGTGAAAGCAGGACGATCGTATAACTCCTGCAGACGTCGCAATCTAGCGCGAAGCTCGGTCAGCTCGACATGCTTGATCTTCGCTTCACTAGGCAAGACATCAGGTTTCAACTCCCAATCTCTTATCTCCGATTCGGTTTCGTGCACTCGAGCATTTAGTTCCCACCAGTATTCATTCTCCGGCTTCAATGATGGATCGTGCTGTATGTCATATTGACAGGCCAGCGATGCACGCTGGCTGGGGGCTAATTCGTCCCAGTGGGGCATGGGAGCAAAGGCCCTGGTCACAAGCTGCGCCAGCTCATAAGGCAGGCTGGCAAATGGGCCATTGATATACGGTTCTATGAGTTTTTCAAGTGCTTCATATGTGGCATCAGCAACGGTTACAGCAGACGTGCCAATGAAGGTAGGTCCAGCCATATCCGGGCACTCCGGCTGGTAATACTCAATTAATTGCGCATCCCCTATGGTCCTGGCGTAGATTAGCGCGGACCGACGAAACACTTCTCGTCGGCCGTCAATTTCCCTTTGCTGATTTGTCGTTAAAGTGCCTGCTGGGGATAGGTCGCCCACGTCACGAGCTGGAAATACTTCAGTCCAAATTGCGCGACTTCGTATTTCATAGTTGGCCAGGTCAGCCAGCGCGTTTGCGGCTTCTGTTTCCCGAAGGTTCAGACAATATCGCGCAGGCTCGCGCAGTAGAGGCTCGACCAATTCTTGATCGGCCTTCGGGTCATGATCACGCAGCCAATAGTGTGAGGCCGGGGTGAACCTCTGCAAATCGATCCTTGCAGAGGCCTTTAAGCGATTGTCTTGACTCACAGCACGCCCTCAGTGCAGCCCTAAATAAGAGCCCCAGCAGGCGGACAGGGAAATCCGCTTTTCAGCCGCTAAACCTAGCTGGGGCAAACTGTTTCAGGCGTGCGCAGCGGCGCGGCGTGCGGCGGGCCGTTTGGCATGGGCCACTTTGGGCATCGACACCTTGACGGTAGGCACCATGCCGGCAGTGGCTGCCATATCAATCAAGGTGTCCAGCGAGAACAGGTTCACCTTGCCTCGCATCAGGTCGGATATGCGCGGCTGGGTTACGCCAAACAACGTGGCGGCCTGGGCCTGGGTAATGTCCTGTTGGCGGATGACTTCGGTCAGGCTCATCATCAAAGACGAGCGAGCGCGCATGCTGGCCGCCTCTTGAGGGGTGTCCTCGATGGCATCCCACACACTGGCAAAACGCTGTTTATCGGTCATGGCGCAATTTCCTTCATCAAGTCTTTGAGCCGCTTCTTGGCTAGTTCAATATCCCGCTTGGCTGTTTGCTGGGTCTTCTTCTGGAAGCAATGCAGCACATAGACAGCATCTGCTAACTTGGCCACGTAGACCACACGGAAAGTGCCCGCCTCGTCCCAGATGCGCAACTCCACCACACCGGCCCCGATGCTGGGCATCGCTTTGGCATCATCAGGCGCCAGGCCGTTTTGCACCCTGTCCAGTTGATACCCTGCCTCACGCATCGCGGTTTGCGGAAAGCTGCGCAGATCATCAAGGGCCGCGCCTCGAAACTCAATAGGTTTCATGGATTGAATTATATAGAATTTTGTATTTTTATTGCGCCATGAAAACGCTCACTAGGCCACTGCACGCAGTTTGCCCGGCTCGGCATCAGCCATAAACGGCACTCCGGCCTGCTCCAATATCCACGCCTCGATGCGCTCATGGTGAACACGCAACAGGTCCAGCGGGCGCACGGTGTAGTGCTTCTCAGCGGTGGCGCTGGGCTTGTGGCCCATGATCTGCGCCACTACGCCGGCAGGAATCTCCAGCCACTCGGTCAGGCTTTTAAACGAACGGCGCAGACCGTGCAGCGTCAACCCTTCCAGGCCGGCCACTTTGCAGGCGTTGACGTGCTGCGCGCGCGGAGTGGCCAGCACATCGACATCAACCGCCGCGCTCGAAAAGACCCACTTATTGCGCTTGGGCAGCGTAGACAACAACTGCGACACATAGGGCGTCAGCGGTATGACGCGCTCCCCTTCCACCTTGTCGCGGATGGTCAGCCCCCGCCACTGGTGATTCATATCTTCCCAACGCATGGCCAGCACCTCACCCGGGCGGGCACCAGTCAACAGCACCGTCTGCAGGTAGGCGGCAATGGTGGGATTGCCGATATTGCGCACCGCCACGAACCAGGCCGCCAGTTGCTCACGCATCAAAGCATCCTGCTTGACTCCGGCACGGCCGAACGCCTCTCGCGCCTTCTTGGTTGAGGCCGGGTTCACCGAAGACAACAAGCCTGCATATTCAGGCTGTTCCGCGCACCAGCTCAGAAAGGCCTTCAACAGCCGCCAGGCCAGCCGGGCCGACGTAGGCCGGGTCTTGGCCTCCCGCTTGGCCCACGCCTCGATAACCGATGCATCTAGGTTGCGCAAGGGCAGCGCCAGCAGTGGATAGATCGGCCCGGCCACCGTCACACCTCGCCCACGCGTACCGCGTTTCGACACCTCGCCACCTGGCTTACTCAGCTTTGCATGGTCTTGGTAGTGGCGCTCGCCCCAAAACGGCAGGCGTTCTGCTTGGTACACAGCCCACACCTCGCCCACAGTAGCGGCTTCCTGCTTCGTCTGCGCCTTCAGTAGCTCAGCCTCCGCCTGCTTCTTTCGCTCCAGCTCTCGGGGATCATCGCCACCATCCAAGGTGACGCGCATCCGGTTCGCCTCATTGCGGGCGGCCTCAATGCTCCAGGCGCGCACGTCGCCAATAGTGCGCCGAATGGTCTGGCGGTTCAGCTTGGCCTCAAACACGAATGATTTGGCACCAGCAGCAGTAACGCGCACGCGCAATCCGGGGGCTTTTGCATCACGAAGGAATGCCTGGGCTTTGTCCGCCGGGCAGGCCAGTCGGTCGATCAAACCAGCCGTCAACTCATGCGTTTCTCGCAAATCGATTGCTGCATCCTTCTTTGGTCTTGCCATCGCTTGCCCCTTTTGCCGACCCATGTAGCCACCATGTAGCCACTTTTGCACTATTTTGGTGAATATCAATCAACACCATAGCTGTGAATATGACCAGCAAATGCTGGGTAAGCTGTTGATTTATATTGATTGTAGCAACGACAATCAACACAGCAAAATATACCGGTGCTCGGACTCTTAATCCGTAGGTCGACAGTTCGAATCTGTCAGGACCCACCACTTTCAAGCCCTATGGGCACTGCAAAGCCTGCTATTTAAACGATAGCAGGCTTTTTTGTTTTTTTGGAACAATATGAGACGGCTTACGTGACAAGTCTCATATCCAGCAGCAACGCGTCTTATTGCTCCTGCCGCTGTTCATCCGCCAGCCCTAGATGCGCCATCGAAGTGCGAATTAACTGCACATCCCCTATGCCAATTGCCACTTCCTCGCATTGGCTGAAACAGGGCTGCTGACGCAGGCGCGCAAGCCGGCGACACACTTCGATCAGGTCAACGATCTTCTCCACTACATAGTTGTCGCACGCTGGTTGACCGGGGCCGGCACTCGCGTTCGCCAAGCGATTTCGCAGCGCCTGTAGCTTTCCGATCTCTTCAGTTCTTTTGACCTCAGGCAGACTGCGAAAGCGTGACCAAAAGTCCTCGACGTCCCGAACGGCTTGCTCTCCATATTTCATGATGGCTCCTATGGAACAACTCCATCATGCGCCCGAGGGCCGCCAAAGCAGTGCGAACTATTTGGCAAATTCATAGAACCTAAGCATCCGCTGACGTAGCATCTTTAGTCCTCAGACAACGCTCCCACCCCTTCCAAGCCCACTCCCTCACATGTTCAGCCGCGCCGCGCGGAAAAACAAAACAAAAAGCCTCCAGCGCAGGTGAAATCTGCGCCAGATGCTTCCATTTTTATAGCAACTTCAACACACCTTTGGACCGTAGTGCGGTAAAACGTAGCACCGCAGCACGCAATTTATCCGGCGCGCGCGGTCTTCTGGGCCATGGCCTGGGCCAAGCCGCCCCACTGGGCGCGAAACAAACCCGCGTCCATGGTCTTGACGTTCTTCATGATGGGTTTGAAGCCCATGTGGGCCAGCACATCGAGCTCCAGGTCCACACCGGGGGCAATCTCGGTCAGCTCCAGGCCGTCGGTGGTCAACTGGAACACGGCGCGTTCGGTGACGAACAAGACTTCCTGCTGGCGTAGCGCCGCGTCGTGGCCGTTGAAGGTGATCTGCTCGACCTTCTCGATGAACTTGCGCGACTTGCCTTCTTTGACGATGGTGAGCTGGCCATCGGCGACCTTGACCTCCAGGCCGCCGGCGGTGAAGGTGCCGCAGAACACCAGCTTCTTGGTCGAGCGGGTGATGTTGACGAAGCCGCCACAGCCCACCGGCCGGCCGTTGAACTTGCTGACGTTGACATTGCCCCAGTTGTCCGCCTGGGCCAGGCCCAGGAAGCTGGCGTCCAGGCCACCGCCGTCGTAGAAGTCGAACTGCAGCGACTGCTCGATGATGGCGTCGGCGTTGTAGGCCACGCCGAAGTCGCCCAGCTGCGCCGGGATGCCGCCGGTGATACCGCTCTCGATGCTTAGCGTCAGTTGGTCGGACACGCCCTCTTCCGCCGCCACGGATGGCACGCCGGCGGGGATGCCGATGCCGAGGTTGGTGATGGCGCCGGGGGTCAGCTCCATCGCGGTACGGCGGGCAATGACCTTGCGCTCGTCCAGCGCCATGGGCTCCAGCGAATTCACCGGCACGCGCACATCGCCGCAGAGCGCGGGGTTGAACTGGGTGGCAATGGTCTGCATGTGGTTCTCGGGTTTGCTGAGCACCACGTAGTCCACCGACACGCCGGGGATCTTCACCGCCTTGGGGTGCAGCGTGCCAGCCTTGACGATGCGCTCCACCTGCACGATGACGATGCCGCCGCAGGCCTTGGCCGCGTGGGCAATGTTGATCTGCTCGAGCAGCATGCCTTCCTTGTCCAAGGTGATGTTGCCGTTTTCATCGGCCACGGTGCCGCGGATGATGGCCACGTCGATCTTGGGCGTGGGGTAGAACAGCCATTCTTCGCCGTTGAACTCCACCAGCTTGACCAAGTCTTCGGTGGACTTGCTGTTGAGCTTGCCACCTTCGATGCGCGGGTCGACGAAGGTGCCGAGCCCCACCTTGGTCAGCAGGCCCGGGCTGCGGCTGGCGATGTGGCGCGTCAGGTGCGACAGGCTGCCCTGCGGAAAGTTGTAGGCCTCGACCTGGCCTTCGAACACCATCTTCATCATCTCGGCACCGGTCTGGCCAAAGTGGCCGGCCACGGTGCGCTTGATCATGCCGGGGTGGGCGAAGTGGACCATGCCCGCGTCCTTGCTGTTGCCAATCGCGCCGCAGGCCCAGGTGGTCACGTTGCGCGGGTGGCCGGTGCCCAGAAAGGTTTGCTCCACACCTTTGAGCACTTCTTCGGGCAGGCTGGTGACGGCCAAGCCGCCGAGGAAGATGGTGGCGTCGTCCTGGATGAGGGCGCCGGCTTGGGCGGCAGTAATGATTTTCATGGTGTGTTTCTGTACTTTATTGGCTGCCGTCGGTGACGCGCAGAATGGTGGCGTAACCGCTGTCGCCGGCTGCACAGCCGGTAAACATGCCGGTGCCGCCGCCGCGCAGCACCAGCTCTTCGATCAGTTCGATGATGGCGCGCAGACCGGTGGGCGCTTGCGGGTGGCCCCAGATGATGGAGCTACCATAGTTATTCATCTTTTCCCAGGCAAAACCGGTGTCGCGCGCCAGAGCAATGTCGTTGACTGCGAAGGGGTTGTGGGTCTTGATGGCGTCAATGTCCTTGATGGTCAGGCCGGCGTTCTTCAGGGCGTTGAAGCTGGCCGGTGATGGGGCCATGGGCATGTAGCCGGGCTCCACACGGGCCATGCCAAAACCCAATATCTCGATTTCGATGTGCGGGTTGACGGACGCCGCGCGGGCCAAGTCGCGGGTGGTGACGATGGCGCCGGCATTACCGTCCGCCGGGTGGGTTTGGCCACCATAGGTCACAGTGCCGCCCTCTTTCACCGGCTTGAGTTTGGCCAAGCCTTCGGCGGTGGTGGGAAAGATGCCTTCATCGCTGCTGAGCACGCCGGTCTGCTTGCGGAATTTGGAGTCGCTCAGCGGCACATCGGCCATGTAACGCTTCTGGAAAGCACGGTCGTCTGCCAACGCCTGCTGGTACTGGGTGTAACGGTGCAGCTTCAGATCATGCTGCTCGGCGGTGCTGATGCCGTAGCGCGCAGCCACGTTTTCGCCGGTCTGCAGCATGGGGTTCTTGGCGTACGGGTCATGGCCCATGTTGTCGGGCACCCAATGTTCGCTGATGCCGTAGCCGCCGGCGCCACTGGAGTCAGGGTAGTAGACCACCGGGCCGTTGGACTGGCGGTCCGCCATCACCAGCAGCGCGCTGGTCGCCGTGCCACAAACCACTTCCTGCGCGGCCATTTGCAGAGCGCGCACGCTGGTGGCGCAGGCTTGCTGGATGGTGGGGCCAGCCACGCGGTCTATGCCCATCAGGCCGGTGACCCAGGGCAGGCCGTAGAAACTGCCTTTTTGCGGATTAGTCAAGCCCAGAATGGCCAGGTCGATCTGCGCCATGTCATAGCCGCGCGCTGCCAGTGCCTGCTTGCCGGTGTAGGCCGCCAAGGGCAAGGCATTCAGGTTGGCCAGTGCGCCCTGCCATTTGGCAAACGGAGAGGACCAGTAAATTCCGTAGGGAATATAGGCTTGCATGGGAGGTTTTCTCGCTTTGAGAACAGGTCAATTTAGTTATTTATCATAACCAAATTGACCGCCGTCCGACCTAGGGAAAACACTTGGTCACCCGGGCCGAACTACCCACCCAGGACGACAGATACGCGCTGTCAAACGTTCAAGCGCAGCCATTGCGCCAAGTCCGCCACCAGCTGTGTACCCACCGGCGACACGGCACTGAAGTGGATGCAGGCATGGATAGCGCCAGGATAATGCTGATGGGTCACCGCCACACCCGCCGCTGTGGCACGCAGGGCCAGCGCATGGCCTTCGTCGCGCAACGGGTCGTGCCCCATGGTGGCGAGCCAGGTGGCGGGCAAGCCCGCCAAGTCAGACTGCAACAGCGCCATATCGGGATGCCCGGGCGATTGCCCGCCCAGGTAGCTGGCAATGAACCAGCGCATCGCGTCCATGGTGAGGAACTTGCCCTCGCCGTTCTCCTGGTACGAAGGACTGGGTTCGTCGGGGTGCTGGGCGACTGGGTAAATCAGACCCAGCGCGCGCACCGCGGCGGCTTTCACCCGCCGCGCCGCTACCAAAGCCAGCTGCGCGCCCGCGCTGTCGCCCACGACGGCGATGCGCTGGGGGTCGGCACCCTGGCTGCCGGCGTTAGCCAGCAGCCAGCGCAATGTGGCTTCCACATCGTCGGGCGCGGCCGGAAATGGATGCTCGGGCGCCAGCCGGTAATCCACAGCAACAACCAGCATCTCGGCATGGTGGCACAGGGTTCGGCAGACGTTGTCATGGGTCTCCAGATCACCCATCACAAAACCGCCGCCATGTACGTAGAACACCAGCGGCAAAGGCTGCTGGCTCCTCGCGGTATCGGGCGCATAAACACGCAAAGGCAACGCTCCTTCGGGGCCGGTAATGGCGGTGTCAAACACCCGCCCAATCCCGGGGGGTGGCAGGCCCAGGGCCTGCGCCTGCTCGCGGTAAATTTGCCGTATCACAGGTGGTGGCAAGCTCTCCAGGGGCGGGTTGCCCTGGGCGGCGGCTTGGGCCAGAAATCCGGCCAGAGCCGGGTCCAAATCGGCCGAGGCCAGGGTCGGGAGATCGTTCATCATTTTGCTTGCTCTTAGGTGGTAGCTCTTAGGCCTCGACGACCAGCGCCCGCAAAGCGGCGTTGAAGACGGCAGGCTGCTCCAGTTGGGGCGTGTGGCCGCAGTCATCGATGGGCTGAAACCGGCTCGCCGGGGCCCGCTTGTGCGCGTGCTCCGAATGCGCGAACGGAATCACGCGGTCTTGCCGGCCATGCAACAGGAGCAGGGGCACCGAGGCCGAAGCGAGCGCCGTATGCGCATCGGCCACCAGCGACGCACGCTGCCCACCCAGGTCCGTCATCCGCCGCAAGGTGGCGAGGAAGGCGGCCTGGGCACCCGGTCGCATCACGCTGCGCTCTATCGTCTTGCGCAACTCGTCGGTGACAACAAACGATGGGCCGAAGATGGCCTGAATCTGCTGCGTGACGGCCATGGGACCAGCCCGCGACATCAGCGTGCCCAGCACAGGCAGCATCATCAGCCGGAAGGGCACGGGGCAGTCGCGCCCGAGGTTGGCCGCCGCGGCGAGCAGCACGGTCTGCACCCGCGCGGGCTGCTGGGCCTGCATCTGCAGGCAAATGGCCCCACCCAAAGAATTGCCGGCCAGATGCACCTTGTGCAAACCGAGCGCGTCGGCCACCTTCCATACGAAGGCGGCAAAAGTCTTGGGCGCATACGGCTGCCGACCGAAGCCGGACAGACCGTGCCCCGGCAGGTCCAGCGCGATCAGACGCATGCCCAGGTTGGCGTCGACAAACTGCGCCGACCAGAGTTCCAGCGAGCCGCCGATGCCGTGCAGCAGCAGCACGACCGGACCAGCACCACCCGAGTCGCAGTACCGCACCTGGACTCCATCGACCAAAATGAATGAATCGATCACGTCTCGTCCCCTTGAATACGCATATGTTTCATGCCGCGACCCGGCTCTGGACGCCCGCCACCCTCTCAGCCGTGGCAGGCCGAAGGAGAAAGTAGCCAAGCGCCGGCAGCAACACCAAGGCCCCCACCATGTTCCAGATGAACATAAAGGCCAGCAGAATCCCCATGTCGGCCTGGAACTTGATAGGCGAAAACGCCCAGGTGCCTACCGCCAGTGCCAGGGTGATGCCAGTCAACATAACCACGCGGCCGGTGAACTGCAGCGCGTGGTGGTACGCGTCCGACAGGCTGGCACCTTCACGCATGCGGGCCAAGGTGATGCTGAGCACATACAGCGCGTAATCCACGCCTATGCCCACGCCCAGGGCAATCACCGGTAGCGTGGCCACCTTTACGCCCATGCCCAGCCAGACCATCAAGGCCTCGCACAGAATAGAAGTCAGCACCAGCGGCAGCACCGCCACGAGCACCGCGCGCCATGAGCGGAAGGTGATCCAGCACAGCAGCACTACAGCTGCATACACCCACAGCAGCATCTCGTGCATGGCCTTGGCCACCACGATGTTCGTGGCCGCGGCGATGCCCGCGCTGCCGGCTGCCAGTTGGAAGTGGATGGCGTCGGTGTTGTTGGCTGCGGCGAACTTTTCCACCTCGGCGACCACCCGGGACAGGGTCTCGGCCTTGTGGTCCTTCAGATAGACATACAGCGCAAGAAAGGAGCAGTTCTGGTTAAACAGCTCGCGCGGCGCCCGCGTCTGCACGCCGCCCAGGGCTCCGTCATTCGGCAGCAGTTCAAACCATTTGAAGTTGCCTTCGTTGTAGCCCACCATCGCCAGTTTGGACAGCGCCGCCATGGAGTTGGTGGACTCCACGCCAGGCAGTTGCTCCAGCCCCCAAGCCAGAGTGTCGAGCTTGGCCAATGTGCCATAGCTGGTGCACTGGTCTTCCGGCGTGGTGACCATCACCGTCAGGATGTCGGCGCTGGCCGCGTAGTGCGCGATCTGGTAGGCGCTGTCGCGGTTGTAGCGGGAGTCGGGGCGCAGCTCGGAGGCGCCAGGGTCCAGGTCACCCACCTTCAGCTGCAGACTCACGGCGTAGCCGCCCACCGCCATCAGCGTGGAGACCACAATCGCCACAGCAGCCCAGCGCTTTTGCGTGAAGTGGTCCAGCAGCGCCCACAGCCAGGCACGTTGGGTGCCGTCCTGCACCGCGTCTTCACGCAGGCTACGCGCCGCAGCCTTGGCTCCAACACCGGTGTAGGACAGCAAAATCGGCAGCAGTACCAGATTGGTGAAGATCAGTACGGCCACGCCTATGCTGGCAATCACCGCCAGGTCCTGGATCACCTTGATCTGGATGATGACCAGCACTGCAAAACCCACAGCATCACACAGCAGGGCCGTCAGCCCGGCCATGAACAGGCGGCGAAAGGTATAACGCGCAGCCACCACGCGGTGCGTGCCACGACCTATGTCCTGCATGATGCCGTTCATCTTCTGCGCGCCATGGCTCATACCGATGGCGAACACCAGGAATGGCACCAGAATGGAATACGGGTCCAGCTCATAGCCCAGCAGCGCCAGCAAACCAAACTGCCAGACCACAGCCACCAACGAGCATGCCACCACCAGAGCCGTGCTGCGGGCACAGCGGGTGTAGCCGTACAGCACCACGGTGGTAATGGCTAGCGCCAACAGGAAGAACAGCAGCACCTGCTGCAGGCCCTCGATCAAATCGCCCACCACCTTGGCAAAGCCGGTCACGCCGATCTGCAGCTTGTCGCTGGCGTACTTGGCGCGTATGACCTCGATCTGGCGTGACAGGTCACCGTAGTCCAGCGCCTTGCCGGTTTGCGGGTTGCGGTCCAGCAAAGGCACGAAGATGATGCTGGACTGGAAGTCGCCCGCCACCAGCTGGCCGATCTCACCGGAGCGCTCCACGTTCGCGCGCAGCTCGGCCAGGCTGGCGGGGCTCCCGTCAAAGCTGTCGGGCACCACTGGGCCGCCATCCAGCCCCTCTTCGGTCACCGCTACCCAGCGCGTGTTCGAGGTCCACAGCGATTTCATAAACGGCCGGTCCACACCCGGCAGCAGAAACACCTCGTCGTTTATTTTCTGCAGTGTGTCCAGATAGCTCTTGTCGAAAATCGTGCCTTGCTTGGCCTGTACAACTAGGCGCAGTGCATTGCCCTGCCCCGCCAGATCGCCCTTGTGCGCCAGGTAGTTGACGATGTAGGGATGGCTGGTGGGTATCGTTTTTTCAAAACTGGCATTGAGCTGCAGGTGCGTCCCCAGCCAGCCCAGCACCAGGGTCAAGGCCAGGCAGATCGCCATCACCCAAGGACGGTGGTTGAAGAAGGCGCGCTCCACCACATTGCCGGAGCGGGTGTCGAAATCTTCCAGCCGCGCAACCACGGGCTGGGTTTGGGAGGATGTATCGGCGTGCATTATTCTTTCGCGGCTGCGCGCAGCCTTGTTCCAAAAATCAATTCCAAAATCAATGGGCAGACAGGGCCGGCAGGCGGCGCATGCCCCGCAAGCTGGCCACGACCAGGCTGCCGTCGTCGGCCTGCACCACACCCGATACGGGCACGGGTTCACGTGCCGCCACACGGCGCAGCGCCACGCCGTCGTCGCGTCCCACCAAGGCATCGCCGGCCTGGCTCATCAGCACAAAGCCACCGCCAGGCAAGCCCATGCCGGCACCCACCGCCATGGGTACACCGGTGTCCAATTTGTCCCAATGCACTCCGGCATCACTGGAGCGGTAGGCAGTACCGCGCAGACCGTAGGCCACCCACACGTCGCCCACGCTGCGCAACAAACCAAAGAAGCTGCCCTTGTACGGCGACTCCAAAGCCGCAAAGCTGGCACCACCATCGGCGGAGCGCAGCAGCAGGCCCTGTTCGCCAGCAATCAGCAGCGTGCTGCCGCTGGTACGCACGCCGTACAGGTGCAAGCTTTTGGGATTCGGCAAGCGCGGGGTCACGGCGGCCCAGGTTTTGCCCCCGTCCGCAGTGGACAGCATCAGGCCGTAGGCCCCCACTACATAGCCATGCTGGGCGTCGCTGAATTCCAGGTCAAAGAAGGGTTTGTCGGCGCCCTCCTCCACCAGGCGCTGGGCGTTGGCGATAGCCTTGGCATCACCCGTGGCCTGGGCGGCTTGCAGCACCAGCGCAGCGGCCTGGATGCCATCCAGCTGCTTGTGCCAGGTGGCGCCAGCATCGTCACTACGCAACACCACGCCCAGGTGTCCTGCGGCCCAGCCAGTTTGCGCATCGGCAAAGCACACTGCGGTCAGTGTGGCCTGCACCGGCACCTGGGCCTGCCGCCAGCTTACGCCGGAGTCGTCGGACAGCAGCACGGTGCCGCGCTCGCCCACCGCCACCAGGCGCTTGCCCGCGCGGGCCACGGCCAGCGTGGCCGCCCCCAAGGCCTTGGGGGTTTGCACGGCGGCCTGCGTCAACACAGCCGGCGTGCTGGCCGCCCGCGCTGGCAAAGCCAGCACCGTGGCCCAGCCGCACAAGCCCAGCAGGGCCGTGCGCCGCGCCACCCCATATTGAGCGGCCTGTTTCATCAGCGTGCGCCTTCGCTGGACAGGGATTCGGCGCTGAAGAAATTGCGCGGAATCGGCGGCACGATCTCGTACTGCTTGGGCAACTCGTTGGACGCCATGTTCAGGTAGTAGGAGCCGTTTTGCAGGTCATAGCCGCCCCACAGCACAAAGTTGGAGACCACAGGCACATCGGGCGCGGTCAACATCAATGCAAAGTTGGTGCGCCAGAGCTGGCCCTTGGCATCCCAACCGTCGAACAATGCGGTCTGCCAGCTGTCTTCATCGATGTAGTACTTGCGCTTGGGCACCACATGGCGCTTGCCAGCGGCCAGCGTGGCCTCCACTTCCCACACGCGGTGCAGCTCCCAGCGCACCTGGGCCGGGTTCAGCGTGTTGGGCGTCACCAGGTCTTCCACCTTGGCGGCAGCGGCGCGGTTGTTGTTGTAGGGGATGTACATCTCCTTCTTGCCCACCAGCTTCAACTCGTGCTTGTCTATGGGGCCAAACAAGGTAAACGCTTCGTCGAACAGGCCGATGCCGGATGTCACCGAATCGGGCGTGTCATAGGCCACGGACGGGGCCTTGCGCACGCGACGCTGGCCTACCAGGTACTGCCACAGCCCACGCGGGGCGGCATCAGAAACGCCGTCCAGAGCCAGAATGGCTTCACCGGCCTTGGAGCCCGGTGCATTGGCCACGAACTTGCCCAGGGAGTAGTAGCCATCGAACTTTTCCAGGCTGCCGTCCTTCGCAAAGAAGGGCTGGCTCAGCGTCTGCGTGCCCCCCGAGGCCATGGCGCGCCGACCATCCGCGGTCACCACCCATACCCGCATGGGTAGAGTGATATTGCCGCCGCGCCAGGCGGTGCGCTGGTTCCAGATGGCTTCATAGCCGTCCTGCGGAATAGGGAATGGCACACCGCCAAACGCCCCCTCCATGCCAAAGCCGCCTTCTATGGTCTTGGCACGGGTGGCATTCTTGAAGGTGTTGTCATACACCGCCTGGGGTGCAGCCGCCGTACGGTGCGTGGGGTACACGTCGATGCGGAAGTCGGGGTACTTCTTCATCAAGGCCTGCACGCCGTCTGACAACTTGTCGGCATACTGGGCCATGTTCTTGGCGCTGATGGACAGCGTCGGCTTCTCGCTAGGGAACAGATCGGGGCGCACATCCCCGCTCTTGTAGCCGGCCGGAGCCTTGGTGGCACCACCCTCCCACGAGGGAATCGTGCCCTCCTTGTTGCCCGCCTTTTCGGCCCCCATCGGGGTCAGGGTGGTTTTGAGCTTGGCTGCCTCGTCGGCGCTCACGGCGGCCTGGGCGCCTCCAGCGACCGCCAGCAAGGCGGCTGCGAGCAAGGTGTTTATTGCAAACTGCTTCATGGTGTGTCTCGTTGAAATAGATAGGGGTGTGACAGGTTCAGAAAGTGCGCGACATGTTGAAAGACACATAGCTGCGGTCCTTCAAGGTCTGGCCGTAAGACAACATCCGTGAACCGGCGGGGTCCACCACGGTAAAGGTGCTCTCAGGGCCGAAGTAGCTGGTGTAGGTCAGGCCGATATTCCAGTCGTGGTATTTACCTTTGACCCCCAGGTTGAAGTCGCCGGCCTTGCTGGCACCACCGGCAAAGTTCATGATGGCCGAGGAGCGGCCCGCAAAGTTGTAGCCCAAGCCCATGGGCAGCGACAGATCCAACCCCGGCAGTACCTGGAAGTACTGCGGTTCAAAGATCATGCGAAAAGCCGCCGCATCGCGCGTGGTGTTCGGGTCCAGGCCACCGTTGCCACGCGTGCTGGGGTTCTTGGTCACGCTCAGGGTGCGGTTCCAAGCCAACTCGGCCACCACCGAGCCGCCGTCCCACAGACCCGATTTGGTCAGCACATAGATGCCAGACAAGTTCAAATGGGCGGTCTTGCCGATGGCAAAGCAGGGGTTGCTGGGCGAGCCACTGCAGTCAGCAGCAGGCCCCCCCGCTCCCAGAAAGGCGGGCAGCAACACGGCAGGGTCGCCGGCTAGAGGTGCATCGGCACGGAACGAGCCTTCCAACGCCCAGTTCAGCGGCCCCACGGAGGATGTCACGCTGGCGCCTACCGTCTTGATGCCCTCTGCATACACCTTGTGCGCGTTGCCGTTGATGAAATCAAACACCGGCACCGCTGGCGTCTTTTCGTTATAGCGTGCGGCGTAGAAGCCATATTCAAACGCGCTACCAGCAGGAGCCCAGCGTACTTGCGCACCAAACTGTCCGTTGTTGCCCGGCGTCTGGTCCTTGCTGTCGTCGGTGTTCAGCACCGTGGTCGGCCCCAGGTAGACACGCCCACCGCCCAAGTAATCCTGGTTGGAGAAATAACTGCCCACGCCGGGCAGCTTGCTGGGCCGCCACTTGAGTTGGTAGTAGGCGCCCAGGGTCACATCTTCGGCCACCTGCAGGCTGCCGGATATCTGCTCCACCGGCAGCAACACTTCCTTGAACTGCCAGTTGGGCACCGACGAAATCTTGGCAATATCTACCGGACCCTGCGCGTTGGCTATACCGTTCTGACCGAAGAACAGACTTTCACCATATTGCAGCGCGTGCTTGCCTATGCGGATGGAGGCCGGCATACCGCCCAGGTTGCCCTTACCAAACACGAACACGTCCAGGAACTGGTCGCCCCGACCGCTTTGCATGGTGGTCAGCGGGATGTAGTCATTCACCGCCTGGTTGGCGTAGTTATTCACCCCCAGCGAACCGTCATTGCTGCTGTGGCCTGTGTACTTGGAGTCGTACCAGGCGGCATGGCTGACGCGCAAACCAAAGTTGCCATGGGTCACGTCAAACTCGGTCAAAAGGTCAAACCGGTTGGACACAAAGCCCTTCTTACGGAAGTTCACATCGCCGTCGTTTTCGTTCACAACACCGGCGTCGCTGGACGGCACGGTCAGTCCGGGTGAGGCATCCTTCAAGCGATAGGCCGTGCTGTACTTGGGTGTCAAGTCCAGGCGGATCTTGGTGTCCGGATCAGAGCCCAGTTCCAGGGCCTGGGCCGATACGGCGCACAGCAGGCCACTGGCTACCGCCAGCGCGCTGAGTGGAAAGGGCGTGGTTTTTTTTGTCATCAATGTCTCCTCGGGTAGTACTTTTTTGTTTTACAGATAGGTCGAAGCCAAACCACCATCGACCGGGATATTCACGCCGCTGACCCAGCGCGCGGCATCGCTGCACAGCCAGGCAATCACCGCCGCCACTTCGTCGGCAAAGGCCGGGCGCAGCATGCGGTGGGCGTCTTTTTGCACACGCTCTTCGCCCAGCATGGAAACGAAATCGCCCAGAATGGGTGTGAACACCGGGCCGGGTGCCACGCAATTCATGCGCACGCCCTTGCCCAGAAACCACTCTTGGGATTGCACGCCGTTCCACACGATCAGCGCCTCTTTGAAGTACTGGTAGCAGGTGGCCTGCGGCACCGGGTGGTCACGCAACCAATGCGCTCCGGCATCGAAGCCCTTGATCGCGGCCAGCTCTTTGTGCAAGTCCAGCCGCAAGGGCCATTCAGCCCCCAGGATGGACGCCACGTTGACGATGCTGCCGCCGCGTGGAATGCGCGGCAGCACCGCTTCGGTCAGATGGCGCAGGCCCAGGTAATTGACCCGCGCCACCAGATCCACATCCGCCGTACCGGGCACGCCGGCGATATTGCAGAACGCATCGATGTGCGCGGGCAGCTGGGCCACGGCCGCATCTATGGCTGCCGTGGTGCCCAGGTCGGCTTTGACAAAACCATCCAGCGTCAGGCTGGGGTCGTTGCGGTCCATCCCAATCACCTTGGCGCCCTGAAAGCGGGCCAACCGCGCCACCTCGGCACCAATGCCGGATGAGGTGCCCGTGACGACAATGGTTTTTCCTTGCAAGCTCATGTTGTTCTCCTGGTTGTTATGGATATGTCAGAACGTGTGTCAGAACGGGTACGTGGGGGCCTGGTCTTTGACCGTGACCCACTGCCACATGGTGTATTCCTCCAGGTCGGCAGGGCCACCCACGCTGGTGCCATTGCCCGCGATACCGGGGCCGCCGAACGGATTCACACAATCGTCATTCACGGTCTGGTCGTTGATGTGGACCATGCCGGACTTGAGCTGCTGGCCCACCGCCATGGCGCGGCCCACCGACTTGGAAATCACCGCAGATGCCAGACTGCCGGTGTTGTTGTTTGCCAGCGCAATGGCTTCGTCATCCGTCTTGTAGGTAATGATGTTGGCCACAGGCCCAAAGGTTTCTTCCTCGAACACGCGCATACCGGACTTGACGCCCGTCAGCACCGTGGGTTTGTAGAACAGGCCCTCATAGCTACCGCCAGCTTCCAGCTTGGCTCCGGCCTTCACGCTGTCTTGCACCAGGGCGTGCACGCGGTCACGCTGCTTGGCGTCGATCAGTGGGCCCAGGGCCACTTGGCCACTGGCGCCGTTGCCCATGGGCAGATGTGTGGCTTTGGAAATCAGGCGTTTGGTGAACTCCGCTGCCATGCTTTCGTGCACCAGGATGCGGTTCGATGCCATGCAGATCTGGCCTTGGTGAAAATACGCGCCCCAGGCGGCATTGCATGCGGCCACATCCAGATCGGCGTCGTCCAGAATCACCAGCGAGTTGGTGCCGCCCAGCTCCAGGGAAACCTTCTTCAAATGCCGGCCGGCCAGCTCGCCGATGCGACGCCCCACCGCGACCGAACCGGTAAAGGCAATCATGGGCACCAACGGGTCCACTACCAGGGCCTCGCCGGCTTCGGCGTCTCCGGCCAGCACCTGCAGCAGGTCTTTGGGCAGGCCGGCTTCGGCAAAGATGCGGGCAATCATGAAACCACCGGAAACCGGCGTACGGCTATCGGGCTTGACCACCACGCCATTGCCCGCAGCCAGCGCCGGCGCAATGGCCCGCAAGGCCAAGATCAGCGGAAAGTTGAAGGGCGAAATCACCCCCACCACGCCGTGCGGCACCCGCCGGGCAAAGCTGGTGCGGCCAGGCACACTGGGCAGCACATGGCCCTGCGATTGCAGGGGCAGATTGGCGGCCAGTTGGCAAATCAGCGCGGCCTCCCGGATTTCGTGCTGGCCCTTGGCCAAGATGCCGCCGGTTTCCCGCGCCGTGTACAGGGCCAGCGCGTCAAAATGCTGTTCAAACAAAGCCCCGGCACGGCGGAAGATGGCGGCTTTCTCGCGCGGGGGCATCGCTACCCAGCTCTTCTGCGCCGCTGCGGAAGCGGCCGTGGCGGCAGCCATGTCTGCGGCATTGGCAATGCCTACACGGCACAGCACCTCGCCGGTGGCCGGTTCAATCACATCCCGTACCCCAGCGCCCAGTGCGGCTTGCTGCAGGCCCACAAAGTTGAAAATTTCCGTCGCATCGGTCGCGCCCATGGCCATGTCCTTTAGGTGAATTACGTTCATCAAGTCGCCACATTTCTTTGCAGCACACCTACTTATCGCAATGCACGGACCAGCCTTCTCCCAAAGGCATGCCAAAGGCCGTAAATCAAGCCCTCCGCCAGAGAGGAATTAGGTAGATACCCGAGCCCGCTTTACCGCGCTGCAGCATAGGGAAATCACCCACCATTAATTTCAGCAATTCGTTACATTCCTGAATCAAATTTAACCAATTGATGAAGTCCCCATGCGCAATTCCCCACGGGTTTCCCTGGCAGATGTCGCCCGTGCCACGGGTACGGTGCTCAGCAACTTCGACAGCAGCTCCGTCAACAAGGCCTTGGGGGGTTTTGCCAGCACCCACATCGGCAGCGAAGCCCACCCCAACGTGGCCGACATCAGCGAATGCCTGTTCTTTTCGCCGGGCGATGGGCGCATTTGGCTGCAAGACCAGCGCATGGTCTTGCTGCACACCGAGGCCCTGGGTTCGCTGCGCCGCGAGATGATTGACAGCCTGGGCACCAAGCAGGCCCGTGGCCTGTTCACGCGTGCGGGCTACGTCAGCGGCGCGCGGGATGCCCATCTGGTCAGAAAGCAGTGGCCCGATGCCGACCCCTCGGCCGCCGCCATCGCGGGTACGCGCCTGCATGCCCTGGAAGGCGTCGTAAAAGTCGAGCTGGTGCAGGTGACGTATGACGCCAACACTGGCAGCTACGAGGGCGAATTCCTGTGGCACAACTCTAGCGAGGACGACGAGCACATCGCCGCCTACGGCATCGGCGGATCGCCTGCCTGCTGGATGCAGGTGGGCTATGCCACCGGCTACGTCAGCACCTTGTTCGGGCGGCTCATCGTCTTCCGCGAAACGCAATGCCGCTCCATGGGCGACGCGCAATGCCGGGTCATCGGCAAGTCGGCAGACCGGTGGGACAACGTGGAAGAAGACATGCGCTACCTGAACGTGCGCGACTTCGTGGACACCGCCGCCTACGCCCGCTCGCCCAGCGACGCCGCCGAGCTACCCGCTAGCGGTGCGTCTGCGGGCGACGCCATGGTGGGCGCATCCTCGGCATTCAACGCGGCCTGCCACCAGCTCAGCCGCGTAGCACGCACCACCGCCACCGTGCTGTTCACGGGAGAGTCCGGCGTGGGCAAAGAGAAGTTCGCCAGCATGCTGCACAAGATCAGCCCGCGCAAAGACAAGCCCTTCATCGCCGTCAACTGCGCCGCCATTCCCGAGACGCTGATCGAGTCCGAGCTGTTCGGCGTGGAACGCGGCGCCTACACCGGTGCCAGCGTGTCACGCCCGGGGCGGTTTGAGCGCGCCAGCGGCGGCACCCTGTTTCTGGACGAGATCGGCACGCTAAGCTTCGTCGCCCAGGGCAAGCTGCTGCGCGCGCTGCAAGAGGGCGAGGTGGAACGCGTGGGCGGCACCCGCAGCATCGCCGTGGACGTGCGTGTGCTGGCCGCCACCAACGAAACCCTGCGCCAGGCCGTGCGCGAAGGGCGCTTTCGCGAAGACCTGTTCTTCCGGCTCAATGTCTTCCCCATCCACCTGCCGCCGCTGCGCGAACGGCGCGACGACATTCCCCTGCTGATGAGCCATTTTCTGAACCACTACCGACGCAAGCATGGCTGCGACATCCAGGGCTTCACCCAGGCCGCCGTGCGCACCCTGCTGAACTACGACTTCCCTGGCAATATCCGCGAGCTGCAAAACCTGGTGGAGCGCGCCGTCATCATGGCCGATGTGGGCGGCCTCATCGACGTGCACCACCTGTTCACCAGCGGCGAGACCCTGGCCCCCGACGTCATGACACTCAAGTTGCAAGACGGCAGCGACACACTAAACCTGACAACTACACCCCACCCTGCCGCCAAACCGCCCCCCCCAGCCCCCGCCAAAACACCTACCGCTGCAAGCGCCCTGTCGCTGGAGCAAACCGAACGCGCCATGCTCCAGCAGGCCATCAGCGGCGCCCAGGGTAATTTGTCCGCCGCCGCCCGCCTGCTCAACACCACCCGCGCCAAGCTGGCCTACCGGGCCCGCAAGCACGGGCTGGTGTGATGCGGGCACACTTCCGGATTTATAGAAATAGGCCTCTGGCGCAGGTAAATCGTGCGCAAGCAGCTACTTATTTAATAGCAACCAGCATTTAAGCCTCAGGATTTTCGATCAGCAGCGCCATGCCCTGGCCGCCGCCCACGCAGGCGCTGGAGATACCGAACCGTTTGCCGCGCTGGCGTAATGCGCGGGCCAGAGTCACCGTCAGGCGCACGCCGGTGGCGGCCAGCGGGTGGCCCAGCGCGATGGCGCCGCCGTGCACATTCAGCTTGTCCAGGTCCAGGCCTAGCTCGCGGCCCACGGCCAGGGTTTGTGCGCCCTGGGCCTCGTTGATTTCAAAGAGGTCGATGTCGGCCAGCGTCAGGCCGCAGCGCTCCAGCAGCGCACGGATGGCGGGGGCCGGGCCTATGCCCATGTACTCGGGTGCCACGCCCACTGCCGCGGCACCGCGCAGACGGGCCAGGGGCTGCACGCCGCTCTTGCGTACATAGGCGTCGCTGGCCACCAGCGCGCTGGCGGCGCCATCTACCAGGGCCGAACTGTTGCCGGCCGTCTGTACGCCGCCAGGGTAAACCGTGCGCAAGGCAGCCAGGGCGTCCACCGGCGATGGCCGGGGGTGGGTATCGTGGGCTATCTGGGTCACTTTGCGCGGCAGCTGGATGCCACGGTTGGCATAGCCTTCCAGTGCAAACACCTCGTTGGCCACGGGCACGATTTCGCCGGCATGAAAGTCCTTGGCGCGCAGAGCGCGGTCAAACGACTGGGCCGCGAATGCATCCACGTCAGCCCGGCTGATGCCGTATTGCACAGCCAGGTTTTCAGCGGTCTGGATCATGCTGACCGGGCCTGCTGTATCGACCAACGCCTCCACCAAAAAGTCCTTGAACTCCACCGGCGCACCCAGCTTGAAGCCGCTGCGGTGGGTGTACGCAGCAATCGGGTTGCGTGTCATGGACTCGGTGCCTACCACCAGCGCCAGGTCGGCATAGCCCAGGGCGATCTGGTCGGCCGCCTGGCGGAACAATTCAAAACCAGTGCCGCAGATGCGCTGCACCAAGATGGAAGGCACGGCCAGCGGCACGCCGGCGTACAGGCCCACATGGCGTGGCAGCACATAGGCATCGAAGTCGGCCTGGGCCATGGAGCCCACCACCACCGACTCCACATCGGCCGCCGGCAGCCCGCTGCGCTCCAGCACGGCGCGCGCCACCTTGATGCCCATGTCGGTAGGCGACAGCGCACCAAAAGCGCCGCAATAGTCCACCAGCGGCGTGCGCACGCCGTCGACAAGCCAGGCATTGTGGAAAGAAGAAGAAAAGTGTTTCATAGAAATCCGTGGATAGTTGAGGCAGGCTGCAGCAGCTGGAAACCGCCGCAAAAACATACGCCGCAGTAGGTGGTGCAAGGTCTATTTTGATTATTAAATATAACTTTATATGCGCCCACCAAAGCTAGGGAAAGCACCTAGGATTCAAGCCTCTTTCAATCTTGTTTTAGTTATTTTTAATAACTATAGTTTGGCAAACTAAACCTGTATTCCCATGCGCACACCACACACCGACATCTCTTTGGAAATCCGCGGCGACAGCGAAGAAATCGCCGTCATCCGCCTGACCCGCCCCGCTAAGCGCAATGCGCTGAACGACGGCCTGATCCTGGCGATGCGCGACATCATGGACGGCCTGCCCGCCAGCGTGCGAGCCGCCGTGATCAGCGGCGAAGGCGAACACTTCTGCGCCGGCCTGGATCTGAGCGAACTCAAGGAACGCGACGCCGGCCAGGGCCTGCACCATTCCCGCATGTGGCATGCCGCGCTGGAGCGCGTGCAGTTCGGCCCGGTACCGGTGGTTGCAGCACTGCACGGCGCTGTGGTCGGCGGCGGCCTGGAGCTGGCCAGCGCCTGCCATATCCGCGTGGCCGATGAGTCCACGTTCTACGCCCTGCCTGAAGGCTCGCGTGGCATCTTCGTGGGCGGCGGCGGCGCGGTGCGCATCCCCCGCCTGATCGGCACCGCCCGCATGATGGACATGATGATGACCGGCCGCGTCTACAACGCGGCAGATGGCGAACGTGCGGGCTTCGCCCAGTACCTGGTGCCCAACGGCACGGCGTTCGACAAGGCCGTGGAACTGGCCGGCCGCATCGCCCAAAACGCCCCGCTGACCAACTACGGCCTGATGCACGCCCTGCCGCGCATCGCCGAGCAACCCAGCGACCAAGGCCTGCTGACCGAATCCATGATGGCCGCGATTGCCCAGAGCGCGCCCGAGGCCAAGGAACGCGTGCGCGCCTTCCTGGACGGCCGCGCCGCCAAGGTGAAAAAAGACTGAGGCCCCTCCGATACGCCCCCACCTAACCGTACGCGCCAGCCACACGACCAAGTTGCCCGCAGAGCACCGGAACCCAGACATGTCCGCCATCACTACCCCACCCCGCTTCCGCCCCTTGCAGTTTGGCGTTACCGAAGTCCGCACCCGCCAGGGTGAGCAGGGCTGCGTCTATGTGCAAGCCGCCCAGGAGCTGCAGCCCTACCCCACTCGGCTGACCGACCGGCTGGCCCACTGGGCCCAGACCCGGCCCGACCAAACCTGGATGGCCCAGCGCCAAAAGAATGCCGATGGCAGCCTGGGCGACTGGCAGCACATCAGCTACGCGCAAGCCTGGCAGTCGGCGCGCAACATCGCCCAGGCCCTGCTGGGCATGGAGCTGAGGCCAGAACGGCCGGTGGTCATCCTCAGCGAGAACGATCTGGACCACGCCCTGCTGTCGCTGGGCTGTCTGGTGGCCGGCATACCGCAGTGCACGGTGTCTGCCGCCTACTCCACCATCAGCCAGGACTTCGACAAGCTGCGCCATGTACTGAGCACCCTGACCCCTGGCCTGGTTTTCGCCAGCGTAGGCAGCCGCTTTGCCCGCGCCATCCAGACCACGGTGGCCAGCGATGTGCGGGTCGTGCTGGGCACCGGCAGCATTGAGGGCCGTGACACCATTCCGTTCAGCCAGTTGCTGCACACACCCGCCACCCCAGCGGTGGATGCCGCGCACGCCGCCATTACCGCGGACAGCATCGCCAAGTTCATGTTCACCTCGGGCTCCACCAAGCTGCCCAAGGCGGTCATCATCACCTACCGCATGTGGAGCGCCAATCTGCAGCAGATGAACCAGGCCATGCCCGTGCTGGCTGAGACGCCGCTGGTGCTGGTCGATTGGCTGCCCTGGAACCACACCTTTGGCGGCAACCACAACTTTGGCATCGTGCTCTACAACGGCGGCACGCTGTACCTGGACGAAGGCAAGCCCACGCCCAAGGGCATGGGCGAGACCATCCGCAATCTGCGCGAAATTGCACCCACCGTGTACTTCAATGTGCCCACCGGCTTCGAGGTGATCGCCAACCTCATGAAGACCGACGACCAACTGCGCAAGAACCTGCTGAGCCGGGTGAAGATGTTCTTCTTCGCCGCAGCAGCACTGTCGCAGCCGATATGGGACTCGCTATTTGAAAGCGCCGAGCGCGAAGTCGGCGAACGCATCGTGATGGGTACTGGCCTGGGCATGACCGAATGCACGCCCTACTCCCTGGGCGTGAACAGCCCCCACGTGCAAGCCGGCCACATCGGCGTGCCCGCCCCCGGCCTGGAGCTGAAGCTGGCCCCCGTGGACGGCAAGATAGAGGTGCGCTACCGCGGCCCCAACGTCACCCCCGGCTACTGGCGCAACCCCGAGGCCACGCGTGAGAGCTTTGACGAGGAAGGCTTCTTCTGCTCCGGCGACGCCGTGCAATGGATAGACGAAGGCGACCTGCACAAGGGCCTGCGGTTCGACGGCCGCATTGCCGAGGACTTCAAGCTCAGCACCGGCACCTTTGTCAGCGTGGGTCCGATGCGCGCCAAGATCATCGCCGCCGGCGCACCCTATGTGCAGGACGTGGTGCTGACCGGCATCAACCTGAAAGAAGTGGGCGCCCTCATCATCCCCACCAACGCCTGCCGCAGCCTCAGCGGCCTGCCGGACGACGCCAGCATGCAAGCAGTGTTGGAGAGCGCACCCGTGCAGGCCCGCTTTCAGCAGCTGATGGACCAGCTGGCCGCCAGCGCCACCGGCAGCGCCAGCCGCGTTGCCCGCGCCTACCTGCTGGCCGAGCCACCCTCGCTGGACAAGGGCGAGATTACCGACAAGGGCTCCATCAACCAGCGCGCCGTGCTCAAGCACCGCGCCGCCCTGGTGGAGGCCATGCACGCAGACCAGTTGCACCCCACCCTCAAGCCCACAGAAAAATAACATGGCAACGGCTCCATGGATCCTCCTGCCCGGCGTGCGGGTGATGGCACGCCTGAACGTGGGAGGCAAACTCGCCTTCGCGTTTGCCCTGCTGGCAGCCGCGCTCGCACCCGCACTCTGGGCCGCATTCGGCGCCAGCGCAGACGGCATAAATGGCGTATCGCGCCAGTGGCTGCTGTGCTGGACGGCGGTGGCAGTGGGTGCACTGGTCTACTTTGGCGCATGCATCCAAGCGAACTTGTCGACGGGTTTGCAGGAGCTGGCCCAGCTGGTGGAAGCCGTGTTGGCTGGCAACCTACGGCACAGCACGTCCATCACCGGAACGGACGAGTTGGCCCAGATCACGCGGCGCATGGAATCCATGAGCCGCAACCTGTCCGCCATCGTGGCCGCCATCCGCAGCGAGGCCGAACTGGTGAGCATGGCCGGCGACCAGCTGTCCAGCGGCACCTACAGCTTGTCGGAGCGCACCGAGCAACAAGCGGCCAGCCTGGAGCAGACCACAGCCAGCGTGTCCGAGCTGGCCTCTACCGTGCAGCGCAGCGCCGAAGACGCGCTGGAAGTACACCGCCATACCGAGCGCGTGCAGCTCACGGCCGACAACGGCGGCGCCATCGTGCAATCTGCCGTGGGCGCCATGGAAAGCATTGCCAAACGCTCCAAGCAGATGACCGAAATCATCAGCGTGATTGACGGCATTGCATTCCAGACCAACATCCTCTCGCTGAATGCCGCCGTGGAAGCCGCGCGGGCCGGCGAAGCGGGGCGCGGCTTTGCCGTGGTGGCGTCCGAGGTACGCACCTTGTCGCAACGCAGTACCAAGGCGGCCGGCGAAATCAAGAAGTTGATCGAGGGCTCGATCGACGAAGTCGCCAGTGGCGTGGTGCACATCCACAAGACCAGCCGCCTGCTGCAGGACATTGTGAGCGGCATCCACGAAGTGACCGTCAGGGTGGGCCATATCTCCGCCTCCAACACCGAGCAAAGCACCAGCATCCATGAAATAGCCCAAGCCGTGCGCAGCCTGGACGACATCACCCAGCGCAATGCGCAGCTGGTCGAAGTCTCCGCCCGCTCGGCCGACAAGCTGCGCTCGCAGGCCAGCAATCTGTCGTCCAGCGTCATCTCCATGCGGCTGCGCCAGGGCTGCGCCGATGAAGCCCGCGTACTGGTAGAAAAGGCCTGCGCACTCATTGCGGCTGAAGGGCTGGAGTCCGCTGTGCGCCGCATCCATGACCGGCAAGGCGGCTTCATGGAACGGGATCTGTTCATCATCATTCTGGACCGCCGGGGCTACTTCCGCGCCTTCGGCATGGATCCGAGCAAGGCCAACAAACCGGCCGTGGCCGCACCGGGCGTGAATCTGGAAGAGTTGAACCGCAAGACCACCGCAATCGCCGACGAAGGCGGTGGCTGGATTGAGTTCAAGGGCATACACCCCATCACCAAGCTGCCCGCAGACAAGATGGCCTATGTGCTGCCCGCTGCGAGCCATGACTGCATGGTCATGTGCAGCATCAACAAAAACGATGGCAGCCAGGCCGCTGCACGCCTGCAGCTTGTGACACCAGCCGTTTAAGCCCGCAGCGCATACAAACCCTACGACAACCGCTACACATTCAATAGCATAGAGAGCATCACATGAACATTCAAGGACACGCAGCACTGGTCACCGGCGGTGGCTCCGGCCTGGGCGAAGCCACCGCCCGCGAACTGGCCCGCCTGGGCGCCAAGGTCGCCATACTCGACGTCAACCTGGCGGGTGCCGAAAGGGTCGCAGCCGACATCAACGGCATCGCTTGCCAGTGCGACATCACCAGCCCCGACAGCGTCACCGCCGCCATCGAAAAAGCCGCCGCCGCCCACGGCCCGGCCCGCATTCTGATGAACGTGGCCGGCATCGGCGGCGCCAAGCGCGTGGTGCAAAAGGACGGCAGTGCCGCCCCGCTGGACGCCTTCAGCAAGGTCATCACCGTGAACCTGATTGGTAGCTACAACATGACCCGCTTGTTCGCCGCCGCCTGCGCCAAACTGGAGCCGCTGGAAGATGGCGCGCGCGGCGTGATCATGTTCACCGCCTCGGTAGCCGCCTTTGACGGCCAGGTGGGCCAGCAGGCCTATAGTGCCTCAAAGGGTGGCTTGGTCGGCATGACCCTGCCCATGGCGCGCGACCTGGCGCAGCACGGCATCCGCGTGTGCACCGTGGCGCCCGGCCTGTTCGCCACGCCGCTGATGCAGGAGCTGCCCGAGGCGGTGCAGGCATCCCTGGCGGCCAGCATCCCCTTCCCATCCCGTCTGGGCAAGCCTTCCGAGTTCGCCGAGTTGGCCGCGCACATCGTCACCAACGGCCACCTGAACGGCGAGGTCATCCGCCTGGACGGCGCACTGCGCATGGCGCCGCGCTAAGCGCTGCAGCCCCACAACAACAAGGAGACACAACATGCCCAGCCCCCAAGCCAACACCGGCGCTGCCAGCAGCAGCAAGGTCCTGACCCTCTTCCTCTGCTTCATCGTGGCCCTGCTCGAAGGCCTGGACCTGCAGTCCGCCGGCATTGCAGCCTCGGGCATCGGTGCCGAGTTCAAACTGCTGCCGCCGCAAATGGGTGGCATGTTCAGCGCCGGCCTGGTCGGCCTTCTACCCAGCGCCTTGTTTGGCGGCTGGCTGGCCGACCGCATTGGCCGCAAGAAGGTGCTGGTCGGCTCGGTGCTGCTGTTTGGCCTGTTCTCGCTGGCCACGGCCCATGTGTGGGACTACCAGAGCCTGCTGGCCGCACGCTTCATGACCGGGCTGGGCCTGGGCGCGGCGCTGCCCATCCTGATCGCCCTGTCGTCTGAGGCCGCCGACGAGCGCAACCGCAGCGTAGCCGTGAGCGTGACCTATGCCGGCATCCCGCTGGGCGGTGCACTGGCCTCGGTACTGGGCATGCTGAACGTGGGCGGCGGCTGGCGCGGCCTGTTCTACGTGGGTGGCGTGGTGCCGCTGCTGATTGCTTTTCTGCTGATCCTGCTGCTGCCCGAATCCCGCGCTTACCTGAGCCGCCAACAGGCTGCTGCCGCCACGGCGCGCCCCGTCTCCAGCGAGGGCCTGGCGGGTCTGTTCAAAGGCAGCATGTGGAAGTCCACCCTGCTGCTGTGGCTGGCCAGCTTCTTTGTGTTGACCGTGCTCTACATGCTGCTGAACTGGCTGCCGTCATTGCTGCAGGGCAAGGGCTTTAGCCGGGCCGATGCGGGCATGGTGCAGCTGCTATTCAACTTCGGCGGTGCGGCAGGCTCGCTGATGGTGGGCCGGCTGATGGATTCCAAGGGCCGCATGTTCACTGCCGTATGCATCTACGTGGGCATGCTGCTGTCACTGGCCGGGTTGGGCCTGTCGGACAGCTTCAGCATGATGTTGCTGGCCGGCTTGGGCGCGGGCTTCTGCGCGCTGGGCGGCCAACTGGTGCTGTATGCAATGGCACCGGCCCTGTACCCCACTTCCATCCGTGGCACGGGTGTGGGCGCGTCCATCACCGTAGGCCGGCTGGGTGCGATTGGCGGCCCGATGATCGCCGGGCAAATCCTTGCGGCCGGCATGGGCGTGGGCGGCGTGATGGCTGCGTCATCGCCCGGCATCGTGGTTGCAGCCGTGGCCGCCATGGCCCTGATGCGCACCCAGCAGGCGCTGCATAGCCACTAGAAATTTATATAAAAAAGACCTGTAGCGCAGGTATTACCTGCGCCAGCAGCTATCTAAAAAGAGCAACCCATGGCCGCACTGAGCGACATCGCCTTCCTGTTATCCGAGGTGCTTCAGGCACCGCAGCAATGGCAGGCCTTACCGGCATTTGCCGATACCGATGCGGACTTGGCGCTGCAGGTGCTGGAGGAAGCCGGCAAGTTCGTCAGCCAACAAGTGGCACCGCTGCAGCGCGTAGGCGACGAGGTGGGCTGCCGCTTCCACGCCGGCCAGGTCAGCACGCCGCCTGGCTTCAAGGAGGCCTACCAAGCCTTCTGGCAAGCCGGCTGGCCGTCGCTGTCCTGCGCCCCCGAAGACGGCGGCCAGGGCCTGCCAGCGGTGTTGGAATGCGTGCTGTTTGAGCTGCTGGCCGGTGCCAACCACGGCTGGACCATGGCGCCCGGCCTGCTGCACGGCGCCTATGAGTGCGTGAAGCACCACGGCAGCGACAGCCTCAAGGCGCAATACCTGGAAAAGATCGCCAGCGGCGAATGGTTGGCCACCATGTGCCTCACCGAAGCCCACGCCGGCAGCGACCTGGGTCTAGTGCGCAGCAAGGGCGTACCGCAGCCGGACGGCAGCGTGCAGGTGAGCGGCAGCAAGATCTTCATCTCCGGCGGCGAGCACGACCTGAGCGACAACATCATCCACCTGGTGCTGGCCCGCCTGCCCGATGCGCCGGCCGGGCCCAAGGGCTTGTCGCTGTTCCTGGTGCCCCAAATACTGCCGGGCGGCGAGCGCAACGCCGTAGTCTGCGAACGTATTGAGGAAAAAATGGGCCTGCACGGCAGCCCCACCTGCGTGATGCGCTTTGACGACGCGACCGGCTGGCTGGTGGGCGAACCGCACAAGGGCCTGAACGCGATGTTCGTGATGATGAACGCCGCCCGCCTGCACGTGGGTCTGCAAGGCCTAGGCCTGCTGGAAGCAGCTTGGCAAAAAGCCCACGCCTATGCGCTAGAGCGCCGGCAGATGCGCGCCCCGATGGCCGCACAAGGCCCCAGCACCATCGCCGAGCACCCCGCCATCCGCCGCATCCTGGACACCCAGCGCGCCTGGATAGACGGTGGCCGGGTGGTGGCCTACCACACGGCCTTGCAGCTGGATGTGGCCAAGCACAGCCCGGACGCAACCCAGCGCGCCAGCGCCCAGCGCTGGTGTGCCCTGGTCACGCCGGTGCTGAAGGCGGCTTTCAGCGACCAGGCCTTCCAGGGCGCCAGCGCCTGCCTACAGGTGTTTGGCGGCCACGGCTACGTCAGCGAATGGGGAATTGAGCAGATCGTGCGCGACTCCCGCGTAGCCATGATCTACGAGGGCACCAACGAAATCCAGGCCATCGACCTGCTGGTGCGCAAGGTGCTGGCCGATGGCGGCGCAGGCATCAGCGCCCTGCTGGCCGAGCTGCCTGCCACCGCGCGACGCGACGCCCTGCTGCAAGCCAGCGCGGACCTGATCCACGCCGCCAAGGCCGCGCCCGAGCTGCCCTACTGGGTGGCAGACGACTATCTGCGCGCCGTGGCCCTGGTGCTGCTGGACTGGGCCTGGGGCCGCATCCACACGACCCCGACCGCCAACGGTCCGCGCTGGAGCGTACCGGCCCAGGCCTTCCAGACCTGGGTGCTGCCAGAATTCGATATGCGCCTGGCCATCATCCGCCAACGGTTGGACGCGCAGACATAGCGATTACTTCACACCGCGGCCCGATTTGCGCGGGCCGCGCTTGTCCGTGGGTAGCCCGGCTTTTAAAATGGAGCTTCCTTTGCCCGCCGGAGCCCTGCCGTATGAATGCCATCTCGTCCATTTCGCTATCCGGCATGCAAGCTGCGCAAACCCGACTGGATGCGTCGGCCCACAACATCGCCAACCAGCAAACCGAGGGCTTCCAGCCCCTGGAGGTGCAGCAAAGCACCCAAGCAGACGGCGGCGTCAACAGCCAGGTGGAACGTAGCACCGGCGCCGGTCCCAGCCTGGAAGACGACGTGGTCGCCCAGCTGCAGGCCAAAAACAGCTTCCTCTCCAACCTCAACGTCTTCAAGACCAACGACAGCATGCTGGGGTCGCTACTGAATATTCGCGCCTGAGAAGGTGATGCCAACCAAGCCCTGAAGCGCGCTCGTTTAATCTTGAAGCAGTACCACGCGATGCTGCGACCGAATACCTAAAAACGTGATGGAAAAAGCGGTCGCAGGCTGAGCGAGGTCGTCGTTGTCGACCCCGGTCTTTGGGGCCCGCCCTTGCAGGGGTGCGACGCAGCCAATCCTTGGAGCGCTCGGGTGGAGCATTACAATTTTCGGGAGCATGTTGAATTCGAACATCATGGTGGATTTTCAAAACACTGATCAAGACAGTCCGAAGACCCAGCAACCAATAGGATGAATGGATGATCAGCGCAAGCATGCAAGGTGACGTTAGGCATCTGATCCTGACACGGCTGCGTATAGCTTACCAACGGGTCAGGCTTTCTACAGTTTCCAGCCTGCTGGTGTCATTACTGGTAGTGGTAGCCCTGTGGCCGGCCGTCGCCCGACCGGGGCTAATAGCTTGGCTTTTCGTGCTGTGGCCGATCTTGGCGATTCGCTACCTGTTCGCCCGCCGCTTTTTGAAGCTGGACCAAAGCGCCCGTGTCAAACCAAACAAGTGGATCACCGGCTATGTGATCGGTGCGGCAGCCACGGGGTTGTGCTGGGGGGTTACGGTTTTTTGCTTCCCGGAGTCGCCCCGGGATCAAACTGCCCTCCTGTTGGTCTTCGTGATCGCAGGGGTTAGCGCATTTGCCTGTGTGACCATGGCGTCGGTCCCGCTGGCATCCAACGCCTTCATGCTGTCCTCTTTGCTGCCGATGGCCCTGTGGCTGTTTTCATTTGACCAGTACGCCATGACTTTGATCACGCTGGTCTATCTGGGGCTGATGCTGCTGCTTTCGCGCCAAGTGCATGAAACCGTGCTCTCTTCTATGGTGTCGAACCAACAGAATAGGGAATTAACTTTGGCAGATCAGGAACGCGAAACGCGTTACCGCGCCCAAAACAAGCTACTGCATTCTGTGATGGAAGGCGCATCCGATGTAAGCATTTGGGCAATCGACCGAGACTGCCATTACCTGATGTTCAATGCCCAGCACCGGGCAAGTTCAAAAAAGCTGAGGGGGGTAGACATTGCCATCGGAATGAGCGCCATCGACATGCTCAAACGCGAGGAATTCCGGGCGTTTCTCGATCGTGGATTCGGGCCTGCGTCAGCAGGTAATGGTTTCGCCGCCGAGACCAGGGAAGAAGTTGTGCAAGATGGCACCACAACCTACGAATACTTTGAGCACCACGGTTCGAGAATTTACGATGATGATGGTGAAGTCTTCGGGCTGACCATCTTTTCGCACAACATCACCGAGCGCAAGCGTATGGAACTCGAGCTGGAGGAGTCGCGCAACTTCCTCAGCAAGGTCATCAATTCCATTTCCGATCCGATTTCCGTCAAAGACAGTGAGCATCGGTGGATACTGCTCAACGACACCTGTTGCGCCATGATCGGCCACCCCCGTGAGGTACTGCTTGGCAAATCTGACTATGAGTTTTTTCCCAAAGAACAAGCCGATGTGTTCTGGGAAAAAGACGATCTGGTGTACAAGTCCGGCCAAATCAACGTCAACGAGGAGACCCTCACGGATGCGAATGGCAACACACGCTATCTGCTAACCCAGAAATCTCCTTTCACGTTCCGTGATGGGCAGCGCTACATTGTGGGCATCAGTCGCGACATCACCGAGCGCAAAGCTATTGAAAAAGCTTATCGCGACAGCGAGCATATGCTCCGGGAAGCCCAGCGCATCGCCCATGTCGGCAGTTGGGACGTCGATATGGTGAACGACAAGCTCACCTGGTCAGACGAAATTTTCCGCATCTGGGAAATTGACAAAACAAAATTCAAAGCGGACTTCGTGGCGTTCCTCGAAACGGTACACCCGCAGGACAGGGAGCGTGTATTGCAGGCTTACAACGAAGCCGTTGTCAACCATTCGCTCTATGCAGTCGAGCACCGCCTGCTATTCCCGGATGGGCGGGTCAAACACATCTTGGAGCAGGGCGAGCCACAATACGATGGGCAAGGCAAGCCGGTACGTTTCATCGGCACATCGCTGGACATTACCGAACGAAAACGTCTGCAAAATGAGTTGGCCGAGCGCGAACGCGAGTTTCGTTCGCTGGCGGAAAACCTGCCGGACAATATTGCGCGCTGGGATGTGAACGGGCGCTATCTGTATGTGAATCCCGCCCATGAACGAACGCTGGGCATTGCGGCAAGCGATCTGATCGGGCAGCCGCTCCCCGATACGCACGCGCACGTCAGGGCGGCCATCGCACAGGTTGTTGCCACCGGGCAGATGGTTGAACTGGTGCGTCAATCTGTGCCGGTTGGTGACGAGATTCAAATCCACGAAGTCAGCCTGGTACCAGAGTTCGATGCCGAAGGCCGTCTCGTCAGCGTGCTGGGGTTGGGTCGCAACATGACGGAGTTTTACCGCATGCAGCAGGCTGTCGTTGAACGCGAGCATGAGTCGCGCACCCTTATCGACAACACACCAGACACCATCGCCCGTTACGACCGCGATGGCATCCGCATCTTTGCCAACCAGGCCTTGGCCAACGGCATAGAAGGCGGCTTGGATGCTGCACTTGGCAAGACCCCCACCGAGGTTCCTGGCGGAGAGCAATCTAAAACCTACGAGGCCAAACTGCGCGAGGTCTTGGCAACCGGTGTCAACACCGAATTTGAACTGGTCTGGCCGGGCAAGAATGGGCAGGCGCTTTGCAGCCACATCCGGCTCACGGCGGAGTTTGATGCCAGTGGCACCGTAGTCACGGTGCTGGCGGTGGGGCGCGACATCACCGATCTGTACAACTTCCGCCAGAAGATTCACCAGATGGCGTTCTATGACAACCTGACCTCGTTGCCTAACCGCGCCCTATTCAACGACCGCCTGCATCAGGTGCTTCACGATGCTGAATGGCACGGCCAACTTGCTGGAGTGATGTTGCTGGATCTGGACCGTTTCAAGGCCATTAACGATTCGTTGGGCCACCCCGCTGGAGATACCCTGTTGCGCGAAGCAGCGCTGCGACTCACCTTTTGTGTGCGTACCTACGACACCGTGGCGCGTCTCGGTGGGGACGAGTTCGCCATTTTGTTACCCGATATCCGCAGTGGCGCTGACCTCGGGCGAGTGGCCAGCAAAATTCTCACAGCGTTCAATGAACCGTTTTTGCTGGAGGGCAACGAAGTGTTCGTGTCCACCAGCATCGGTATTGCGGTGTACCCCAATGACGACACCGATCCCCACGGGTTGATCAAGCAGGCCGATTCGGCCATGTATTTCGCCAAGCGCTCCGGTCGCAACAATTTCCGTTTCTATTCCAAAGACCTCACGGCCAGCGCGACTGAGAAGCTGTCACTGGAGTCAGAGTTGCGCAGGGCGCTTGAACGCAACGAGCTGGAACTGTATTACCAACCGAAAATCCGCTTGGACGACAACATGCTGGTTGGCTCAGAGGCCTTGTTGCGCTGGAACAATCCGCAGCGCGGCATCGTGCCGCCGAACGAGTTCATCGCGATTGCAGAAGACAGTGGGCTGATCGTCGACATCGGCCATTGGGTACTGCGTGACGCATGCCGCACTGCCTGCGATTGGAATGGCGCGGAGAAGCCTTTGCACAAGGTGGCCATCAATCTGTCAGCACGCCAGTTCCAGTCCAACGATCTGGTCAGTGTGGTGTGCAATATTCTCGAAGAAACCGGCTGCCATCCGGAATGGATCGAGCTGGAGATCACCGAAAGTCTGTTGCTTGACGAGCAGGGTCAGGTGCTGGAGATGCTGAAAAGCTTCAGTGACATGGGCGTCACCATTGCCATTGACGATTTTGGCACCGGCTATTCGTCACTAAGCTACCTAGCACGCTTCCCAATCAACACCCTGAAAATTGACCGCTCTTTCATAGGCACCATCACTACCGAACATTTCCGCGGAGAGCTGGTCAAGGCTATTCTTTCCATTGCACGCTGTCTGGGGCAGGAAGTGGTGGCCGAAGGGGTCGAGACGCTTGAGCAAGCAACCTTCCTGCAGACCCATGGTTGCCAGATTGCGCAGGGTTACCTCTACGGCAAGCCTGTGCCCAAGGTGGCGTTTGAGGCCATTAAGTTCGCCAAGCGCGGTGGGTAACGGTTTACTATTCCAATAAATACAAAAATGCCCGTATCCGGGTAGTTTCTGATGGCCCTCGGGACGGCTACGCTATACATTTAGATACATTTGCTGTCATACAGCACAGTAGCCCCATTCCCTAGTCCGCCTGCGAGGCAGACGCCAAGGAGCCTTGTGAACCAACGTGCGGATGACCTCTCCACCAGCCAGGCCATGGTGATAGATAGTCACGCCACTTCGCGCTCCATCCTGGTGGCCCAGCTACGCGACTTTGGCGTGGGAAAGATAGTGCAATGCATGTCCACCGCCCACGCGCGCCGCCTGTTGGAGCACGAGCAGTTTGACGTTGTGCTGTGCGAACACCAGTTTGCCGGCAGCTCATCCTCTGGCCAGGATTTGATCGACGATCTGCGTCGCAACCAGTGGCTCCCCTTCTCCACCGTATTCATCATGGTGACCGCCGAAGCCACCTACACCAAGGTGGCCGAAGCGGCTGAGTCCGCGCTGGACGGCTACCTGCTGAAGCCGCACAGCGCCAACAGCCTGGGTGAGCGCTTGCTGCAGGCGCGCGTGCGCAAGATTTCGCTCAAGGACATCTTTGAAGCCATCGACGCGGGCGACTTTGAAAAGGCCGCGCAGCTTTGCGTCAACCGGTTCAACGCCAAAGGGCCGTTCTGGCTGTACGCCGCCCGCGTGGGTGCCGAGCTGCTGCTGCGCACCAACCAGTATGACCAGGCGCAGACCCTGTACGAGGCCGTGATTGCCGCCAAGACCCTGCCCTGGGCCAAGCTGGGCGTGGCGCGTTCGCTGCTGGATTCCGGCCAGACCGCCAAGGCCACCAGCGCCATCGAAAGCCTGATCGGCGAGAACCCGCAGTACGCCGATGCCTACGACATCCTCGGCCGCGCCCAATTCGAGCAAGGCAAGTACGAGCAGGCCATGGCCTCCTACCAGATGGCGGTGGACATGGCGCCCGACTCCATCAGCCGCGCGCAAAACCTGGGCCTGATGATGTACTACGTGGGTGACCGCAAGCAGGCCGAGAAAATGCTGGACCGCACGGTGCGCCTGGGGTTGGACTCCAAAATGCTGGACTGCCAGACCGTTGTGCTGCTGGCGTTCATGCGCCTGGAAGCCAAAGACCGCAAAGGCCTGCAGCGCTGCTTCGACGACTTCAAACGCGTCATGGAGCGCAGCACCGACACTGCACGCAATGAGCGCCTGCTCGGCATCATGCAAACCCTGCTGTACATCCACGACCAGTTGGTGGGTCAGGCCGTGCAGTCGGTACGCGAGCTCACCCGCAGCGTCAACCAACAAGCTTTTGACTTCGAGTCCGCATGTAATCTGCTGGCCCTGCTGAGCGTGCTGGCGCAGCGCAGCATCCAATTGGATGAAATCCAGACCGTCATCGACGCGCTCGGCAAGCGCTTTTCCACCACCCGCCCCTTGAGCGAATTGCTGGCAGCCTCTTGCGCCGCACATGAACCCTATGCAGAGCGCATCCGGGAATGTCAGCCGCAAATCGCCAAAATCACAGAAAGCGCCATGGCCCTCAGCCTGCGCGGCGACCCCAAAGCTGCCGTGGAAAATCTGATCCTGCATGGAACCAACACGCAGAATGCCAAACTGATCGAAACCGCCTTCCTGGTCCTGCAGCGCTACGAAGCCAAGATCGACGACCACGCCAAGCTGCTGGCCACGGTGCAGGATTTGCGTGCGCGCTTCGCTCCAGCCAACTCTCGTTCGGTCCTGGGTGAACCCAAGCGGCAGGCGGGCCAACTAAGCCTGCGCACGGGTGGTGCGGCAGCACGTACATTACCGGGTTTGACTCCTGCCGAACCCGCGCCCCAACGCCACGCCTTTTTGCCCCCTGGCTCCACCTGAATACCCATGTCCTGGCACGCCCAACTCGACCTGCATTACCAACAAGAAGCCGCCCGCAGCATTGCCCGCCACCTGCACAAGGGCCCGCTGCGCATTCTGCAAAGCCTGTACCCCGAAGGCGATGCCATCTGCCACAACGTGCTGGTCCACCCGCCCGGCGGCCTGGTCGGCGGTGACACGCTGGACATCACCGTGCGGGTAGACAGCAGCGCCCACGGCCTCATCACCACGCCCGGTGCAACCCGCTTCTACAGATCCGCCGGCCAACCCGCGCTGCAAAACACCCAGATCACGCTGGCGCCCGCGGCCCGGATGGAATGGCTGCCAAGCGAGGCGATTTGCTACAACCAGTGCCTGGCCGAAAACCGCCTGCGCTTCCAGCTGGAGCCCGGCGCCGAACTGCTGGGCTGGGACGTGACCGCATTTGGCCTGCCGCAGGCGCAGCAGCCGTTTGCGCAAGGCCGCTTTTGCCAGCACCTGGAGCTACCCGGCGTATGGCTGGAACGCGGCACCATAGACGCCAGCGACACCCGCCTGCTGGACAGCCCGCTGGGTCTGGCCGGCAACAAGTGCATGGCCTCGCTGTTCTTCCTGACCGGCAGTCGCCTAGAGAATGCGCGCCGCGCCGCCGCGCTGGACGTGGCCCGCCAAGTCATCGACAACCACCCGCTGCGCGACAAGGCAGGCGCCACCAGCCCCGACGGCCAGGTCGTCATCGTCCGCGCCCTGGCCCCGCTGGTAGAGCCAGCCATGGATTTGATGAAACAGGTCTGGGCCGCCTGGCGAGCCCACTTCTGGCAGCTACCCGCCACCAAGCCACGCATCTGGGCGATGTAGAAGAAAAAGGCCGCCAGCGCAGAGAAAACCTGCGCCAGCAGCTATCAAAAATATAGTATCCAGGTATCAAACAAACTCGGTGGAAAAACTGGGCACACCATCAAAAACGAGACTGTCTGTTCCAGAAACACCGCAGAACCGGCTCCGCCGGGCTGCTGGTGTTGCCCCCTGCAAGGGGGGAGGAGGCCACACGAAGTGGGCAAGCCTGGGGGTGAGCCAGCTAAGCCGCTCCGACCAGCATCTGCACAAACATCTGCAGCTTGGTATTGGTCTCGGCGCTCAGGGCGGTGAATTCCAGCCCGGCCAGCAGCAGGCCTTCTTCGTGCTTGGTCTTCATCACGCGGGCATAGATGTCTGTGACCGGGTATTCCACCAGGGTCATGTCGAAGTTCAGCTTCACGTCGAAGCCGACTTCCAGCGGCAGGTCCAGCTCCAGCAGTACGCCGTGGTAGCCGATGTCCAGGATATGCGCGCGGATCGGGTGGGGCAGCACCGTGCTGCCTTCCAGCACCTGCAGGTCGCAAGGAATGCGCACCTCAGCACGGTGGCTGCGGCGAAACTCCTGGCGGGGCACTTTAAGGTGTAGCGCGGGTATGGCGATCAGCTCGCGCACCTTCACCGGCACCAGCTTGCCCGCCACGAACACGTCCACCGGGTCGGTCACCACCACCGAGCCATCGCAACGCTGGTAAGTGTTCTCGCTGATCAGCACCTGGCCGCGCAGGCTGAAGGATTCGATGCGCGAAGCCAGGCTGACCTCGTTGCCAATCACTGTGTACTGTGAAAAGGCTTCGGAGCCAAAGCGCCCGGCCATCACCGTGCCGGTGTTCAGGCCTATGCCCATATACAACTCAGGCATGCGGCCGCGTTGGTACTGGTCGTTCAGCAGGCGCATGGCGATCTGCATTTCCACCGCGCAAGACAGGGCGCGCATCACATCGTCCGGGCGCTCCACCGGCGCACCGAACAGCACCGTCATGGACTCGCCGGTGAACTTGTCGATAGTCCCCTGGTAGCGGTAAATCACCTCGCTCATGCGCTCCAGGCACAGGTTGAGCATGGTCACGATGGTGCCCGCAGGCTGGGTGGCGGTCAGCGCGATGAAGCCGCGCAAATCCGCCACCAGTATGGTCACCTCGCGCTTGACCACCGCCAGCTCGGGCCCTGAATCGGGGGCGCCCAGGGCGCCGTCCACGATGGCCGACAACTCGGCTTGCAGCGCGGGCGACACAGCTGTGCCGGTTTCGCGCGCCACCAGTGCTTGCAAGCGGCGTTGTGTCTCCGTCCGGGTATCAGTTTTCATGCGATTGGACATTCTGTAATGGTTGCGCGGTATGCGCTACCAACAGAATAGTGCCGCACCCGGTGGCGGTCAAGCTGCAAGACCCGCAGCCTGCGCGCCGCATCAATGGCCCAGCAGCCCGTCTGCCTTGAACATGGCTTTGATACCGCGCACCGCCTGGCGGATACGTGCCTCGTTCTCGATCAAAGCAAAGCGCACATGCTCGTCACCATGGTCGCCAAAGCCTATGCCGGGCGAGACCGAGACCTTGGCCTTGGCCAGCAGCTGCTTGGCAAACTCCAGCGAACCCAGCGCACGGTAGGGCTCGGGAATGCGTGCCCAGATGTACATGCTGGCCTTGGGGCAATCCACCTGCCAGCCCGCTTCGATCAGGCCTTTGTAGAGCACGTCGCGGCGGCTCTGGTAGGTGGCGGCAATCTCAGTCACGCAGCTCTGGTCGCCCTCCAGCGCGGCGATGGCTGCCACCTGCAGCGGAGTGAAAGTGCCGTAGTCGTGGTAGCTCTTGATGCGCGCCAGCGCCGCCACCAAATCCGGGTTACCAACCATGAAACCCACGCGCCAGCCGGCCATGTTGTAGCTCTTGGACAGGGTGAAAAACTCCACCGCAATATCCTTGGCGCCCGGCACCTGCATAATGGACGGAGCCTTCCAGCCGTCGAACACGATGTCGGCATAAGCCAGGTCATGCACCACGAAGATGTCGTGTTTCTTGGCCAGCGCAATCACCTTCTCGAAGAACGGCAGCTCCACGCACTGCGCCGTCGGGTTACTGGGGAAGCCCAGCACCATCATCTTCGGCTTGGGGTAGCTGCCGCGAATGGCCTTCTCCAGCTCGGCGAAGAAGTCCACGCCCTCGGTCAGCGGCACGCTGCGGATGTCAGCGCCAGCAATCACCGCGCCGTAGATATGAATGGGGTAGCTGGGGTCCGGCACCAGCACGGTGTCGCCCCGGTCCAGCGTGGCCAGCATCAGATGGGCCAGGCCTTCTTTCGAGCCGATGGTGACGATGGCCTCGCTGTCGGGATCAATGTCCACCTCATAGCGCGTTTTGTACCAGTGGGAGATGGCCCGGCGCAGGCGCGGAATGCCCTTGCTTGCCGAATAACCGTGCGTGTCGGGCCGCTGCGCGACCTCGGTGAGCTTGGCAACGATGTGCGCAGGCGTGGCCCCGTCGGGGTTGCCCATGCTCATGTCGATGATGTCCTCGCCACGCCGGCGCGCCGCCAGCTTCAGTTCGGCCGTGATGTTGAAGACGTAGGGGGGTAGGCGGTCAATGCGCGCAAAGCGGCGCTTGCCTGCAGAAGAAGCAGCCATGTTGATAAATCTCACGTAAGCGCCCGGAACCGTCCGAGCGACGTGGTTTGCCATGTGGGCAAACCCGTTTGAATGCTAGCAGAAAGCCTGGCCGCCCCAGACAAGCCAGCGCACGCAAAACCTGGCACGCAAACTGCATAGATAAACCTGTCTATACAGATTAAACAGGCCTACTTTCTAAATTTTCACCAAATTTGTGCCTGACATGACCCGAATCCAGCCGTCAAATCCAGCCTCACGCACCATTCGGGTGAAAATAATGGTTTACCTGTATGTACAAGTTGTCAAGTAACGCCGACCATCGCACCACTATGAGCACATCCACACCTTCCGTACGCCGCACATCCAGGCCCCGCGCCCATGTGGCGGAATCCCCGCTGGAGCCTACCGTGGCCCGCTACCAGCAGGTCAAGGACTTCATTGCCGGCAAGATCCAGGACGGCACCTGGCGCGCTGGCGACCGCCTGCCGTCCGAGAGCGAGCTGGTGGCCCAGTTCGGCATTGCCCGCATGACCGTCAACCGCGCCCTGCGCGAGCTGGTGGAGCAAGGCCGCATCACCCGCACCGCCGGCGTGGGCAGCTTTGTGGCCGATGAAAAGCCCCAAGGCAATCTGCTGCAGATCGCCCGCCTGTCGGACGACATCCGCCGCCGGGGCCACGACTACCGCTGCCAGATCGTCACCGTGGAGCGCATCGCCGCCCCGCTTGAAGTGGCGGCAGCGCTGGGCCTGCACACAGGGGAATCGGTGTTCCACGCGGTTTGCGTGCACCTGGAAGACGGCGTGGCCATCCAGCTGGAAGACCGCTTCGTGAACCCGCGTATGGCACCCGAATTCATGGAGCAGGACTTCACGCTGGAGCAGCCCTCCGACTTCCTGGTGCGTACCGTGCTGTTCGACCAGATGGAGCATGTGGTGGACGCCGTGCTACCCACCCGCGAACAGGCCGAACTGCTGCAAATGGAGCCCAGCCAACCCTGCCTGCTGCTCACCCGCCGCACCTGGATGCGCGAAGTCCCCATCACCCTGGTGCGCTGCCTGCACCCCGGCGCGCGCTACCGCCTGGGCAGCCGCGTACGTACCGATGGCAATGCCGTGACCAGCTAACTTTTACCCCCACACAACACTGCGCTTTCGCTCGCAATCACTTGTCTATACAGGATTAGAAATGTCCACACTCACACTCCACCCCGGCCAAGTCACTTTGGCCCAGCTGCGCAGCATCCACGCAGGCAACATCCAGCTCAGCCTAGCCGCAGAAGCCCGTGCCGGCATGCTGGCCGCACAGGCCACCGTGCAACGCATCGTGGACCAGGACCAGGTGGTCTACGGCATCAACACCGGCTTTGGCAAGCTGGCCAGCACCAAGATCGCACCCGACCATCTGGCCGACCTGCAGCGCAACCTGGTGCTGTCGCACAGCGTGGGCACAGGCGAACACCTGGCAGCCCCGGTGGTGCGCCTGATCCTGGCCACCAAGGCGGTCAGCCTGGCGCGCGGCCATTCCGGCATCCGCCCCGCATTGGCCGAAGCCCTGCTGGCACTGGTCAACGCCGGCCTGACGCCATGCATTCCAGCCAAAGGCTCGGTCGGCGCATCCGGCGACCTGGCGCCGCTGGCGCACATGGCCTGCGTATTGATAGGTGAAGGCCAGGCCACCAGCGCCAACGGCGAAGTACTGACCGGTGTGGAAGCCATGGCCCGCATCGGCCTGAAGCCTTTTGTACTGGGCCCCAAGGAAGGCCTGGCGCTGCTGAATGGCACGCAGGCATCCACCGCGCTGGCGCTGCACGGCCTGTTTGGGGCAGAGAACGTGTTTGGCGCCGCCATGCTGTCTGGCGCCCTGTCGCTGGAAGCGGTGCAAGGCTCCATCAAGCCCTTTGACGCCCGCATCCACGCCGCGCGCGGCCAGCCCGGCCAGATGGCGGTGGCCGGTGCGGTGCGCGCCCTGCTGGACGGCAGCGAGATCGTGCCGTCTCACTCGAACTGCGGCCGCGTGCAAGACCCGTATTCCCTGCGCTGCATTCCGCAGGTGATGGGCGCCTGCCTGGACAACCTGACCCATGCCGCCCGTGTACTGCAGACCGAAGCCAATGCCGCGTCCGACAACCCCTTGGTGTTTGACAATGGGGACGTGATCTCCGGCGGCAACTTCCACGCCGAACCCGTGGCCTTTGCCGCCGACATCATCGCCCTGGCGGTGGCCGAAATCGGCGCCATTTCCGAGCGCCGTCTGGCCCTGCTGCTGGACACCGGCTTATCCGGCCTGCCGCCCTTCCTGGTGCGCGATGGCGGGCTGAACTCGGGCTTCATGATGGCCCAGGTCACGGCTGCAGCCGTGGCGTCCGAAAACAAATCCCTGGCCCACCCGGCCAGCGTGGACAGCCTGCCGACATCCGCCAACCAGGAGGACCATGTGTCCATGGCCACCTTTGCCGCGCGCCGCCTGGGTGAGATGGTGAACAACACCGCCGTGGTCATCGGCATCGAGGCCATGGGCGCCACCCAGGGCATTGAGCTGAAACGCGACCTGAAATCCTCGCCCCTGGTGGAAGCCGCCTTCGCCGACATCCGCCAGCGCGTTGCCTTCCTGGACCAGGACCGCTTCCTGGCCAACGACATCGAAGCCATGCGCCTGTGGGCCCACCGCAGCGACTGGCCTGCCGCCGTACTGAACATCTTGCCCAGCCACATTCCAGCCTAAGGAGAATTCCCATGACCCAACAAGACCCCCGCTTCGACGCCAGCCGCGTCATCCGCGCCCCGCGTGGCACCGAACTCAGCTGCAAGAGCTGGCTGACCGAAGCCGCCTACCGCATGCTGCAAAACAACCTCGACGCCGAGGTGGCCGAAGACCCGAAGAGCCTGGTGGTCTACGGCGGCATCGGTCGCGCCGCTCGCAACTGGGAATGCTTTGACCAGATCCTGGCCAGCCTGCGTGAACTGAACGACGACGAAACCCTACTGGTGCAATCCGGCAAGCCCGTCGGCGTGTTCAAAACCCACGCCAACGCACCGCGCGTGCTGATCGCCAATTCCAACCTGGTGCCCAAGTGGGCCAACTGGGAGCACTTCCACGAACTGGACCGCAAGGGTCTGTTCATGTACGGCCAGATGACCGCCGGTAGCTGGATCTACATCGGCAGCCAGGGCATCGTACAAGGCACGTTCGAGACCTTCGTCGAAGCCGGCCGCCAGCACTACAACAACGACCTGGCCGGCAAGTGGATCTTGACCGCTGGTCTGGGCGGCATGGGCGGTGCCCAGCCACTGGCCGCGACGCTGGCCGGCGCCGTGTCGCTGAACATCGAATGCCAGCAGAGCAGCATCGACTTCCGCCTGCGCACCCGCTATGTGGACAAACAAGCGCGCGACATTGACCATGCGCTGGAACTGATACAGCAGCACTGCGACGCGAAAGAAGCCGTATCCATCGCCCTGCTCGGCAATGCGGCCGACATCCTGCCCGAGCTGGTGCGCCGCGCCAAGGCCGGCGCCATCAAACCCGATCTGGTGACCGACCAGACCTCCGCCCACGACCTGGTCAACGGCTATCTGCCCACGGGCTGGAGCGTGGCCGACTGGAAGGCTGCACAGAAAGACCCGGCCCAGCACGCCGCGCTGGTGGCAGCCGCGGCCCAGAGCTGCGCCGTGCACGTGCAAGCCATGCTGGACTTCCAGGCGATGGGCATCCCCACGGTGGACTACGGCAACAACATCCGCCAGGTGGCGTTCGATGTCGGCGTGAAGAACGCCTTCGACTTCCCCGGCTTCGTGCCGGCCTACATCCGCCCACTGTTCTGCGAAGGCAAGGGCCCGTTCCGCTGGGTGGCCTTGTCGGGTGACCCGGAAGACATCTACAAGACCGACGCCAAGATCAAGGAGCTGTTCCCGAACAACCACCACACGCACCGCTGGCTGGACATGGCGCGTGAACGCATCAGCTTCCAGGGCCTGCCCGCGCGCATCTGCTGGCTGGGCCTGGGCGAGCGCCATATCGCCGGCCTGGCCTTCAACGAAATGGTGAAGAACGGTGAGCTCAAAGCCCCGATCGTCATCGGCCGCGACCACCTGGACACCGGCTCGGTGTCCAGCCCGAACCGTGAAACCGAATCCATGAAAGACGGCACCGACGCGGTGAGCGACTGGCCGCTGCTGAACGCGCTGCTGAATACCGCTGGCGGCGCCACCTGGGTCAGCCTGCACCACGGCGGCGGCGTCGGCATGGGCTATTCGCAGCACTCGGGCATGGTCATCGTGGCCGACGGCACCGATGCCGCCGCCGAGCGCCTGGCCCGCGTGCTGGTGAACGACTGCGGCTCCGGCGTGATGCGCCACGCCGATGCCGGCTATGACATCGCCATCGCCACCGCCAAGAAGCAGGGCCTGAACCTGCCCATGGTGAAGTAAACGCTCCTATATCCATAGCTGCTGGCGCAGGTAATTAGTGCGCTGGCGGCATATTTAACCCCTATTCCCCTGTCCCGCTGTTCCTCTGTCCTTCAACCTTTGAAAGTCTCACCATGAAAACCTCGAAACTCGTATCCGCCAGCCTGCTCGCCCTGGGCGCCATGTCCTGCCTGGCACCCGCGCAAGCCAAAGACTGGAAGTCCGTCACCATCGCCACCGAAGGCGCTTACGAACCCTGGAACCTGACCTTGCCCGGCGGCAAGCTCGGCGGCTTCGAGGTCGACATGATGGAAGACCTGTGCAAGCGCGCGCAGATCACCTGCAAGCTGGTCGTGCAAAACTGGGACGGCATGATCGCCGGCCTGAAAGCCGGCAAGTACGACGTGATGATGGACTCCATCGTCATCACCGACGAGCGCAAGAAAGAGATCGCGTTCTCGGCCCCCTACGCCTCCACCTCGGCCAGCTTTGTCGCTGCCAGCGGCAAGCTGCTGCCCGAAGCCAAGGGCCCCACCATGAAGCTGGGTACCGACGCCAAGGCCGTACGCGCCGCCATCGAGCCACTGCGCACTGCGCTGAAGGGCAAGACCATCGGCATCGCCTCCGGCACCGTCTACACCGCCTTCATGGATGCGCATTTCAAAGACATCGCCACCATCCGCGAATACAGCGCCTCGGCCGACACCATGCTGGACCTGAAGGCCGGCCGCATCGATGCCGCTTTTGACGACGTGACCCTGATCAACTCCATCCTGGAAAAGCCCGAAAACAAGGGCCTGGCCTACACCGGTCCGAAGATCGGCGGCCTGGTATTCGGCGAAGGCGAAGCCCTGGGCTTTCGCAAAGCCGATGCCGACCTGAAAGCCAAATTCGACGTGGCAATCAAGGCTGCATTGGCCGACGGCACCATGAAAAAGCTGTCGCTGAAGTGGTTCAAGACCGACCTGACGGGCACGCTGTAATCCACACTGCGGCCACCGCAACAACCATTACCGAAAGACCATGATGGAATTGTTCGAAATGCTGGGGTTTGGTGAGCAAGGCTGGGGCTCGGCCCTGCTGCTGGCCACCCTGTTGACGGTGGCCCTGACACTGTGCGGCTTGCTGGTAGGCTCGGTGTTCGGCGCGCTGGTCGCAGCCGCCAAGCTGTCGCCGCGGCGCAGCCTGCGGGCTGTGGGCGAGCTGTATTCCACGGTGTTCCGCGGCATCCCCGAGCTGCTGGTGATCTACCTGTTCTACTTCGGCGGCTCGACCCTGATCACAGCCATCGGCCAGTGGTTTGGCGCCGAAGGTTTCATCGCCACGCCGCCGTTTCTGGTGGGTGCGCTGGCCGTCGGCATGATTTCTGGCTCCTACCAGGCCGAGGTCTACCGTGGCGCCTTCCTGGCCGTGGTGCCGGGTGAGCTGGAAGCCGCGCGCTCCATCGGCATGCCCACCATGATGCTGGCTCGGCGCATCCTGCTGCCACAAATATTCCGCCTGTCGCTGCCCGGCCTGGGCAATGTCTGGCAGATGAGCCTGAAGGATTCGGCACTGATCTCGGTCACCGGCCTTGCCGAGCTGATGCGCACCACGCAAATTGGTGCCGGTTCAACACGCCAGTACTTCACTTTTTATATCGTTGGCGGCATTCTGTATTTGCTGCTCACCGGCATGTCGAACCAAGTGTTCGGTCGTGCAGAAAAACACATGGGCAAGTCGCAACGACGCAGCCTGGCAGGAGGCCACTAAGATGGACTACGACTTCCTCCTCAACACCATGGGCAAGCTGTTGGCCGCCGTTCCGACAACGCTGGGCCTGTTCTTTTTGTCCATGCTGTTCGGCGGCTTGCTGTCGCTGCTCATCGTCGCCATGCGCGTTGGCCCGTACCCGGCGCTCAGTTGGTTTGCGCGCGGCTATGTGCTGGTGTTCCGCGGCTCGCCGCTGCTGATCCAGCTGTTCCTGATTTACTACGGCCTCGGCCAATTCGATGCGGTGCGCGAAAGCATGTTCTGGATCGTGCTGCGCTCGCCCTATGCCTGCGCGGTACTGGCGCTGGCCTTGTGCACGGCAGGCTACACCGCCGAGATTCTGCGCGGCGGGTTGCTGGCCGTGCCGCACGGCCAGATCGAGGCCGGCCTGGCCACCGGCATGTCGCGCTGGACGCTGCTGCACCGCGTCATCGCCCCCATCGCGCTGCGCCAGTGCCTGCCCGCCTACTCCACCGAGCTGGTGCTGCTGGTCAAGTCCACCGCACTGGCCAGCCTGGTCACGGTCTGGGATGTGACCGGCGTGGCCCAGCAGATCATCCAGCGCACCTACCGCACCATGGAGGTTTTCATCTGCGCCGCCGCCATCTACCTGGTGCTGAACTTCCTGCTGGTGCGCGCCGTGGCCATGCTGGAGCACCGGCTGTCGCCGCATCTGCGCAAGCGCCCCACCACCGCTGTGAAACCCCACGCCCAAACCGTTTGACCCGACCATGACCACCACAACCGCGACCCTGGCCGTCACTGGCATCCACAAATCCTTCGGCAGCCACCATGTGCTGAAGGGCATCTCCATGACCGCCCAGAAGGGCGATGTGATCTCCATACTCGGTGCCAGCGGCTCGGGCAAGAGCACCTTTCTGCGCTGCATCAACCTGCTGGAAACGCCCGACCAAGGCAGCGTCTGCCTGGACGGCGAAACCCTGGAGATGCGCCAACGCAAAGACGGCCGCATGGAGCCGGTGCACCGCAAGCAGGTCGAGCGCATGCGCTCGCAGTTGGCCATGGTGTTCCAGAACTTCAACCTCTGGTCGCACATGACGGTGCTGCAAAACCTGATCGAAGGCCCGATGCGGGTGCAAAAGCGCGCGCGCGCCGAATGCGTGGAAGAAGCCGAGGCCTTGCTGCAGCGCGTAGGCCTGTTCGAGCGGCGTGACTATTACCCCGCCCATCTGTCCGGCGGCCAACAGCAGCGCGTGGCGATTGCCCGGGCGCTGGCCATGCGCCCGCAGGTGATGCTGTTCGACGAACCCACCTCGGCCCTGGACCCCGAGCTGGTTGGCGAGGTGCTAAAGGTGATGCGTTCCCTGGCCGAAGAGGGCCGTACCATGCTGGTGGTGACGCACGAAATGGGTTTTGCCCGCAATGTGTCGAACCGCGTGGTCTTCATGCACCAAGGCCTGGTCGATGTAGAAGGCGCGCCGGCCGATGTGTTTGGCGCCGCCAGTTCCGAACGCTTTCGCCAGTTCAACTCCGGCCACCAGGAAAGGGCTGCAGCGTGAAAGACACTCACCCCCAGGCTACAGCGCAAGCGCTTTCCGCCCACCCCCTTGCAGGGGGCAACAGCAGCAGCCTGGCAAAGCCAGTTCTGCGCTGTTCACCGGAAGAGATGGTCGCCACCACCGTTTTGCTGGGTGATGCCCCTCTGGGCTGGCGCGAGCTGGTCGCCGTGGCCCGCGACGGCGCGCCGTTGGCATTGTCGTCCGCTGCCTGGACCCGCATCGCCAACGCCCGCGCCATCGTGGACCGCATCGTGGCCAGCGGCGAGCGCGCCTATGGCATCAGCACCGGCCTCGGCGCCCTGAGCAATGTGCTGCTGCACGGCGAGCAACTGGCCCAGCTGTCGCGCAACACCTTGCTCAGCCATGCTGTCGGCGTAGGCCCGCTGCTGACGGTGGCGCAGACCCGCGCCATCCTGGTCGCGGCGCTGGCCAATTTTGCGCAAGGCTATTCGGGCCTGCAGCCCAAGGTGGTCGAAGGCCTGCTAGCACTGCTGAACCACAGCGTCACGCCCTGCGTGCCGTCCCAGGGTTCGGTCGGCTACCTCACGCACATGGCGCACATCAGCGTGGCGCTGCTGGGCGTGGGCGAGGTGCAGTTCCAGGGCCGCACCCAGCCGGCTGCCGAGGCGCTGGCCACCATCGGCCTGCAGCCGCTGTTGCTGGGCGCCAAGGACGGTTTGAGCCTGGTCAACGGCACGCCTTGCATGACCGGCCTGGCGGCGCTGGCGCTGGCCGATGTGGAGCGCCTGGCCGACTGGGCCGACGTGGTCGGCGCCATGAGCTTCGAAGCCCTGCGCGGCCAGATAGCCGCCTTCGACGCCGAGATCATCGCCCTCAAACCCCACCCCGGCATGCAGCAGGTGGGCCGCAACCTGCGCAGCCTGCTCGAAGGCAGCGAAGTCATTGCCAGCAGCCGTGGCATCCGCACGCAAGATGCCCTCAGCATCCGCTCCATACCGCAGATCCACGGCGCCTGCCGCGACCAGATCGCCCACGCGGCAAAGCAGATTGAAACCGAGCTGAATTCCGCCACCGACAACCCGCTGCTGCTGGGCACACCGGATGCCTACCGCGTGGTCTCACAGGCCAACCCGCACGGCGAATCGGTGGCCATGGCGGCCGACCTGCTGCGCATTGCGGTGGCCGAACTCGGCGGCGTGGCCGAGCGGCGCATCGACCGGCTGGTGAACCCGCTGGTCAGCGGCTTGCCCGCGTTTCTGGTGGCCGAGCCGGGGGTGAATTCCGGCCTGATGATCACCCAGTACACCGCCGCCTCCCTGGCCGGCGAAAACCGCCGCCTGGCCCAGCCGGTGGTGGTCGACAACTTCATCACCTCGGGCAACCAGGAAGACCACCTGAGCCTGGGCACCAGCGCCGCGCTGGACCTGCACAAGTCCACCGAGAACCTGACGCAGATCCTGGCCATCGAATACCTGCTGGCCGCGCAGGCCTTCGAGTTCCTGAAGGACCAGCGCTTCGGCCAAGGCACCGGCCAGGCCTGGCGCAAGCTACGCGAGCAGGTTCCGGCCTTCGATGCCGACCGCTTTCTGGCACCCGACATTGCCAAGGCCGCTGCAATATTGCGTTCACCCTCGGGGCTACTGCCGTGATCCACAGCTTCGACACCGCTACCCTGCCCGCCACGCCGTGGAAGAACGGCGGCGGCACCACGCGTGAAATCGTCTGCCAGCCTGCCGGTGCGGGCATGGACAGTTTCGACTGGCGCATCAGCATCGCCCGCATCGCCCAGGCCGGGCCGTTCTCGGCCTTCCCCGGTGTCGATAGGGTGATCATGCTGCTGGATGGCGACGGCGTACGCCTGCATGCACCCGGCATAGACCACGCACTGGACACCCCTGGCCAGCCCTTCGCATTCTCTGGCGATGTGGCGCTGGACTGCGACCTGCTGGGCGGCGCGTCCACCGATTTCAATGTGATGACACGGCGCAGCCGCTTGCGCGCCGAGGTGCAGGTGCTCAACGCCGCCCGGCAAATTCCAGCATCCACCCAGGGCCTGCTGCTAGTACTACGCGGCGCCTGGCATCTGCAGTGCGGCGCGCATGATTTCCGCTGCGCCAGCGGCCACGGCCTGTGGTGGGATGCTTCGACCAGCTGGCAGGCCACGCCGCTGGAGGCCAACGCGCAACTTGTATGGGTCGGCCTGCATGATTTATAAAAAATAGGCCGCTAGCGCAATAAATACCTACGCAAGCAGCTACACATTCAATAGCAAACAGAATATGACCACGCCCCAACACCCCAGCGCTGACGGACTCTGGTACAACCTGCGGCTGGCCGATGGCGGTACGGCCAACGCCCTGGCGGTGCAGCACGGCCAGATAGCCTGGATGGGAGACCTGGCGGCAATGCCCGCAGCCTTCGCCGGCCTGCCACGCATCGACGCCGGCGGTGCATTGGCCACGCCCGGCCTGGTCGATTGCCACACGCACCTTGTCTACGGCGGCCAGCGCGCCAATGAGTTTGCGATGCGCCTGGCCGGCGCCAGCTACGAAGAGGTGGCGAAAGCCGGTGGCGGCATCATCTCGTCGGTGAAGGCCACGCGTGCCGCCAGTGAAGACGAACTCTATGCCCAGGCCGCATCGCGGCTGCAGCAGCTGCTGGACGACGGGGTCTGCGCGATCGAGATCAAATCCGGCTACGGCCTGAGCCTGGAGCACGAACGCAAGCAGCTGCGCGTGGCCCGGCGGCTCGGCCAGGACTTCGGCGTAACCGTGCGGACCACCTTCCTCGGCGCCCACGCGCTGCCGCCGGAGTACGCGGGCCGCAGCCAGGATTACATCGACTTGGTGTGCCACGAAATGCTGCCCGCGCTGCATGCCGAAGGCCTGGTGGATGCTGTCGATGTGTTCTGCGAGCGCATCGCGTTTTCGCTGGCCGAGACCGAGCAGGTATTCAAGGCGGCGCAGTCCCTGGGCCTGCCGGTGAAGCTGCATGCCGAGCAGCTGTCCGACATGGGCGGCTCGGTGCTGGCGGCGCACTATGGTGCTTTGTCTTGCGACCACATCGAGCATTTGTCGCAGGCCGGTATCGATGCGATGCGTGCTGCCGGTACGGTGGCGGTGCTGCTGCCCGGCGCCTACTACACGCTACGCGATACGCACCTGCCGCCGATTGCCGCCCTGCGCGCCGCGGGTGTGCCGATGGCAGTCTCCACCGACCACAACCCGGGCACCTCGCCGGCGCTGAGCTTGCTGTTGATGGCCAACATGGCCTGCACGCTGTTCCGGTTGACGGTGCCAGAGGCACTGGCAGGCATCACCACGCATGCAGCCCGCGCACTGGATTTGCAGGACACGCACGGCACGCTGGCCGTGGGACGGACTGCGAACTTTGTGCTGTGGGATTTGCGGGAACCGGCGGAGCTGGTGTACTGGTTGGGGCAGCAGCCTGGGCGCACTATTGTTCGGCAGGGTTTTGTTGCGTTGGACAGTTTGGGGTTGCTGTGAGCTTGATGGGTTTTTATGGGCGTCCCAGGGGATCGGGATCGGTGGCGCAGCGCGCCACATCGCGCCTAGGGCGCGAGCCCGGCGCAGCCGGGACGGATGTCCGCTCCCGACCCCACGCCGTGTGGCGTCGGCGAGTAGCGCAGGGCTGGGCGGATCAGGGCCCGCGATTGTCTGAGCGCAGCGAGTTCGAGCGGGACCCCGCCCAGACCGAGCAACGCAGCGTACCCCGAAGCGCAGCGCAGGGGGCGACGACTTCGGCTGGCCTTTTCTTTGGTGACTTTCTTTTGGCCACGCAAAAGAAAGTTACTGCGCCGCCGGGCGCACATCCCGGCCGACCATCTCTATAAACACCTCCGGCCATGACCAACCAAATCTTCGCCAAAGACGCCCTACTCCCCACCGGCTGGGAGACCAACGTCCTGCTGCAATGGAACAGCCTGGGCGAACTCACCACCGTCACCCTCAACACAGAGCCCAACGGCGCACCGACAGCCGCAGGTCCCGTCACCCCCGGCCTGCCCAACCTCCACAGCCACGCCTTCCAACGCGCCATGGCCGGCCTCACCGAATTCCGCGGCGCCGCGCAGGACAGCTTCTGGAGCTGGCGCAGCCTGATGTACCAGTTCGCCGCCCGCCTCTCACCCGAACAGGTCGAGGCCATCGCCACCTGGCTGTACATCGAAATGCTGGAAGCCGGCTACACCTCGGTCTGCGAATTCCACTACCTGCACCACAGTGCCGACGGCACACCCTACGCCGACGACGCCGAGCTGTCCAAGGCCCTGCTGCGCGCGGCAAAAACCGCCGGCATCGCCATCACCCTGCTGCCCGTGCTGTACCAGACCAGCGGCTTCGGCGGCACGCCGCCCAACGAAGGGCAACGCAGATTCATACGCTCCACCGACTCGATGCTGCGCCTGCTGGAAACCCTCAAACCCCTGTGCGACGCGCAAGGTGCACGCCTGGGCATGGCGCCACATTCGCTGCGCGCTGTGCCGCCCGACAGCCTGCGCGACGCCGTGGCTGGCCTGCACGCCATCGACGCCAGCGCGCCGGTGCACATCCACATAGCAGAACAGACCGCCGAGGTCGATGCCTGCCTGGCCTGGAGCGGCCAGCGCCCGGTGGAATGGCTGCTGGACCACGCACCGGTGGACGCCCGCTGGTGCCTCATCCACGCCACGCACATGAGCGAAGCCGAATACCAACGCGCCGCCACCAGCGGCGCCGTAGCGGGCATCTGCCCGAGCACCGAGGCGAACCTGGGCGACGGCCTGTTCGACATGCCGCGCTGGTTGGCCGCCGGTGGCGCCTGGGGCCTGGGCTCAGACAGCCATGCCTGCGTGAATGCGGCCGAAGAACTGCTGCTGCTCGAATACGGCCAGCGCCTGCAGTTCCGCCAGCGCAATGTGCTGGCAAGCGCGCAGCAGCCCCAGGTCGCTACGGCCACCTTGCTTCAAGCTGTGGCCGGCGGCGCGCAAGCCTCGGGCCGCAACGCACAAGGCCTGGCCGTGGGCCAGCGCGCCGACTTCTGCGTGCTGGACGCGCAGCACCTGGCGCTGGCCGGCTTGTCGGCACCCGAGATGCTGTCGGCCCATGTGTTCGCCAGCCACCGGACTTCGGCGCTCGATGCCGTCTGGGTAGCCGGCCAGCAGCGCACCCAACAAGGTCGGCACCCGCAGCACGACGCAGCAGCCGCCGCCTTCATCGCTGCCCGAACCCAACTCACACAGGTGTAAAAAATGGAACCCTTCAAATTCATCCAAGGCACACAACCGCTGCTGATCTCCATGCCCCATGTCGGCACCTATGTGCCACCGACCCTGGCCACGCGCCTGACCGATGTGGCCCAACAAGTGCACGACACCGACTGGCACCTAGAACGCCTGTACGGCTTCGCCAAGGAACTCGGCGCCTCGCTGCTGATAGCCACGCATTCGCGCTATGTGATCGACCTGAACCGGGACCCCTCGGGCGCCAGCCTGTACCCGGGCCAGAGCGTCACCGGACTCTGCCCGGTGGACGACTTCGACGATCTGCCGCTGTACCGCGACCCGCGGGATGTACCCGGTGAAGCCGAGATCGCCGAGCGCCGCGACAGCATTTGGCAGCCCTACCACCAGCAGCTGCAGGCCGAGCTGGCGCGGCTGAAATCCGTGCATGGCAAGGCCGTGCTGTGGGATGCGCACTCAATACGTTCCGTGCTGCCGCGCTTCTTCGAAGGCAAGCTGCCGGACCTGAACCTGGGCAGCGGCAACGGCACCAGTTGCGACCCGGCGATGGCGGCCCAGCTGCTAGCCATTGCCGAATCCGCACCGGGCTACACCGCGGTGCTGAACGGCCGCTTCAAGGGCGGCTACATCACCCGCCAGTACGGCCAGCCTGCGCAGAGCATCCATGCGATCCAGCTGGAGATGACGCAGTGCAGCTATATGCAGGAAGCCATGCCCTTCGACTACCTGCCCGAGGTGGCCGCCCGCATCCAGCCGCATCTGCGCCGCATGGTGGAAGCCGCGTTGGGCTTCGCGCAACAGGGCACACGCTGACATGGCGAGTCATGGCTAGATGACCGCCCATGCACTGACCACCTGGTTCCTCCCCAAGCCCTTGGCGTGGTAGAGCAACTCATCGGCTGCAGCAATCAGCTGCGGGGCTTGCATGGGTGGCACCAGCTCGGAAACCCCGCTGCTGATACTGACACAAGAACCCGCCGAGGAATGGGCATGCGCAATGCCCAGGTGGCTGACTTCACGGCGTATCTCCTCCGCCATCCGCGCGGCGGCCCGCAGATCGGTATCGGGCAGGATGAAGGCAAACTCTTCGCCCCCGTAGCGCGCCACCAGATCAGCCGGACGGTGCGAGCAGGACGCGAGCACGCGTGCAACGCGCTTCAGGCAAGTGTCACCCGCCTGGTGTCCGTAGTGGTCATTGAAATCCTTGAAATGGTCTATGTCGCAAAGGATCAAGGCCAACGGCCTGTGGAAGCGGCTCGCAACAGCAATCTGCTCCGCCAGATACTCATCAAAATACCGCCGGTTCGCCAGCCCCGTCAATCCGTCATGCCGCGCTAAATTCGCCAGAACCTTGTTGGCCGCGCCAAGCTTGATCGACAGCTGGAACAGCCGCTGGTGCTGCTTCACATCTTCAATCAACAAAGCAATCAGCAAAAAGCTCGCGGCCAGCAGACCGTAGATCCGGCCTACATACCAACCCAAATCGTATCGGCCGGTATTCAAAAGCGCCGCCAGTGCAATATCGAACAACCACACGCACATGACGACCAGCAGCCATACATCCAGTACCGTGTGCGGCTTCTTCTTCCACACCGCCACCAAGGCGGCCAGGCTGAGAGCCCACACGCCGAATAAAAACCTGTGCCCCATATCGGTGGTGCGGTTGCCATTGAGAAAAATCGGAATATAGGCCTGGCCCTGCGTGGCGAAGAGCCCAAACCCAGCCACCAGAACAAATATGCCCACCACAGCGACAGCAATCGCAATGGATGGGCGATCCCGCATCAGCTGCTGCGGTTGAAAGGGTTTGAAAACCTTGCCCTTCAACAACGTATAGCCCATGATGGCCAGCGGAAACCCGCTGTGCCAGAACATGTACATCGCAGAAGAAGTCTGGGGCCCCGACCCGAACAGGCCGGTTGGCGACAAGAGACCAGGAAAAATCGACAGATACTCCAGCGTGGCGGTTGCCGTGAACAGATAGCCACAGGCCAGCAGCAGCAAAGCCGGCGTGCGCACCACGCTGAACTGACCAAACAACAGCACGGCGGTGATCAGATCGCAGATCACCAGCACCGACACATACATGGGAATAAAGGCGGGAATCTGTACCAGCGGCATCCTGGCAAAAGGCACGGCCGCCGCAAACACCAGCAGAGAGACGGCGACTGAAATGGCAGCATGCCGAATCTCCCGGCGCCCGGCGGGCTCCGTGGAAAGCAAGCCCGCGGGCGGCTTGGCCGAGTCACAGTCTGTTTGCATCATGTTATCGGCGGGCATTTTCCACACCCGCCCAGTGTCCACATTGAAACGACTCGACGAAAGGCAGCCGGCTTGGTGCGCGCGTCTGCCCCACTGTGCTGCACCAGCCCAGCGCCACCGCATTCGCACCCAGCCTGCACCACAGCCTATGGATCTTGCACCTGCTGCGCCGCTTTGTACCTAGGGTGGACCCTCCCACGTCCACCGGCAAAATCATCATCGCCGGCATTGCAAACGCCGCGTTGGCACCCAGCTAGCAGGTTCCGCACCGATTTGTTGCCACACCGATTTCCATGGACACACCCACCGCCACCTTTATTGCCTTGCTGATCCTGACCCTGGTGTGCGCTCTGGGCTGGTTGCTGCCACGCTGGTGGGTGGCGCGGCGCCGGCGCAAGCTGCAGCAGCAGGCATTCCCTACCGCCTGGCGCAAGATATTGCGGCGCCGGGTGCCGCTGTTTCGCCGCCTGCCAGCCGATCTGCAGCTGCAGTTGAAGAAGCACATGCAGGTCTTCATCGCCGAAAAAGCCTTCATAGGCTGCGCCGGCCTGGAGGTGACGGAGGAAATGCGCGTGGTCATCGCCGCCCAGGCCTGTCTGCTGGTGCTGAACCGGTCCATCGACCGCTATGCCAATTTGCGGCAAATCCTGGTTTACCCCGGTGCCTTCGCCGTAGACCGCGCCATGTCTGATGGCGCTGGCGTACTGCAGGAGCAGCGCCATGCGCTGGCGGGCGAATCCTGGTCGCAGGGCCAGGTCATCCTGTCCTGGCAGGACAGCCTGGAAGGCGCGGCCACGGCCAACGACGGGCGCAACGTGGTGATCCATGAATTTGCCCACCAGCTGGACCAGGAAACCGGCCACGCCAATGGCGCGCCCCGGCGCCTGCCCGGCACCGACCCGCAGCGCTGGTCACGCGTATTCCACGCCGCCTACGCCAAGCTGCGCCGCGAAGCGCATGTGGGCGAGCCCGGCCTGCTGAACCACTATGGCGCACAGGACCCGGCCGAGTTCTTCGCCGTGGTGTCAGAGGTGTTTTTTGAACAAGGCGCCGCGCTGGCCGAGTATGACCCGGCGCTGTACCGCGAGCTGCAAGGCTATTACCGCCTGGATACGGCGGCCTGGTAGCGGGCGGACATCTAGGCAAAAACACCTGATTAGATACATGCCTCAGATGGCAACCTCGCACATTACAGTCCCCGTTCGCCCTGAGCTTGTCGAAGGGCCTGCTGCTAATGGAGCCCTTCGACAAGCTCAGGGCGAACGGTTGTGGTAGTACGTCTGAGGTATGCATCTACTCAGGCAAAAACAGGCTCTAGCGCAGGAAATACCTGCGCAAGAAGCTATCATTTATGTAGCAAACAGATCAAACGCTGACGTTGATGATCAAACCCTTGGTCTGGCTGGCGCGGCGCAGTTGCTGCGCGTAGGTGGCGTCCATTTGCTTGCTGCGGCTGTTCAGGTCGTTGGCCGTGTCCTGGCTGTTGCGGGCCGAGCGGTCGGCCTGGTCGGCGGCGGCGCGCAACTCGTCCGCCCGGCTCTGGGCGGCGTCCGCATCCCGCCGCGCCTGTGCAACCTGCGCCTTATCGGGGCCGGTTTGCACCTGCGGAATCGACAGACTGGTGCCAGTGATGGCGACCATGGCCGACTCAGGCGGTGGTGTTGACTATGCGACCTGTGGTCTGGCCCTGGCTGTTCACCACAGGCGGCGGCTTGGCCGGTGGGTTCTGGTCTTGGGCGACCTTGCTGACCTCGGGGTCGTCGCGCTGGGCGGCGCGGCGTTGCGCGTTGCGGGTTTCCGACGCAATGTCGGTAGGCTGGGTAGGCTGAACGGATTGCCGATAGACCGATGAAACATCCATGTCTGGCTCCTGGAGTGGATCGTTTGATTTTACGAGTGCGGCCTGGCACATGCAATCCGCGCCCCGGAAGGGGGTTCAGCTCCAGATGCGGTAAACCCAGAAGCTCTCGTCGTCCTGCACGCGCTGGCGCAGGGCCTCGGGGCTCAGGCCGGTGACACGGCGCGTCTCGCGGCACAGGTGGGACTGGTCGGCATAACCCGCACCGGCCGCCAGGTCGGCCCAGACAACGTTGCCGGCATCCTCTGCCTGGCGCACCTGGAAGAACGCGGCCTCGGCCCGGCTGCGGCCCTGCAACGCACGCAGGGACTGGCCCGTCCAGGCCTTCACCCGGCGTTCGGCCTGGCGCAGGCTCTGGCCCGCGCCGGATGCCAGGGCGCGCACCGCCAGAGTCTCGGCCCAGTCCTGAAAGCTGCGCACCGGCACCGCGCCCTGGGTGCGCGCCTGCTGCCAGCGCGGCAGCAAAAAGGCCTCGATGACCCGCACCCGATCCGCGTCGTCGGGCGCCTGCAGTGCGGCCTGGGCCATCTCGCACCAGCTGGCATCCAGCACCTGGTGCAAGGGGCTTTGCCGGTTTACCTGGGCCGCCACATCCACGCCGGTCATGGCGTGCAGGGCGTCGGGCAGCATGAGCAGCATGAAGCCCTGGGCCGGGCCCGGGTTGTACGACACCGTGGGCCGTGTATGCGGACCAAAAAACGAGATGGGCGGCAGACGCTGGAGCCAGTCGCCACTGCCGTCGGCCGGCAGCATATCGGCCACGCCATGCGTGAACCAGGAGATGCCGCACAGCGGGCTGGCAGGAAAATGGTTGTAGCGTTCCTGCGGCAGCAGATCCACGCCCAGGGTGCTGCGCGAGATATAAGCCCGCACGCAGGCACCCAGGCCCATGCCGGGGGCAATCAGGTGGGCCGTGGCGCCCTTGGGCGAGGTGTGGGACAACATCACGGCAGTGTAGCCAGCCGGGCTTGTCGCAATCGTTCAATACACGCCGGCCAAGCAGGCGCACAGTAGCCACCATGACCCCATCCAACGCAAGCTTTCCTCCAGGCCCCCTGCCCCGCTTTTTCGGCTTCCCCCTGCTGGGCCAGATGCGCCGCGACTACCTGGGTACGGCGCGGCATATGCACAGCCACTACGGTGACGCGGTGCACGCGCGCATAGGCCCGGAGCAAACTTTCGAGTTCTTCCGCCCCGACTGGGTGCGCGAGGTGCTGGTGGAGCAGGCGCGCAACTTCATCCGCTGGGAGCGCGGCACGGCGGTCTTCGCCAAGGTGCACGGCCAGAGTGTGCTGGTGACCGAGGGCGATACCTGGCAGCGCCAGCGCCGCATGCTGCAACCCGGCTTTGGCCCCAAGCGCATGGCCGGCTACGCCCAGCACATGGTGGCCGCCGCCGCCCAGGCCCTGGACGCCTTGCCGCCCCTGCCCACGCAGACGCTGAACTTCGAACACATGGTGACCCAGCTGACCATGGACGTGGTGCTGCGCACTCTGTTCAGCCAGCAGATCAACGACAGCAACCGCGCCGAAGCGCTGGCGGCCGAGCAGGCGGTGCAGGTGATCAGCCGCGCCGGCATGGAGGAATTCTTCTGGCCCTTCAGCCTGCCCGACTGGATGCCGCACAAATGGGCCACCCGCCGCGCCAAGCACACGCTGGACGGCCTGGTGCGCCGCCACATCCGGCAGCGCCGCCAGGCCAACGGCACCGCACAAAGCGACCTGCTGGCCATGCTGATGGCCGTGCGCGATGACAGCGACGACAGCGGTGATGGCGCCGCGCTGAGCGACGAAGAGGTGCGCGACCAGTGCATGACCATCTTCCTGGCCGGCCACGAAACCACCGCCGCCGCCCTCACCTGGTGGGGCCACACCATGGCTGCCCACCCCGACTATGCCCAGCGCGCCCAGGACGAGGTGGACCAGGTGCTGGGCCTGCGCCCGCCTTGCTATGAAGACCTGCCCCAGCTGCCCTACCTGGCCCAGACGCTGAAAGAAACCATGCGCCTGTACCCGCCGGCCCCCTCGCTAATCAGCCGGCGCGCGCTGCGCCCGGTACAGATCGGCCCCTGGCAGCTACCCAAAGGTGCACTGGTGCGCGTCACGCCCTGGGTGCTGCAGCACGATGCGCGCTGGTTCCCCGAGCCCGAGCGCTTTGACCCCGAGCGTTTTTCCAGCACCGGCCAGGCCCTGCACGAGCGCGGCAGCTACCTGCCGTTTGGCGCCGGGCCACGGGTGTGTATAGGCAATCTGTTTGCGACGACCGAGATGACGCTGATCGCCGCCATGGTGCTGCAGCGCTTCCGCCTGGCGCCGGGCAGCGCGGCGCCGCCCCAACCGGTGTTGAACGTCACGCTGCGCCCGGCGGGTGGCATGCCGCTGCAGCTGACACGCCGCCAAATCCTGGCATAAAAAGTGCCGCTGGCGCTGATAGACCCTGCGCCAGCAGCTACTAAAAGGGTAGCGTACACACGGGGGTAAAGCACAGGCCCCACAATGGCGGCCTTTTCACTTATTTCCGTTACATGTCTACACAACTGTCCCTGCGTCGCTTTTTGCTGGCTCTGGCCATCGTGGCGGTGTGGGGTAGCAACTTCGCCATCATCAAGATCGCGCTGGCGCACTTCACGCCGCTATGGCTGGCCACCTGGCGCTTTGCGCTGGTGCTGCTGCCGGCGGTGTTCTTCATCCCACGGCCGACCGTGCCCTGGCGCAACCTGGCCACCTATGGCGTGCTGATTGGCGTGGGCCAGTTCGGGCTGATCTACTGGGCCATGCAGGGCCATATCTCGCCGGGGCTGGCCTCGCTGGTGGTGCAGACCCAGGTGTTCTTCACCATTGCCCTGGCCATGCGCACCACCAAGGAACGCATGCAGGCCTACCAGTGGTGTGGCCTGCTGCTGGCGGCCAGCGGCATCGTGGTCATCATGCTGCACACCGACGGCAGCACCACCCCGCTGGGTCTGGCCGTGGTGCTGCTGGCAGCACTGTCCTGGGGTGGCGGCAACACCGCATCGCGCCAGGCAGGCAAGGTGAACATGATGGCCTACGTGGTCTGGTCCAGCCTGTTTGCCGTGCCACCGCTGCTGGCGCTGGCCTGGGTGTTTGAAGGCAGCGCAGCCCTGGTCACCAGCCTGCACACCGCCGACCTCGGCACCTGGGTCGCCGTGGTGTGGCAGGCCTGGGGCAACAGCCTGTTTGGCTACGCCATGTGGGCCTGGCTGCTGGCACGCCACCCAGCCGCCACCATCTCGCCCCTGGCCCTGCTGGTGCCAGTGTTTGGCATGGGCACCTCGGCCTGGTGGCTGGGCGAACCCCTACCAGCCTGGAAGCTGATAGCAGCCGGCCTCGTGATGCTGGGCCTGGTGATCAACCTGCTGTGGCCGCGCTGGCGTGGGGCTTAGGATGGCTTCGCCGCCCGCAGAGCTTGTCGGTTGAGACTGTAAAAATCTCTCCAGAGAAATTTTCTATAAATCAAACTCTAAACCCTATGGTTCAAGCTACGTGGCGATATGCGAAAGAAAATGATCGAGAGTTCGTCTTCGAAGCCTACAAACAAGCACTGCAAGAGCATGTGCGTTGGGCATGGGGCTGGGACGAGGAGTTTCAAAGGAATGGCTTCTGGAAACATCATCCATTCGGGCAATTTCGAGTCGTTGAAGTTGCAGGGCAGCGGGCTGGAGGTGTCCATGTGGAGACCACAGACTCCGCCCACTTTGTTCGGCTCATATTCCTGCTACCCGAGTTCCGGGGCAAAGGGCTGGGGTCGTTTCTTTTGCTACAGGCTGCAGAACAGGCCAAAGCGGAAAAGAAGCCGCTCGGACTGAAAGTGATTAAAAGCAACCCCGCAAAATCTCTCTACAACAGACTTGGGTTCGTTGAGGTCGCTCAAGATGAAGTTTCGTATGACATGCGCTTGAATTAACAGATTAGTCGAGAGCGTATTTCCCTACCTTTTCACCATCGTCATGCGGTCTCTCGACCAGGAACGTCTGCGCAAGGTACAAAAGAATGACAGCCAACCCATAGAGGAGAACATTGCTGGATCGCCCCACCTGCTGTGGCCGCGCTGGCGCGTCGCCCACCAATCCTAGCCAAATCAGCCCCTAGTGTAGGAAGCATCTGCGCCAGCAGCTATCAAATCCATAGTACCCAGGCCATCCCTGGGTATTTCTTTAGCATGATTTGTACAAACGTACAACATTGCAAAGTAAAAGCAGGTATCGGTGTTTGTACGAGTGTTCAACATTCTTGTACAAGCGTATAAACCAGCCTATGCCATCACCCAAAACCACATCTACCACCCGCAGCACACCGGCCAGCCGGCGCAAGGCGGCCACCGAACCTGGCGAGGACGCGCTGGCGCCGAATCGGCAGCAAAACATCCTGCTGGCGGCAGAGCGGCTGTTCGCCACGGCCGGCTTCCATGGCGTATCGATACGCGACATCGCCGAAGAGGCCGGCGTGCCCTTGGCCCTGGTGGGCTACTACTACGGCCCCAAACTGTCGCTGTACCACGCCATCTTCCGCGAGCGTGCGGGCTACATCGGCGAGCGGCTGGAGTCGCTGGCCGCGGCCCAGCGGAATGCCGCGCCGGGCCAACTGCTGGAGGACATCGTCAATGCCTTTGTGCTGCCGGTGCTGAAGGTGGCGGCCCAGCCCACAGGGCAGAACTTCATGCGCATCCTGTCGCGTGGCATGAGCAACCACCAAGAGGAAGACGAGCCGGTGATACGCGAGCTATTCGACCCGCTGGCCCATGCCTTCATCGACGCGCTAGCCGCCGCCCTGCCCCAGGCCACGCGCAGCCAGGCCGCCTGGTGCTACCAGTTTGCGCTAGGCGCGCTGCTGCACCATGTGAACGACCGCCGCATAGAACGCCTGTCGCTGGGCCAGAACCAGCCGGGCGACTTCGACACCAGCGGGCCGCTGCTGGTGGCCTTCATCACCCACGGCCTGCGCGGCGCCTGCGCCGCCCCTACCCACTGAGCACGGAGGGCCGCCATGCCAACACAGCCTAGACACGGCGGCCAGGCCATGGGGCCATAAGCCCCCCGCCGCTCTCCCACTCCCTTCGCCTGCCAAGCAAGGCGCAGTCGCACGCCGACCGCGCCGGGGGTGCGCACGCCCCTACCAGCCACAACACAAACCACCAGGAGACCTGAAATGACCAGCCCTACCGCCAGCGCCCCTACCGGCGCGGCCCTACCCAACACCAGCAAGTGGCTCACCCTGTTGCTCTGCTTCATCGTGGCCCTGCTCGAAGGCCTGGACCTGCAGGCCGCCGGCATTGCCGCGCCCGGCATCGGTGCCGAATTCAAGCTGCTGCCGCCGCAGATGGGCGGCATGTTCAGCGCCGGCCTGGTCGGCCTGCTGCCCAGCGCCTTGTTTGGCGGCTGGCTGGCGGACCGCATCGGCCGCAAGAAGGTGCTGATCGGCTCGGTGCTGCTATTCGGCCTGTTCTCGCTGGCCACGGCCCATGTGTGGGACTACCCCAGCCTGCTGGCCGCTCGCTTTCTGGCCGGTTTGGGCCTGGGCGCGGCGCTGCCGATCCTGATCGCACTGTCGTCCGAAGCGGCCGACGAGCACAAGCGCGGCATGGCCGTCAGCCTGACCTATGCCGGCATTCCGCTGGGCGGGGCCCTGGCGGCGGTACTGGGCATGCTGAACTTTGGCGGCGGCTGGCGCGGCCTGTTCTATGTGGGCGGCGTGCTGCCGATGGCGATTGCGCTGCTGCTGGTCGTGCTACTGCCGGAGTCGCGCGCCTTTGTGAACCGCAACCTGGGCCAGGCGCAGCCAGACCGGCCGCGCTCCAGCAACGCTGGCAGCAGCATGGCCGGTTTGTTCCAGGGCGGTATGTGGAAGTCCACCCTGCTGCTGTGGCTGGCCAGCTTCTTCGTGCTGACTGTGCTGTACATGCTGCTGAACTGGCTGCCCTCGCTGCTTCAGGGCAAAGGCTTTCGGCGCGCCGATGCAGGCATGGTGCAGCTGTTCTTCAACTTCGGCGGCGCCGCCGGCTCGCTGCTGGTGGGCAAATTGATGGACGGCAAGGAGCGCGTATTCACCGCCGTCTGCATCTATCTGGGCATGCTGCTGTCGCTGGCCGGGCTGGGCCTGTCGGAAGGCCTGGGGCTGATGCTGCTGGCCGGGCTGGGCGCGGGATTCTGCACCCTGGGTGGCCAGCTGGTGCTGTATGCGATGGCGCCCACGCTCTACCCCACGTCCATCCGTGCGACCGGGGTTGGTGCCTCCATCACAGTCGGCCGGCTGGGTGCCATCAGCGGACCCATGATTGCCGGGCAGGTATTGGCCGCGGGCATGGGCCTGGGCGGGGTGATGGCGGCTTCAAGCCCCGGCATCGTGGTGGCAGCCGTAGCGGCCATGGTGCTGATGCGCGCGCAACAGGCGCTGCACCGCTGAGTATTTATACAAAAACAGCCGCTAGCGCAGACATAACCTGCGCAGGTAGCTACTAAATCCATAGCAAACCACGAAAGACCAAGCATGACCCGCCGCTTCATCGACATCTCCATGCACCTGGAAAACGACGTGCCCTCCGACCCGCCCGGCCTGGGCCCCAAGATCAGCTACATCGACCACCAGACCAGCTACCCGGAGATGGCCCGCTTCTTCCCCGGCCTGCAGCAAGAAGACATGCCCGACGGCGAGGCCTGGGCCGTGGAAGACGTGCAGCTGAACACCCACAACGGCACCCACCTGGACGCCCCCTGGCACTTCGCCTCCACCATGGACGGCGGCCAGCGCGCCATCACCATCGACGAGGTGGACCTGAACTGGTGCTTCCAGCCCGGTGTGAAGCTGGACTTTCGCCACTTCCCCGACGGCTATGTGGTGCAGCCTGCCGATGTACAGGCCGAGCTGGCGCGCATAGGCCACACGCTGCAGCCACTGGACATCGTGGTGGTCAACACCGCCGCCGAGGCCGCCTACGGCTCGCCGGGCTATACCCGCGCCGGCTGCGGCATGGGCCGCGACGCCACGCTGTACCTGCTGGAGCGCGGTGTGCGCCTGACCGGCACCGACGCCTGGAGCTGGGACGCCCCATTCGCGCAAACCGCCAAGCGTTATGCAGACACCCACGACGCCAGCCTGATCTGGGAAGGCCACAAGGCCGGCCGCGAGATCGGCTACTGCCATCTGGAGAAGCTGCACAACTTGTCGGCCCTGCCGCCGCACGGCTTCTACATCAGCTGCTTCCCGGTCAAGGTGCGCGCCGCATCGGCCGGCTGGACCCGCGCCGTCGCCATCTTCGACGACGCACTGCAGGCCAGCGCGCGATGAACACCTAGCCAAGCTTAGCCAAACCAAGCCCTTCCCGCTGATTCCGCTTGTGGCGCAGTCGCCCGCCGACTGCGCCAGGGATAGCCACGTTTCGAAATTCACCACCACCCCACCAAGGAGACAACACCATGCAATCCAAACTATCCACACTCACCCCTTTGGCCCTGGCCGCCCTGTGCTCTTACGCAGGCACCGCCCAAGGCCAGCCTGCCGTCACGCCGGGCCTGCAGATGTACGGCCTGGTGGACAACGTGGCCGGCAGTTTTGCCAGCTCCATCAGCGGCATCAACACACAAAGCGTGCGCACCACCAAGCTGGAAGACGGCGGCATGTCGGCCAGCCACTGGGGCGTTCGCAGCAACGAAGACCTGGGCGGAGGGCTGAACGCCTTGTTCGAGCTGTCGGCCTTCTTCCGCAGCGATGTCGGTGCATCCGGCCGCAGCGGCGCACTGCCGGCACCGGTCAATGTGGCGGCCGACCCATTTTTTTCGCGGGCTGCGTGGGTGGGCCTATCCAGCCCCAGCTGGGGCCGGCTGCGCGCTGGCACCATCATCTCGCAGCTGTTCCTGAACACCATTGGCTCCAACGCCTTTGGCGACTCCATGGTCTTTGGCCCGCTGCCGCTGCTGACCTTCACCGGCGGCATTCTCGGCGGCGGCACCAGCTGGACCAACTCACTAGTGTATGAAACCCCCACGTTTGCTGGCGCCTCGGCGACGGTGGCGCGCTCGCTGTCCGAAGGCCAGGGCGGCGGCAACAGCGCGCTGCGCCTGGCCTATGCCCAAGGCCCGTTGGCCACCTCGCTGGTGTGGCAAAGCGTGAAGAAGGACCCGCTGACTTTTGCCGATGGCACCACGCCGAACGACACCAGCAGTTGGCAGCTGGCGGCCTCGTACGACTTCGAGGTGGTGAAGCTGTATGCCCACATCGGCCATATCCAGAACGACGGCACACAGGCCGCACCGCAGAACGTGGGCTATCGCTTGTGGGACATCAGCGCCGCAGTGCCCGTAGGCGCTGGCCGCTTCCTGGCAGGCTATGCCGCCCGTACCACCCACGACGCCGTGGCGCCCGTGCCGGCCAGCGTGGCCGGTGGCAATGTGGAACGCAAGATCCTCAGCCTAGGCTATGACCACAAGCTGTCGCAACGCACCGACGTCTACGCCATGTGGATGCACGACGCCACCCGCACGCGCACCCTGCCCGCGCCGCTCAGCGTCATCGACGCCAGCGGCAATAGCTATGGCATCGGCATACGCCATCGGTTTTAAGGCACACCCCCAGGCTCCAGCGCTGCGCGCTTTCCGCCACCCCCCTTGCTGGGGGCGATACCAGTGGCCCGGCAAAGCCGGTTCCACGGTATCTCTGAAAGAGGACTTTCCACCAGTTGCTAGAGCCTCACAGCACGTAATTTGTTTATGAAAGGCAGCTCCATGCTCAACGAAACCCATGATCCCAGCTTGCGCAGCTGGGTCACCTCCGCCCAGCAACCGGGCAGCGATTTCCCCTTGCAAAACCTGCCCTACTGCGTGTTCCGCCGCAGCGGCGACCAGGAGGCCTGGCGCGGCGGCGTGGCCATTGGCGATGCCATCCTCGACCTGGCCGCAGCCTATGCGCAGGATGTGTTCACCGGACTGGCCGCGCAGGCGGCCGAGGCGGCCAGAGCCAGCACGCTGAATGGCCTGATGGCCCTCGGCCCCAGTGCCTGGTCCGCGCTGCGGTGGGCCCTGTCGCGCCTGCTGCGCGAAGGGGCGCCCGAAGTCGCGCAGCTGCAAACCGGCCTGGTGGCCCAGGCGGATGCGGAATACGCGGTGCCGGCGCAGATCGGCGACTACACCGACTTCCTCACCTCGCAGTACCACGCGCTGAATGCGGGCCGCGCCTTCCAGCCCGACAACACGCTGCCCCCCAACTTCAAGTGGCTGCCCATCGGCTACCACGGGCGCGCATCTTCGGTGGCCATCAGCGGCACCGGCGTGCCCCGGCCGCAGGGCCAGACCCGCGCACCCGACGCCGCCACGCCCCGCTTCGGCCCTATCGCCAAGCTGGACTATGAGCTGGAGCTGGGCATCTACGTCGGCCCCGGCAACCTGCGCGGCAGCGCCATCGCACTAGACGATGCAGAGCAGCATGTGTTCGGCCTGTGCCTGCTGAACGACTGGTCGGCACGCGACGTGCAAGCCTGGGAATCCATGCCGCTGGGCCCCTTCATGGCCAAGAACTTTCTGACCACGGTGTCGCCCTGGATCGTCACGCTGGAGGCGCTGGCGCCCTACCGCTCGGCCCTGCCGCGCGCAGCCAACGACCCGCCCGCCCTGCCCTATCTGCATTCGCCCCGGGTGCAGGGCATAGACATCCAGCTGGAGGCCTGGCTGACCCCGGCAGGCCAGACCCAAGCCGCACGCTTGTCGCACACCAGCTACCGGCATGCTTACTGGTCGGTAGCGCACATGCTGGCCCACCACAGCAGCAATGGCTGCAATCTGCAAACCGGCGACCTGCTAGGCACCGGCACCCAGTCCGGCCCCGAGCCGGGGGAAGAAGGCTGTTTGCTGGAGCTGACGCGTGGCGGCCAGGTGCCGCTAGCGCTGCCCGACGGCGTGCAGCGCCGCTACCTGGAAGACGGCGACCGGGTGGCGCTGCGCGGGTGGTGCGAACGTGCCGGGCAGGCCCGCATAGGCTTTGGCCCCTGCGTAGGCACGGTGCAGACTGCGCTATAGGGATTCAGATAAAAAGTGGCTCTAGCGCAGGAACTACCTGCGTCAGCAGCTACCAAATAGATAGCAACCAAATCCAGCGGTTCAAGCCGGCTTGGCGCCGTCTTTCACCGCATTGGCCTCGGCCCAGGCCCAGGCCTGGCTGGAGAGTTCCAGCACCCGTTCCAGGCTGCTGAAGCCGTCAGCCGCCACACTGGCGTCGCTGACGGTCTGGTTCTCTACCTGCGCGGCGGTATGCAGGTAGACGTGCCAGGGGCCGGCCTGGCCCAGCAGGGCCTGCTCGGCCTCAGGCGGCAAGCTGAGAGTAGCGACTACTTCCTCAGGACTTATTTTGAGGATCAGGCCCAGCATGGACGCCAGCCCCAGGGTGAAGAAGCGGCCTGGCTCGGACTCGCCACGCTCTATGGCCAGCAGCTCGACCAGGCGCGAGCGGCACAGCGCGATCTCTTGCAGAGCCGAGGCCATCTTGCGGCTGCCAGCGAACTGCATCAGCATCAGCGACAACCAGCGGTGCAGATCGTTGCGGCCCAGCATCTGCACCGCCTGGTCCACGCTGGAAATGCCGCCCAGATGCGCAAAGCTGGCGCTGTTCATGCGCTGCAGCAAACGGTAGGTCAGGCTCACATCGCCCTTGATGGCCGCCACGATCACCGGCGTGTCGGCACCAGCGGAGAGCTGGCTCAGCAGCTGGGACAAGCGCCCCACCTCGGGTGCCAGGGCCTGGGCCTTGGGTTTGGCCACGCGTGCCGTGCTGCCCATAGCGCCGCTGGCAAACTGCGCGCCGCCGTACAGCACCAGTTCCATATGCTCAACCTGGGCCAGGTCGGTGACGATGGCCGGTATCTTGGCTGCCGCGCCGGCCTGGGTTTTCAGCTGCTCCAGCAAGGCATCCACACCGGCCGCGCCGGGTCGCAGCAGCCAGAAGTCCGGGGCCACGCCCATGTCCAGGCTGCTGCTCCAGGCCAGGCGGGCCCCGGCCGTGCGGAAGGCGGCCACCGTGTCACGCAGCGCCTGCTGCGCCTCGGGTGCCAGCGGCTGTGCCGCATCGGCCTCCACGCCGACCACCACGCCGGCATCGTCCTTGGGCACCACAGCCTGCGCCAACCACGCCGCAGGCAACCGCGCAAAACCGGTGCGCCCCTGCATGGCCACCAGCCGGGCCGCCACCAGCACAGCCGCCACCTGGGCGGTTTGCGCAGCAGCATCGCCACTGGCACTAAGACTGCGCTGCACAGCGTCGTCGATTCGGAACTCAAACCCGGCCACATCGCCATTGGCAGAGACCAGAGGGCGGCGCGCCACCACCGGCTGCGGGCGCGGCGGCACGGGCGGCTTAACCACGGCGGCAGGTGCCGGAGCGGACTGCGCCGGCGCCGCGGGCTCGGGCGCGGTCTGACCAAACTTGGGAATCAGGCGTTTTAGAAAAGAAGTCATGGCGGGTACGGCAAAAGTACGTAGTACCAGACTCTAAGGCCTTCCTGGATCGATGTCAGACCTTTACGGGTTTTTTATCTACCCCGGATACAGCAGGAATCAAATCGCCACCAGATTGCGTACGCCGTTGGCTTCCATATCCTTGCCCAGGCCACGGGCGATGAACTCGCCGCGCTCCATCACCAGGTAGTCGTCGGCCAGCTCCTGGGCGAAGTCGTAGTACTGCTCCACCAGCAGAATGGCCATGTCGCCGCGGTCGGCCAGCATGCGGATCACGCGGCCAATGTCCTTGATGATGCTGGGTTGTATGCCCTCGGTGGGTTCGTCCAAAATCAGCAGCTTGGGGCCGGCCGCCAGCGCGCGGGCAATCGCCAATTGCTGCTGCTGCCCGCCAGACAAGTCGCCGCCGCGCCGGTTAATCATCTGCTTGAGTACCGGGAACAGCGTGAACAGCTCGGGCGGAATAGGCGTACTGGCGCTCTTATAGGCCAGGCCCATGCGCAGGTTTTCTTCCACCGTCAGCCGGGCGAAGATTTCGCGGCCCTGCGGCACAAAGCCCACACCGGCGCGGGCACGCTCATACGGCGTGTAGCCCTGGATGGCTTTGCCATCCAGCTCGATGCTACCGGTCTTGATAGGCACCAGGCCCATCAGCGACTTCAGCAAAGTGGTCTTGCCCACGCCGTTGCGGCCCAGCAGCACGGTGACCTTGCCCTTGGTGCATTGCAAACTGACGTCGCGCAGGATGTGCGAACCGCCATAGTACTGGTTGATGTTCTTAACGTTCAGCATGGTGGAAGGATCTAGTTAAGGGTGAAGTACAGGCGGCTAACGGCAACCCGCCAATAGGGGCCCAAATGCGAGACGCACTGCGCTCGATCTACCTGCATACGGCGCGCAATTGGGATCTGACCCCCATTGGCTACACGCCCTGTCTCGCGCCCTAGGCGCGATGTGGCGCACAGCGCCACCGATCCCGATCCCCGGGGTCCCCCTCTAGATGCGCCGAGGAGCGCAGCTTCAGGCGGATAAGGGCTGGCGTTGTTTGAGCGCAGCGAGTTTAGCCAGACCCCGCCTGAAGCGAGCACCGCAGGTTTCCCAGTGCGATAGCACTGGGACGCAGCTAGTGGGGGCGCCTTTCTTTTGGTGACTTTTCTTTTGCGCAAAAGAAAAGTTACTGCGCCGCCGGGCGCATCACCCGGCCGGGGATGCGAGTTGACGCTAACCCGCCAATGGGGGTCAGAGCCCCAATGCGAGACACACCCTGCTTGATCCGCCAGCACACGGCGCGCAATAGGGATCTGACCCCCATTGGCTAGGAGCGCAGCTCTATCGGCCAAGATAAACCTCAATCACGCGCTCATCGGCCTGCACCTGGTCCAGCGTGCCCTGTGCCAGCACCGAGCCATCGCACAGCACGGTGACGATCTCCGAGATGGTCTTGATGAAGCTCATGTCGTGCTCCACCACCATCAGCGAATGCTTGCCCTTCAGCGTCAGGAACAGCTCGGCCGTGCGGGCGGTTTCCTCGTCGGTCATGCCGGCCACTGGTTCGTCCAGCAGCAGCAGCTTCGGGTCTTGCATCAACAGCATGCCGATCTCCAACCACTGCTTCTGGCCGTGGCTGAGGTTGCCGGCCTGGCGCGTCACGCTGTCAGCCAGGTGGATGGTAGTCAGCATCTCGGCCAGCTTGTCGCTCTGCGCCGAATCCAGCTTGTGCAGCATGGACGACTTGACGCTCTTGTTCATCTTCAGCGCCAGCTCCAGGTTCTCGAACACGCTGAGCTTTTCAAACACCGTGGGCTTCTGGAACTTGCGGCCAATGCCCAGCTGGGCGATCTCGGGCTCGTTGTGGCGCAGCAGGTCGATGGTGCTGCCGAAGAACACCTTGCCGGAATTCGGCCGAGTCTTGCCGGTGATGATGTCCATCATCGTCGTCTTGCCGGCGCCGTTGGGGCCGATGATGCAGCGCAGCTCACCGGGCGCGATGTCCAACGACAAGCCGTTGATGGCCTTGAAGCCGTCAAAGCTGACGTGCACATCTTCCAGGTACAGGATGCGGCCGTGGGCAATGTCCACCTCACCAGGGGTATGGATGCGTGAGAAGCCGGCTTCGCGGCCGCCAGATTCGGTCTGGCCGGTTCCGTGTTGCTGCTTTTCCTTGCGGTCCAGGCGCTCCGTGCCTTCGTCCATCAGGTCGGGCGTCATGCTTTATTCCCTTTCAACTTCTTCACCAAACCCACCACGCCGTCGGGCAGGAACAATGTCACCGCAATAAACAAGGCACCCAAAAAGTACAGCCAGAACTCGGGATAGGCCACGGTCAGCCAACTCTTGGCGCCGTTGACGATGAAGGCGCCCAGGATGGGGCCGATCAGCGTCGCCCGGCCACCGACTGCGGCCCACACGGCGATCTCGATTGAGTTCGCGGGGCTCATCTCGCTGGGGTTGATGATGCCCACTTGCGTCACATACAAGGCCCCGGCCACGCCGCACATCACGGCAGAAATCACCCAGATGCTCAGCTTGTAGCCCAGCGGCGAATAGCCGGAGAACATGACACGCGTTTCCGCATCGCGGATCGCCTGCAACACCCGGCCGTACTTGCTACCGACCAGCCATTTGGCGAACAGGAAGAAGCCCAGCAAGGTCAAACCCGTGAGCACAAACAAGGTCATGCGCATGGAAGTGGTGGCCATGGGGATGCCCAGGATGCGCTTGAAGTCGGTAAAGCCGTTGTTGCCGCCAAAGCCGGTTTCATTGCGGAAGAACAGCAGCATGGTGGCAAAAGTCATCGCCTGGGTGATGATGGAGAAGTACACACCTTTGATGCGCGAACGGAAGGCAAAGAAGCCAAAGATGCCCGCCACCACCGCCGGTGCCACCACGATCAGGAACAGCGTGGCGCCGAAGCTGCCACTCAGCGTCCAGTGCCAGGGCAAGGCCTTCCAGTCCAGGAACACCATGAAGTCGGGCAGGTCGCTTTTGTAGTTACCGTCGCGGCCGATCTGGCGCATCAAATACATGCCCATGGCATAGCCGCCGAGCGCGAAGAACAGACCGTGGCCCAGGCTCAAGATGCCGGTGTAGCCCCAAATCAAGTCCATGGCCAGCGCTGCAATGGCGTAGCACATGATCTTGCCGACCAGCGCAATGGCGTAGTCGCTCAGATGCCAGATGCTGTCGGCCGGGGTCAGCAGGTTCAGCACTGGCGCCACGGCGCAGACCAGAATCAGCGCGACGATGAAGCTGCTCCAGCCCGAACGGGTCAGCAGCGGGCCTTTGACAGGCAAAGTTACTTTCGAGGTAGTGCTCATAATCTCACGCCTCCGCAGAGCGGCCCTTCATCGCAAAAATACCTTGGGGACGCTTCTGGATGAAGATGATGATCAGCACGAGCACCGCGATCTTCGCCAACACCGCACCGGTCAATCCCTCCAACAGCTTGTTCAAGATGCCCAGGCCCAGGGCCGCGTACACGGTGCCGGCGAGTTGGCCCACGCCGCCCAGCACCACCACCATGAAGGCATCCACGATATAGCCCTGGCCCAGGTCGGGGCCCACGTTGCCCACCTGGCTCAGCGCGCAACCGGCCAGCCCGGCGATGCCGGAGCCGAGTGCGAATGCGTAGGTATCGATGCGGGCCGTATTCACGCCCATGCAGGAGGCAATCGGCCGGTTCTGCGTCACGCCGCGCACGAACAGGCCGAGGCGTGTCTTGCCAATCAGCCAGCCCACACCCAGCAGCACAGCGATGGCGAAGGCGATGATGACCAGGCGGTTATAGGGCAGCGACAAATTCGCCAGCACCTGCACACCGCCGCTCATCCATACCGGGTTTTCCACGCCCACGTTTTGCGCGCCGAAGATGCTGCGCACCAGCTGCTGCAGCATCAGGCTGATACCCCAGGTGGCCAACAGGGTCTCCAGCGGCCGACCGTACAGAAAGCGCAACACGCTGCGTTCCAGCGCCGCTCCGACCAGGGCCGCCACCAGAAAGGACACGGGCACGGCAGCCAGCAAATACCAGTCAAACGCGCCAGGCAGGTATTTTTGGAAAACAGTCTGCACAAAGTATGTGGCGTAGGCGCCGATCATCATCAGCTCGCCGTGCGCCATATTGATCACGCCCATCAGGCCGTAGGTAATGGCCAGGCCCAGGGCCACCAGCAGCAGGATGGAGCCCAGGCTGATGCCGCTGAAGATGGAGCCCAGGCGGTTGCCCCAGGCCAGTGCCGCATCCACCTTGGCCAATGCGGCCGAGAGGGCCACTTTGACATCTGGCTCCGCCTCTTCCTTCAGGCGCGCCAGCAGCACCGTCTTGGTGGCAGGGTTGCTGCTGTCGGCCAGGGTTTTGATGGCGTCCAGACGGTGCGCCTTGTCGGTGCTGTTGAGCAGCAAGGCGCCGCGCAGCAGGCCCAGCTGCTCTTTGATGGCGGCATTGGCCTCAGAAGCAAAGGCTTTTTCCACCAGGGCCAGCTTGCTCTCGTCGGGCTCGGCCAGCAGGGTTTTGACGGAGGCGGCACGCACCTTGTCGTCTTTGGAAAACAGCTTCAGGGCGGCCAGCGCATTGTCCAGCTCGCCGCGCATTTGATTGTTGTTGATGACGTCTTCGGCGTCTTCCGGCAGGGCCACGGCGGCGCCGCTGGCAGGGTCCACGGTCTTGTCGCCCTGGACCCAAAAGACTTTGTCACCCTGGATCTTGATCTGGTCGTCGGACAGCGCCTGGATGAAGGCAACGGTCTTCTCGTCGGCGTTGACGACGGCTTTGTTGAGCGCCTCGATGCGCGTCTCAGCTTCGCCGGTTGCCATGTCTTTTACCTCGTCAGCGCTTAGTGCATAAGCGTGACCAGCTATTAAAAGCAGAGCAGCAGTAAAAATGGGAAGGATGGGGCGGAACATGTCCCAGCTTTCAAAAAAGAAAAGGAGATGGGGGCGCGCCGCTGGCGTCGCCCCCACCCTAGCCCTCTCCGTAAGAAGAGGGAATGGAACCAGCCATCGAGAACGCCCCTGCTCCCTTCCAGGGATACCGCGGAACTGGCTCTGCCAGGCCGCTGGTATCGCCCCCTGCAAGGGGGTGGGCGAAGACACGAAGTGCGTAGCCTGGGGGTGTTACTTTTTCACAGGTGCGTCGGGCTTGCCGGCATTGCCTTCGATGTACGGGCTCCATGGCTTGGCTTTCACAGGACCAGGCGTCTTCCACACCACATTGAACTGGCCGTCGGCCTTGACTTCACCGATGAACACCGACTTGTGCAGGTGGTGGTTGGTCGCGTCCATTTCCGACACGATGCCGGACGGTGCATTGAACTTCTGGCCGGCCATGGCGGCGATGACCTTGTCGGTATCGGTGGACTTGGCCTTCTCGACCGCTTGCTTCCACATATTGATACCGATGTAGGTGGCTTCCATCGGGTCGTTGGTCAAAGGCTTGTCGGCGCCTGGCAGGTTCTTGGCCTTGGCGTAGGCAGACCACTTCTTGATGAACTCGGTATTGGTCGGGCTCTTGATGGACATAAAGTAGTTCCAGGCAGCCAGGTGGCCGACCAGAGGCTTGGTGTCCACGCCGCGCAGCTCTTCTTCACCCACGGAGAAGGCGACGACGGGCACGTCCTTGGCCTTCAGGCCGGCGTTGCCCAGTTCCTTGTAGAACGGCACGTTGGAGTCACCGTTGATGGTGGACACCACAGCAGTCTTGCCGCCTTGAGAGAACGTCTTGATGTCAGCCACGATGGTTTGGTAATCGCTGTGGCCAAACGGGGTGTACTTCTCGTCGATGTCCTTGTCGTCCACACCCTTGCTCTTCAGGTAGGCGCGCAGAATCTTGTTGGTGGTGCGGGGGTACACATAGTCGGTGCCCAGCAGAACCCAACGCTTGGCGCCGCCGCCGGCCTTGCTCATCAGGTAGTCCACCGCAGGAATGGCTTGCTGATTAGGCGCAGCACCGGTGTAGAACACGTTCTTGGACAGCTCTTCACCTTCGTACTGCACGGGGTAGAACAACAGGCCATTCATTTCTTCCACGACCGGCAGCACCGACTTGCGCGACACCGAGGTCCAGCAGCCAAAGATCACGGCGACCTTGTCCTGGCCCAGCAACTGCTTGGTCTTTTCAGCGAACAGGGGCCAGTTGGAGGCGGGGTCCACCACCACGGGCTCCAGCTTCTTGCCCAGCACGCCGCCCTTGGCATTGATTTCGTCAATCGCCATCAGTACGGTGTCTTTCAACACGGTTTCCGAAATGGCCATGGTGCCCGACAGGCTGTGCAGCACACCAACCTTGATGGTGTCAGCCGCATGCGCGGGAATGACGGACAGGCTGCTCAGAGCCACGGCGGCGGTAATTGCCTTGAGAGTGAATCGACGTTGCATGTGTGCTTCTCCGGTAGTGAAATAAACCCTGACTGAACCCATACGCCACCCGGCATGTGGGCCTGTGTGTGGCGATGGATGGACTGTAGGCACGCATGCGCTTTGAAGAAATACGCCGGGTGGCGTATGCGCGGCATTGGCAGCGCGTAGGGGTGCATCACCTCCCAATTACTGGGCTATACGGTCCTGACTAAACTGGCTTGCCAGCATCTCCACCGCCACTACCCCATGCACACTGCCGCCCACCGCCATTTCCTCAGCGCCCTCTGGTCCGCCCTGGAGGGTGATGCAGCCGCCTTGCCGCGCGTGCGCTTCAGTGGCGACGGCGAGCTGCCCTCTGTGTTCGAGACCACCGCCCTGGCAGCTGCCTCCATAGGGGCGGCCGGGCTGGCGCTGTCCAGCCTCAGCCATGCCCTCGGACTGCCTGCGGACACGGCGGCCGAGGTGCAGGTGGATAGCCGCCTGACCTCGTTCTGGTTCGCCACCTCGCTGCGCCCGCAAGGCTGGGCCGTGCCGCCCCTGTGGGATGCAGTGGCGGGCGACTACCGCACGGCCGACGGCTGGATACGCCTGCACACCAATGCACCCCACCACCGCACCGCAGCACTCGCCGTGCTGCAGGTACCGGCAGACCGCGCGGCCGTGGCGCAGGCCGTGGCCGGCTGGACCGGCGACGCCCTGGAGGCAGCCGTCGTGGCCCAAGGTGGCTGCGCTGGTGTCATGCGCAGCGCGAGCCAATGGATGCAACACCCGCAAGGCCAGGCCGTGCAGGCCGAGCCGCTGATGCATTGGCAAATGGGTGCCAGCGCTGCTGCGCCCGCCTGGCAGGCGTCCGCCCAGCGGCCCTTGCGCGGAGTGCGGGTGCTGGATCTGACCCGCGTGCTGGCCGGCCCCGTGGCTACCCGGCTGCTGGCGGGCCTGGGTGCCGAGGTTTTGCGCATAGACCCGCCCTGGTGGGATGAACCAGCCGTGGTGCCAGAAACCACGCTGGGCAAACGCTGCGCCCGGCTGGACCTGCGCCTGCCCGCCGACCGGGCCCGCTGGGAAACGCTGCTGGCCAGTGCCGATGTGCTGGTGCACGGCTACCGTGGCGATGCGCTGCAACGCATGGGGCTGGGCGCGGACCGGCGCCAGCAGCTGCGCCCGGGCCTGGTGGATGTGTCGCTGAACGCCTATGGCTTCAGCGGCCCGTGGGCACAGCGCAGAGGTTTCGACAGCATTGTGCAGATGAGCACGGGCATCGCCGAAGCGGGCCAGCGCGCCGCCCAGGCCGACAAGCCAGTGCCTCTGCCGGTGCAGGCGCTGGACCACGCCACCGGCTACCTTCTGGCCGCGGCGGTGCTGCGCGGGCTGGAGCGGCGCGTGCGCGAGGGCAGCGGCAGCATCGCAAGGACCTCGTTGGCGCGCACCGCAGCCCTGCTGCAGTCACTGCCACGCACGGCGGACGCAGCAGCGCAGCCACTGGCGCCCGAGTCGCAGCATGATTGGAGTCCGGGCATCGAACAGAGCTTTTGGGGGCCAGCACGGCGGGTGACCTGGCCGCTATCGATACAGGGTATTGGATTCGCCTGGGACACGCCAGCCGGCCCGCTGGGTAGCGTGGCAGCACACTGGCTGAACGAAGACCCAGCAGTGTAGGAACACCAGGGGGCCAGTGCGCTCCCCAAGTTCGCTATGGGCGCGGCGCGACCACAGGCAGCCCAAACTTGCTACCCATGACGGTCTTGAGTTCCTCTGGGTCCAGCGTTCGCTCTTCGAGCTTTCCGTGCGTGACCGTCTTCAGCTGATTGCCGACCAGGATGTCCCGCCCCTGCGGGTTGTGCAAAACCACCACCACTTTCTGCACGAAGATCGCACCGGGGTGGGTCGAGTTCATGTAGTTGGCGGGCTCGAAGTCGATCCACTCCTGCGCAGACAGATCGAAGCCGTACTGGTTCAGCCACCGCCCTCCCGCATAGGCCTGCAGCAGGTATTCGCCGTTGTCGGATCGGCTCAGCTTAAACCGGTCTGCATCCTGCGGCACCTCCACGTCCAGCAGTGCTAGCCGCATGGGCGCACGGATGCCATAGCTGCCAAAGCCCAGGTCGCACAGCCAGTCTTCCCCGTCCACCGTGGCAACGATGGCCATGTGCGTCTTGGGTCGCCGCACCGGGTAGAACATGGGCCGTGCCGCAATCAGGCGAAACGGTATGCCCAACGCACACAGGGCCATAGAGAAGATGCCATTGACCTCGTAGCAATATCCACCGCGCTGGCGGTCGATGATCTTTTCAACGATGTGTTCCGGCACCAGCGAGACGATCTTGCCGGCCTGCACGTCCAGATTCTCGAAGGGCACGGTAAACAGCTGGCAACGCATGATCTCAGCGAGCGTGGCGGCATCCGCCTTGGCGTCACCTTTGTATCCGATCCGCTGAAAGTAGCGCTGCAGGTTGAAATTCTCGGCATGCATAGGAAAGTCCTGTTATGGGTTGGGGTGATGTAGCGATGATGCGCGGAAAACACTAGCGAACAGCGCCAGCTATTAGGACATGTGTGCTATACAGATAACGATAAACCATATCTGTCATGCAGCACAGTTACATCCAGCTTTCCAAGCTTTTGAAGCTCGACATCCGCCGCCAACGCTACCAGGTAGGCGCCAAGCTGCCCTCCGTGCGGCAGTACGCCACATCCCAAGGCGTCAGCGCGTCCACCGTGGTGCGCTGCTACCGCCAGCTGGAGAGCGAAGGCTATGTGGAAATCCGTGCCAAGTCGGGCATGTACGTGGCCGACTGGAAAGCGCAACAGCAAACACGCTCCCCCGCCAGCGCCGCTATGGGCACCCCACCCCCATCGGCCGTGCAGTACGAGCAGTTGGCGTCCCTGCAACACCGTATGACGCAGCTGTATGCGCTGACGTCCCAGCCGTTGACGCTGCCGCTGCACCTGGCCCATGCCGCCCCACCGTGGTACCCCTGCGATGCCTTGGCACGCATAGGCCAGCGCGTGCTGCGCCGCGACCCTTTGGCATTCGGTGCCTATGCCACAGGCACCGGGCTCCCCGCATTAAAAACTGCCTTGGTCGGCCATTTGACACGCTGCGGCATCGAGCTGGGCCCGCAAGACCTGCTGGTGACCAACGGCGCCACCGAGGCATTGCAGATCGCGCTGCGTGCGGTCACCCGGCCGGGGGACACCGTGGCGGTGGAGTCGCCGGTGTATTTCGGCATTGTCCAGATGCTCGAACACCTGGGACTGAAGGTGCTGGAAGTGCCTTGCACCGCTAGCCAGGGCATCAGCCTGGAAGCGCTGGAATACGCCCTGGAACAGCACGGCAGCGTGCGCGCCGTGGTGGTGATGCCCAGCTTCCAGAACCCGCTGGGGTCATGCATGCCAGACGCGGCCAAGCGGCGCCTGCTCGGCATCATAGAAAAGCACGACACGGTACTGATCGAAGACGATGCCTTTGGAGACTTGGCGTCCGCGCCCGAGCGCCCACGCCCCGTGAAGGCCTGGGACCGCACAGGACGGGTGATCTACTGCGGCTCGGCCAGCAAAAGCATGGCACCCGCCATGCGCCTGGGCTGGGTAGTGGGCGGCCGCCACCAGCGGCTGCTGGAGTCGCTGAAGCTCAGCAACTCTTTGACCACGCCGCTGTTCGAGCAAGCGGTGCTGGCGGAATTCATCGCGTCCGGGGCCTTGCCCTCGCACCTGCGCAAGCTGCGGGAACGGCTGGCGGCCACAGTGGGACCCGCAACGCAGGCCGTCCTGCAGCACTTCCCGCTGGGCACGCGTGCCGGGGGCCCGGCTGGCGGCTGGTGGCTGTGGATCGCTTTGCCTGACACGCTGGACACCATGGCGCTGCTGCACGCTGCGGCGCAACGCGGCATAGCCTTCACACCGGGCGCCTTGTTCTCTGTGTCGGGCAAGTTTGCCAACCACCTGCGCCTGAACATCGCCCGCCCCTGGGACCGTGAACTGGAGCAAGGCATCAAGACCCTGGGCCTGTTGGCCAAGGCGCTGCAAAGCCAGCTTGCGCCGGACTCTGGTGTGAGGCCTTGAAACAACGGCTGAATCTGGATATGTTGGCGGGCAACAGGCGGGCATGATTGCTGCATTCCAGTGGCAACCATCCTCAGCCTTCAACCGGAGTCAACATGCAATTCGAAAAAGGCGGCCTGTGGCGCAATTGGGTCGGCAACCAGTCGTGCATAGCGCGCTACAAGGGTGCGCCCACCTCCGAAGACCAGTTGCGCGAGATGGTCGCCGAAGCGGATCGGCTCGATCTGAACCTGCGCGTCGCCGGCTCGGGCCACAGCTTCACCCCGGTGGTGGGCACCGGCGGCGTGTTGCTGTCCTTGGCGCAGATGCAGGGCGTGAACGGCTTTGACGACGCGAAGAAGCAGGTACGCGTGGCTGCCGGCACGCGCATCCACGACCTGGCGATTGCGCTGAAGGCACACGGTTTTTCACTGGTGAACCAGGGCGACATCGATTCGCAGGCAGTGGCGGGCGCCTTCACCACCGGCACCCACGGCACCGGCACCACGCTAGGCTGCCTGGCCTCGTCAATCGCCGGGCTGCGGCTGGTACAGGCCGATGGCAGCGTGCTGGTGGTCGATGGCAGCGATACCGATCTGCTGCACGCCGCCCAGGTGTCGGTGGGCACGCTGGGCGTGATCTCCGAGCTGACCCTGCAGGTCACCGATGCCTATCAGCTGCACGAGCATGTGTGGCGCGACGACTTCGAGACCTGCATGGCGCGGCACGACGAGCTGGCCGCCACGCACCGGCACTTCGGCTTCTTCTGGTGCCCGACGCCGCAGAGCCGGCACCTCTACTGCCTGGCCGACACAGCGGATGCGCCGCTGACCACCACAACCAAGACCGCCGATGTTTGCGAGATGAAGATCATCGACATCACCGACCGACCGGCGCTGGACACGCCGTTCGAGAAGATCGCCTACTCGTCGGAAATCTACCCCATCGAGTACGTGCCGAACTTCCATGAACTGGAGTACGCCGTGCCGCTGCAACACGGCAAAGAGGCGGTGCGCGCGGTGCGCGAGCTGATGCTGACCAAGCACACGAACTGCATCTTCCCTATCGAATACCGATTCACCGCGGGCGACCCAGCGTGGATCAGCCCGTTCTACCAGCAAGACAGCATCACCCTGTCGGTGTCCGGCCAGCCGGGCGTGGACTACTGGGACTATCTGCGCGATGTCGATGCCATCTTGCGCCGCTACGGCTCACGCCCGCATTGGGGCAAGATGCACTTTCTGGACACCGACGACGTCACCGCGCTGTACCCGCGCGCCGCCGATTTCCGCGCGCTGCGGCGCAAGCTCGACCCGCACGGCCGCTTCCTGAACGACCATGTACGGGCGCTGCTGGGCTAAACCAGTCGCTAGCAAATTTATAGCTACTTGCGCAGATAGTACCTGCGCCAGAGGCATGAAAAGCTTGTAAATTCAAACCAATTTCTGTGCCGCGATGTGGCGGTTGTAAGCCAGGTAGGCGCAGGCCACATCGGCCAGGCCCACCCCCACCGACTTGGCAACAATGATGTCGCCGCTGCTGCCGCGCCAAGGCTGCCCATGGCGATACAGCTCGGGCAAATCCACAACCTTGGCGCGCTCGAAGTCGTTTTGCGGGCGCCACAGCACCAGCTCGCCGGCCTCGGCCAGGCTTTGCGGCTTCCATTCCACGATGATGCGGCTGGCGCGGGACAAGGTGGCGTCGTCCAGCTCGCGCCCCTTGGGCGCGCTGGTGCCGATGGCGCAGACAAAGGCCCCGGGCTCCAGCCAACGACCGTCGAACACCGGCACCTGCGAACGTGTGGCGGTCACCACCAGGTCGGCGCCGCGCACGGCGGCTTCCGCACTGCACAGCTGCACCCGGCTGCCGGTTTGCAGCGCCAGGCGGCTGCACCAGCTGTCGTCGCCCAGTGGGTCGACCACGGCGATCTCCTCAAAAGAAAAGACTCCGCACAAGGCCTGTGCCTGGGCCCGCCCCTGCAGGCCGGCACCAAACAGCGCCAGCTTCTTCGGCGCCGGGTTGGCCGTTTTGGAGGCGATCAGCGCCGTCAATGCGGCAGTGCGAAAACGGGTCAGCTCGGCGCCATCCAGCACGGCGATCGGCACATTCTTTTCCAGGTCAAACAGCGTGACCAGAAACGCAAACTGGCCTTGCACCGTGGGGTAGACCTTGATGCCGCCGACCTGGCGCGCACTCCACAGCGCGCCCATGCTGCTCAGCCGAATGTTGCCGCTGCCGCTGCGCTGGCGCGGGTGAATTTCAGCCTGCTCTGCAGCCAGGTCGGCAAATGCGGCGTCCAGAATGGCGGCCACGCCGGCAAAGTCGAGCAGTTGGGAAATGGCGGCATCGTCGAGATAAAGGGGGTTCATATTTTCAGGTCGTCAAAAAAGGAATCGGGTGCCCACTGGCCGGGCTGGGCTATGCCAGCCGCAAGGCCCCCAGGCGAAAGGTGCCGACCACCTGGGCCAGCTTGTCGGCCTGGCCTTTCAGGCTGTCTGCGGCGGCGGCGCTCTGCTCCACCAGGGCGGCGTTTTGTTGGGTCATTTCATCGAGCTCACCCACGGCGGTGTTCACCCGCTCTATGCCCACGCTCTGCTCGGCCGCGGCGGCGGTGATCTCGCTGATGATGTCCGTCACGCGCTGCACCGAATCGACGATGTCGCGCATGGTGCTGCCGGCCGACGACACCAGCCGCGAGCCGGCCTCGACGCGGTTGAAGCTGGCGTCGATCAGCTGTTTGATCTCGCGTGCGGCCTGGGCCGAACGGGTCGCCAGGTTGCGCACCTCGGCCGCCACCACCGCAAAGCCCCGGCCCTGCTCGCCGGCGCGGGCAGCTTCCACCGCGGCGTTCAGGGCCAGAATGTTGGTCTGGAAGGCAATGCTGTCAATCACCGAAATGATGTCGGCGATCTTGCGCGAGCTGTGGTTGATCTCGTCCATGGTGGCCACCACCTGGGCCACCACCGCGCCGCCGCGCGCTGCCACTTCTGCGGCGGAAGACGCCAGCTGGTTGGCCTGCCGGGCCGACCGGGTCGACTGCCCCACCGTGCCGGTCAGGTCCGACAGCGACGATGCCGTGCCTTGCAAATTGCTGGCCGCCTGCTCGGTGCGTTGGCTCAGGTCCTGGTTGCCGCTGGCGACCTCGGCACTGGCGGCCTTGATCGACTCGGCAGAATCGCGCACCTCACCAACCACGGTACGCAACGAGGCCTGCATCGCATCCAGCGCCCGCAGCAACTGCGCCGTCTCGTCCCGCCCCTGCACCACGATGGTCTGGCCCAGATCGCCGGTGGCGATGCGCCGGGCCAACGCCACGGCATGGTCCAGCGGCCGGCAAATCGACTGCAGCGTCAGCCACATCAGCGGCACGAACAGCAGCAGGGTCAGGCCTACCAGGCCCAGGCGCAGCAAGGATGCGGCGGTGGACTGTGCCTGCATCTGCTGGTGCGCCTGCACCGCCGCCTCTTGCTGCGCGGCGATCAGGCGTAACGTGTTATCGCCCAGCGCCTGGAAGCTCTTGTCCACCTTGGTCGAGAACACCAGCGCCGACAGGCTGTCGATCACCGCCGACTCCAGCTGTTCCAAGGCCGGCCCCATGGTCGCGGCGTAGTTCTGCATCAGCCTATCCTGGTTGGCCACCAGCTTGGCGATCTCGGCGTCGGCCGGGTTCGCCTGGCGGATTTTTGCGCCGACCTGCTGCACTTTCTGCACCTCGGCTTTCCACCGGCCGATCAGCGCATGCACCTGGTCGGCGTTCGAGGTGCCGATGGCAATCGCCGAGCTTTCCCAGCGCCGCACCAAGCCCAGCGATTCACGCATCACGGCCACGTCGGCGGCAGCCGCATTGGCGCGGGTAAACAGATCGGCAGTGCTCTGGTTGGCCTGCACACCCGAGACCCAGCCCCAGCCGCCGAGCACCAGCAAGGACAGGGAGACGCAGGCCAGCACCAGATAAAAGCGCAACCGGATACTGAAATTGTGGAGGGACAACATGACGTTTCAGTCTTTCAATGGCGATCAGGGGACGCCGTATTTGCTGGGGAAGCGCAGGTTCTCCTGCATGTAGACATTCATCGGCACGCGCAATGCGACGGTGTCAAACCATTTCTTGTAGAGGCCGAGCAGCTCGCCAGACGACATCAAACCCAGCAAGGTCTTGTCGACAATTTCGCGCAGCGGTACATCGCCCTTGGGCAACATGAAGGCGTACGGTTCGACCGACATGAAACGGCCGCTCACCATCAGCTGGTCTTTGCGCGGCGAGGCGCTGAGCAGGCCGTAGAGCAGGATGTCGTCCTGCGCAAATGCATCTGCCTGGCCTCGCTCCACCAGCGCAACACCTTCCGGGTCGGTGCCTACGCTGATCACCTGCAGGTTCTGTTCAGTTTGCAGCTGGCGCACCAGGCTCTCGGCCGTCGTGCCCTTGCTGACGGCCACACGCTTTTGCCACAGGTCGTTGTTGCCCTGCACCGGGAATGATTTCAGCGTCAGCAGCCGGGCACCGGTGGTGAAGAAGGTGTAGGAGAAATCCACGTCCTTTTGCCGCGCAACCGTATTCGTGTTGCCACCGCACTCGATGTCGATCTCGCCGGCCTTCAACATCGGGATGCGCTGGGCGCCTGTGAGCTGGGTGTAGCGCACCCGCAGGTCCGGGCGCTTCAGGCTCTTGCGGATGTTGTCGATCACACGTAGGCACAGGTCGATGGAGTAGCCCACGGTATTACCCTGTGCATCCTCGAAGGCAAACGTGCCGGGCGTAGCGATATAGCCAACACTGACCACGCCCTTGGCGGCGATGCGGTCCAGCGCCACGCTTTGCGCAGTGGCAGCCCCGACCCAGCACAATCCGGCAAATACCAGCAGCGATAGCGCAAGCACGGGGCACATGGCAAGCAGCCTCAGGCCAGGCCGGGCGGCACAGCCTGGCCCCACGGCGTGGCTTGCTCGAAAGCAAACGCGGCGCACAGAATCGTCGGCTCGGCAAACGGCCGGCCGATGAACTGCACCGAGATCGGCATGCCGGCCGACGACAAGCCCGCCGGCACGGCCACCGAGCACAGGTCCAGCAGGTTCACAAACCGACCGAAGCGCGACAGCGGCGTGGCCAACTCGTCCACTTCAGTCAGCGGTATCGCGCTGATGGCATTCGTCGGGAACACGCACACGTCCACCCCGTCCATGGCCTCCAGCATCGCGGCCTTGGCCTGTTCGCGCTGGCGTAACAAATGGATGTACTGCGCCGCGCCGATGTCGCGGCCCAGCAGGATGCGGCGCTGGATATTCGGGTCGAACTGCAGCTCGCGGCGCTCGAACAAGGGGCCCAGATGCGCATAGCCCTCGGCACTCATCAGGCTGCCGGCGATGCGCATGGATTGCTCCAGGCTGTGCGGCAGTGGCCGCTCCACCAGCAGCATGCCCAAGCCCGCCAGCGTATCTAACGCCCGGTCGTAGGCACGCAATACCTCGGCGTCCACATCCTCTCGCTCGGCCCATGGCAGCGTCCACACCCGCAAGCCCTGCATGTCTTTCTCCAGCCCCTGCGCCACCGAGCGCGTGGGCGCCAGGCGCGACACCGGGTCCAGCGCGTCCGGCCCGGCCAGCACGTCCAGCATCGTCGCGCAATCTCGGACGCTGCGGGTCAGCGGGCCGACGGTATCGTGCGTCGGGCACAGCTCCAGCAGGCCGTGGCGGCTCACCAGGCCGTGGGTGGTCTTCAGCCCGACCAGGCCACACAGGCCGGCGGGGATGCGCACCGAGCCTCCCGTATCGGTGCCTATCGCCGCGCAGGCCATGCCGGCCGCCACGGCCACGGCCGAGCCGCTGCTGGAGCCGCCGGGCACGCGGTGTGTCTGCAGGTCCCAGGGGTTCCAGGGCGTGCCCATGGTCGTATTCGTGCCCCAGCCGCCAAAGGCAAATTCCACCGTGTGCGTCTTGCCCAGCACGACGGCGCCGGCGCTGCGCAAGCGCTGCACCGCACTGGCCGTCAGCGTGGAGGTGCGCGGTGGCAGCGCGGCCGAACCGCCTGTGATGGGCTTGCCCTGGATGTCGAACAAATCCTTCACCGCCACCGTCACGCCGTGCAGCGGCCCCAGCAGCGTGCCGGCCTGGCGCAGCCGGTCCAGGCCTTCGGCAGCGGCCAGCGCCTCGTCGGCATACACATCGATGAAGGCGTGCAGTTGCGGGTCCCAGCGGGTGATGCGGTCCAGATGCTCCTGCACCAGCGCCACGCTGGTCAGCGCGCCGGATGCCAGCGCCTGCTGGGTCTGCTCTATCGAGCCAAAAGCCACATTCGCCACGCTCATACGGCCCCCATCACACGGCGGCCGCGCGCCAGCCGCCGCTCGAACAGGCGCGACAGCATGGACAGCGGAAAGGCGATGCCGAAGTAGAACAAGCCGACCAGCAAAAAGATGTGCAGCGGCAGAAAGAATTCGCTGGCCATGGCCCGGGCCGTCAGCATCAGCTCGTCGGTGGCAATCAGAGCGCAGAGAGAACTGTCTTTCAGCAGCGCCACATAGGTGTTCAGCAGCGGCGGCAGCATCAGGCGCAGCGCCTGCGGCAACACCACGCGGAGGAACACCTGGCGCGGCGCCAGGCCGACGGCCAAAGCCGCTTCGCGCTGGCCCTTGTGGATGGCGTTCAGCCCACCGCGAAAGATCTCGGCCACATAGGCAGCACCATGCAGGCCCAGGCCCAGCGCGCCGGCCCAATAGCCCGACAAGGTAATGCCCAACGGCGGCAACGCAAAGTACAGCGCCAGCAGCAAAGCCAGCAGCGGCACGGTACGCAGCGTCTGGATGAACAGATTGGCGGCATGGCGCAGCAGGCCGTTGCCGCTGCGCAGCATCGCCACCAGCGCCGCGCCACCCAACAGCGCAGCGATGAAGCCGACCGCCGACAGCTGCGCCGTCACCACTGCGGCGCGGGCCAGGCGCGGCAACCACTCGGGCAAATACTCCAGATAGGCCATGAAAAATACGGTCATCGCTGTGTCTCCAGGCGGCGTTCGGTGCGGGCGAAGGCCCAGCTGATCGGCAAAATCATGGCGGCGTACAGCAGCATGGCCGCCAGGTAGATCAGCGTGGTCTCGAAGGTGGAAGTCACCAGATTGCGGGCGAAGAACATGATCTCCGGCGCGGCGATGGCAGAGGCAATGGATGTGTCTTTCAGCAACTGGCTGACATAGTTGCCCAGCGACGGCAGGGTCACGCGCAGCATCTGCGGCAGCAGCACGTGGCGCAGTGTCTTGACAGGCGTCAGGCCCACCGACAAAGCCGCTTCGCGCTGGCCGACATGCAGGGATTTCAGGCCCGACGCGAACACATCGCACAGAATCGCCGCCCCCACCAGGCCCAGGCCGATGACGGCCGCCGTCAGCGGCGACAGCCGCAGTCCGACTGCCGCCAGTCCGAAGTACAGCAGAAACAGATGCGCCAGCGCCGGCACATTGCGCATCCATTCGATGTAGCCGGCAATCGCCCATTGCAACAACCGGCTGTGGGTGAAGGTGCGGCAGATCGCCAGCAGCAAACCCAGCAGCGCAGCGATGGCGAATGCGCCCACGGCCACCTGCACAGCGGTGACCGCACCCAGCGCCAGAGTGGCCAGGATGCGCGCAAAAATATCGAACGCGGCCATCACGACACCGCTTCCGCCGCGGCGCCGACCTGGCCGAGAAAGCTGCGCGTGCGCTCCATCTGCGGCCGGTTGATCACATCGGCGGCGGCGCCCTGCTCGACGATGTGGCCACCGTCCATGAAGATCACCCGGTCGGCCACGTCGCGGGCAAAGCGGATCTCGTGCGTGACCAAAATCATCGAGCGGCCCTCCTCCGCCAGCTCGCGGATCACGCCCAGTACCTCGCCGACCAGCTCCGGGTCCAGCGCCGAGGTCGGCTCGTCAAACAGCATCAGCTTGGGCCGCTGCGCCAGCGCCCGGGCGATGGCTACGCGCTGCTGCTGGCCGCCAGACAGGCGCTCCGGGTATTCGGTCGCTTTGTGGCGAAGATGCACCTTGTCCAGCATCTCGTCGGCCAGCTCGTAGGCCTCGGCCTTGGACATGCCGCCAGCGCGGATAGGCCCCAGGGCGACGTTGTCGCGCACGTTCAAGTGCGGCCACAGGTAGAACAGCTGGAACACCATGCCGATCTCGGTGCGCTGCGGCGCCAGCTCTTTGTCGCTCATGAAGCGGAATCCACCGCGCTTGTCCGGCAGCTGGCCGATGCGCTCGGACTCCAGCAGGACGGAACCTTCGGAGGGCCGCTCCAGGTAATTCAGGCAGCGCAGGCAGGTCGATTTGCCCGACCCGCTAGGCCCGATCAGCGACAGGGTTTCGCCTTTGGCCAGATCAAAGGAAATGCCTTTCAGCACCTCGGTCTGGCCGTAGCTTTTCTTCAGGCCTTGGACCTGCAACAGGGAGTTGTTCATGGCAGCGTGGGTGGGCTATTGGAAGACTGGGCAGTGGATTACTTGCAGGAAGGCAGCTTCCAGTCGGCCGGGCGGTCGACGCCGGCGCGGAAGTTCTGGCCGGCGGGCACGTACCACACGTCTTGCACCAGGCCGTACTTGCTGCCGATCTTCTTCAGCTCGCAGCCCTGCCAGAGCTTGGCGATTTCAGTATTCACCGCCTGGGCCAGTTCCGGGTTGTCCTTGTTCAAACCAAACACCACCTGGCCCAGACCGGTCAGCAGCGGGAAGTCGGGGTTGGCGTCGACGAAGGCGTTGAAGCGCACGTTCCACTGCGGATTGCGCGAGATGGCGTACTGCATCACCGGCGGGTCGCCAATCACCGCGTCGATGCGGCCGGCCAGCAGATCGCGCACGGCAGCGTCCGAGGTGTCGTACATGGTCAATTGCAGACCGGCAATCTTGCGCAGCTCGGGGATGAAGGAGAAGCCGGTGATCGTGCCGACCTTCTTGCCTTCCAGGTCCTTCAGGTGCGACCAGTTGGTCTTGTTCGACTGGGTGATGCCGTTCTTGAAGTAATGGATCGGGTCGCTCAGCGTCATGATTTTTGAGCGCTGCTCTGTCCAGCCCATGGTGCCGGCCATCACGTCCACGCGCTTGGCCTGTACCGAGGCGATGGTGCCCGACCACTCCATCAGTGCCGGTTTCACCTTGAGCTTCACCGCGTCAGCGATGCGCTGCAGGATCTCGCCGTCGTAACCGACCATCAGGCCGTCCTGGTAGCCGGTGCCGGGCATGTCGCCGGTGAAGGCGATGGTCAAATTGCCTTTGTCTATGGTGGAAGGGGTTTGCGCCTGCACGGAGGGCAGCAGCGCGAAAGCGCCGAGCACGGTGCACAACAGCCGGGTGATAAAGAGTGGTTTCATGGTGGTTCCTGCAAGTTGGAAGAAGGCTTCTGGGTTACGCGTTGGCGTGGCACGATTGTTCAAAATCACCCCCCACTTGGCATAGGAAGCGCTTGCCTGTAAATTGAACGTATGCGACATACGGTAAAAACCCCTAAACCCCCGGCCAAGCAAGGCGCGAACGAACTGGTCGGCCTGCTGGACGCCTCGAAGGAACGTCCGCCGCTGAACCCATCGGGCGTGGAGCTGCGCATCGGCATCCTGCTGTGGCCGCGCTTTCCGCTGCTGTCGCTGGCCGGCCTGTGCGATGCGCTGCGGCACGCAGCCGACATAGGCGACCAGAGCCGGCAGGTGCGCTGTACCTGGACGGTGCTGGGCGTGCCCGACCAGCCTATCCAGGCCAGCTGCGGCGTGGAGATTCCTGTGCAGCAGTCGCTATCGAGCCAGCACCAGTTCGACTACGTGGCGGTGATCGGCGGGCTGCTGCCCTTCATGGACAAAGTAGACCGGCGCTACACCAGCTTTCTGCAAGAAGTGGCTGCAGCCGGTACGCCGCTGATCGGCATCTGCACCGGCAGCTTCGCGCTGGCCCAGGCCGGGCTGCTGCAGGGCAAGGTGGCCTGCGTGCACCCCTTCCACGTGAACGACTGGAAGAAGATGTTCCCGGCCCAGGCGTTTGCGACGAATGCCGACTACCTGTTCGACGGCGACCGCATCACCTGCGCCGGCGGCATTTCCATCATCGAGCTGGCCACCGAGCTGATCCGCCGCCACTGCGGGCCGGACCGCGCGGCCAAGGTAGTGCACCAAATGACGGTGTCGCAACGATCCTCCACCCACGTCACGCGCCGGCACGCGCTGGGCTATGCGTCAACGGAGAACGACAAGCTGCGCCAGGCCATCATGCTGATGGAAAAAAACATCACCACGCCGCTGGAGATCGCCGTGATCGCCCGCCTGGTGGAGACCAGCAGCCGCCAGCTGGAGCGGGTCTTCATGGCCGAGACCGGTGCGTCGCCGTCCGAGTTCTACCGCAACTCGCGGCTCAAATACGGCCGCTGGCTGCTGACCACATCCGACTCGCCCGTCAGTTCCATTGCCTATGAATGCGGCTTTGCCGACGCCTCGCATTTCATCCGGCATTTCCAGCAGCTGTACGGCGTGGCGCCGGGTCGGCTGCGCCGGGCGGTGCAACCCCAAAGCGCTTGAAAATTTATAGAAATTGAGGCTCTAGCGCAGTAGATATCTGCGCAAGCAGCTATTGAATTAGTAGCGCATCTGCCACAGGCGGACGCACTGCTTCCATCTGTACCAAGAGGTGCACAGCCTTGGGCAAGCCCCAACTGACGCCCATGTCCATACCGTAGTCGGTGCGGTCTATGGTGGTTTCAAAGCGACCGGAGCACGCCTCGGGCGCGGGCGGGACTGTGCAGACAAAATGAGTGACGTGCAAGACCACGGGCAGGGTCTTGCCTAGCAGGGTCAGACTGCCGCCCACCTCGGTCAGGGTGTCGCCGTTGAACAGAAACTGGTCACCCACGAAACGGATGGTCGGGTACTGGCTGGCGTTGAACAGCTCCGCGCTTTGCAAAATGCTGTCGATGAAAGCCACGCCTGAGCGCACTGAAGCCGCGGCAATATTGACATTGGCCCAGCCGGTTTTGGCCTGCAGGTCCAGTTGAATGCTGCCCGAGTGCTGCTCGAACCGGCCGCTCTGAAGACTGCCGAGTTCATATTGGGTCACGGTGCGCGCAGGATCGATCGCATAGACCACGGGCTCGGCATGGACCAGCCCCGCAGCCAGCGCCAGCACCCCATAACGCAACAAGCGCAGCCAAACCATGGCGTCAAGGCGCCAGCACACGGATCTGCACCAGGCGGCGCGTCTCCGCCACGGCTTCGCTGCTGTAGGTATTGGCCTGGGCCTGCGCACCGGTAGCGGCCACCGTGACCCACTGGCCCAGCGCCGCGCTGACCGTGGTGGCCATCTGGCTGCGCGACTGGCTGGGCAGCTCGGCGTTGCCCGTGGGCGCCTCCACGCTGGCGGCCTGGACCTCGATCTGCACCGCCACCGGCTGCTTGCCACCGGGCCAGCGCGGCTGCACCGCCATGCTCTGGCCAGCCTGCATCCACACCATGCCGAAGCTGACGCCGCCGCCACTGCTACTGCCGGTTCCGCTGCTGCCCGACTGGCTGCTACTGCCCCCCACCACCGACTGCACGAAACGGATCGGCACGGTCTGGCCCATGTGCAGCGTGGCCTTTTCGCCATTGCGCACCTGCACCTGCTGCGCCACCAGCGGGGCGCTGGTGGCCTGGGTGCTGACGGTGTAGGCCGCGGATTCGTCGATCTGGCGCAGCTCTACCGTGAGATTGCGCTGCGGCAGTTGGGCCAGTGCAGGCAAGGCCAGCCACAGGCCGGTAACGACCAGAAACAGGGATTTACGTGCATTTTTTGGCATTGCAATATTGTTTCACGTTTGTTTCAGGTAGCCGCTTTGTGTGCCTGATGCGTTATGTAAATAAGGCCCCATATACAGCCTATCCAGGGCTTTATTCCAGCCCTTGTTCTGCATGGCCTTGCCTATATTGAAATGGACAGCCAGCCTCATTTTCGGCGGAGCTTTTATGTATACGGACACGATGACATTAGACAGCGGCACGGCGGGGGCATCGCCCAGCGGCCTGCTGCTGGAGGTGGACTTCAAATGGCTGATGGCTGGCCAGGGCCGTGATATAGACCCCGCACGGCTGATGCATGACCGTGGCTACGCCAGCAGCTGCCTGGAGTTTGCACTGCACTCGCCCTGCGCTCCCTTGCGTGCCTGTGCCAGCCGCCTGATGGTGGTACTGGGGCTCTAGGTTTTACCGGCCATCCGCAAAGCCAGCGCACTCAACGCCTCATAGGCCGCGCCGGCCTGGGCGTCCCAGGCCGTGACGGCCTGCGCCTGGCGGGCAATGGCCGCGGTGTCGCCGCGCGCGGCCGGCCCGGTCAGCGCGGCGGCGGGACCCAGCGCGGTGATATTGGCCACGGCATTGTTCAGCAACATGCGGCGCAGGCCTGGGATCAGCTCCGCCGGCACGCCACTGCTACGCCAGGCGTCTTCAGCCACGCTCTGCAGCACCGGCAGAAAGTTGGTGGCAAACACCGCCGCAGCGTGGTACAGCAGCTTGTGCTCCGTGGCCACGCCAAAGCATTGCGCACCAATGGCCGTGAAGGCGCTCCGCAAAATTTCGCAGGCCGCCGGGTCACCTTCCAGCGCGCAGGCGGTACCGGCAAACTGGGCCACGGCCGCGTCTACCGAGGTGAAACTCAGAATGCAATGCGCACTGGCCGTCTGCCAGCCCCGCTCAGCCAGCGGTGCTAGCAGCCCATGGCCCAAGGCCCCGCTGCAGTGGAAGGCCAGCGCAGGTGTGGCATTGGCAGGCAAGGCCGCCGCCAGCGCCTGGGCTGCGGCGGAAATCTGCGCATCCGGCACGGCCAGCATCCACACATCGGCGGAGCGCAGGGCCTGCGGGTTGTCCACCGCCCGGCCCGCGCCAATGGAAGCACAGGCAAGCTCGGCGCGTGGTAAGGAGGTGGTCAGCACGTCCTGTACGGCGAAGCTGCCCTGCTGCTGCCACAAGCGTGCCAGGGTCTGGCCCACGCGCCCCGCGCCCACCAGGTTCAGGGTTTTCATGGCGGGTCGCTGGGCAAATGCCATACACGATTGCGCCCGGCACGCTTGGCGCGGTAGAGCATGCCATCGGCATGGGTCAGCAACTCGTCCAACGTGGCATCGGGCTCGGACATCACCACGCCGAAACTGGAGCTCAGGCGCACAGGCCTGCCGTCGTTGGACAAGCACAGCGCCTGCTCCACGCCCTGGCGCATACGCTCGGCCAGAGCCAGGGCGCCCGCCAGGTCGGAATCCACCGCCACCACCACGAATTCATCGCCGCCGATGCGGCCGAAGAGGTCGGTCTCGCGCAGATTGCGCTGGCAAGCCTGCACCACGGCGACGATGGCGCGGTCGCCCACCGAGTGGCCGAAGCCGTCGTTGACCAGTTTGAAGTTGTCGATATCAAAGGCGATCACCGCGATCTGCGTCTGCGCGCGGCGCACGCGCTTGAGCTCCTGCTCGGCCCGCTCCAGCAGATGCCGGCGGCTCAGGATGCCGGTGAGTGCATCGGTATTGGCCAGCAGGCGGAACTGGTTTTTCAGCCGCACGACCTCGGTGATATCGGTGGAGATGCCCACATAGGCGTCCACCACGCCGTGGTTGGTGATGGGCACCTTGATGGACCAGTAGTGGCGCGTCACGCCGTCGGCGTCCACCAAGGTTTCTTCGCCGGTGGATTTACGCCCGCTGTCAAACACCTGCTGGTCCATCACGCCGAAACGCTCCGCTTCCTCCGGGGGAATCATCTGCGCATCCGTCAGGCCCACGATGCTCTCCTGCGTCTGGCCGAACAACTCGGCGGCGTTGATATTGGCGTACAAATAACGGCGCTGCCGGTCCTTCATATAGACCAGAGCCTCCAAATTATTCAGCACCGTACCCAGCAGCGTCTTCTGGGCCATCAGCGTACTCTCCAGGCGTCGACGCTCGGTGATGTCGGTAGAAATGCCGCACAGACCAACGATCTCGCCACTTGGTGCGCGCAGCGGCAGCTTGACGGACCAGCAGATCGTGGGCTGCTGCTGGCCCTTGGCCAGAGTGACCTCTTCCAATTCGACCTTCTCTCCCGTGGCGATGACGTGGCGGTCATTGGCCATGAATTGGTTGTGGACCGTCAGATCGAAAAACTTGTCGTCCGCAGCGCCCACCACCTCGTCCAGGCGACAGCGGAACTGCTTGCACACCATGCTGTTGGCATAGGTGTAGCGGCCCTGCAAATCCTTGGCATAGACATAAGCGCCCACATGGTCCAAGGTGGTTTGCAATGTGAAGACCTGCGCGATCAACTCTTCATAAGAAGCTTCCATGCGCACTCCTTACTTTTGAATACATTCATTCTAGGGGCTCCCCTGCTCTTGCGCCGTCCTTCAGTAGGCGGGTATTCCACGGCTAGAAACCTGTTCAAAGTCTTTTTTTGGGCCTCCCAAAAGACTTTGAACTCGCTCTAAGATGCCGTATGCATACGTCTCCCGTCCCCACCAGCATCGCCCAAGACCGCCTGCGCACTCTGCCCAAGGCCGAGGTACATGCCCACCTGGAGGGCTGTTTCGAGCCCGCCTTGCTGGCAAGTTGGGCACAGCAGGCGGGTGTAACGCTGCCACGGCCGGTAGATCAGCTATTTGCCTTCCAGGGCCTGGGCGACTTTCTGCACTTTCTGGACTGGGCCTGCGGGCTGGCCGACACGCCCGAGCGCCTAGCCCAATTGGCCTATGCCTACAGCCAGCGCTTGGCCGACAACGGCGCGGGCTATGCCGACCTGATCGTCAACCCCAGCCACTGGAAGGCCTGGCATGGCCGGCTGCCAGCCATGCTGGACGCCATAGACGCCGGGCTGAGCGCCGCCGAGCAGGACGGTCTGCCGCCGGTGAATCTGTGCATCAGCCTGCTGCGCACCCAGTCGGCCAACGCGGCGGTGCAGTTGGTGGAGCAGTTGGTAGCGCTGCGCCATCCGCGCGTGGTGGCCCTGTCCATAGACGGCAACGAAGCCGCGGCCGGCCGCACCGGCCCACGCTTTGCCGAAGCCTTCCAGCGCGCCGGGGCCGCCGGCCTGCGGCGCACCGTGCATGCGGGTGAATCCAGTGGAGCCGAGGGCGTGCGCGACGCCATCTTGCTGCTGGGCGCGGACCGTATCGACCACGGCGTGCGCGCCATTGAAGACCCCTCCGTGGTGGCCCTGCTGGTGGATCGGCAGATACCGCTGGGCATCTGCCCCAGCTCGAATCTGCTGCTGGGCGTTTACCCCTCGCTGGCCGAGCACCCGGTAGACCGGCTATACCGAGCCGGCGTACGCGTCTCACTGAACACCGACGACCCCTCGCTGCTGGGCGCCAGCCTGGTGGGTGAATACCAGCGCTGCCAGGCCGCGTTTGGCTGGACCGACGCCGACCTGCGCACCATTGCCCGCACCTCCATCGAAGCCAGCTTTGCCCCGCCAGCCACGCGCCAGCAGCTTTTCCAGGCGCTGGCCGCCTGGTAGTTGCTATGTATTCAATAGCTGATTGCGCAGTTAATACGTACGCCACAGCCCTTTTTTCATAAAAACGGGAAATCCCGACTCCAGACTGCCCGCAAACCGCCGATAACCAGGAACCGCGTTCTACGCCCCGCCAGGAGACCCGCACCATGGGAATTGCCAACACCACGGCCGTGCAGTCGGCCACCGCCGCCGCACAAGCCCCCGCGTCCGACAGCCTGAACATCCGCGTGCTGAAAAAAGCCCTGGACCAACAGGAAAGCAACGCGCAGACATTGTTAGACGCCCTGCCCCAGCCCGCACCCGCACCGACACTGGCCACCTCAGGCAGCCTGGGCACCCAGCTCAACACCTACGCCTGAGTTTCAGGATAAAAACCGGCGCTAGCGCAGATAGATCCTGCGCTGGCAGCTATAGATTTAGCAGCATGCCGTGGGCCCAGGGACCGGAGGCGGTCACAATGCAGCTTTCCCCCACGAGATACCGCCATGTTGTTTGAAGCCTTTGCCTTTCTCCATTTAGTGGCCGCCATCGTCTGGATGGGTGGCATGACCTTCATGCTGTTCGCCCTGCGCCCCGCCGCCCTGGTCGCCATGGAGGCCCAGCCGCGCGCCCGGCTGATGGTGCAGGTGATGCAGCGCTTCTTCCGCCTGGTACTGGGCGCCATCGTGCTTCTGCTGTCCACTGGCGGCCATATGTATGGCAGCAGCATGAAGGCCGCCCGCGCCGCCGGTGCGGGTCTGCCCCTGGGCTGGAGCCTGATGGCCGGCCTGGGCCTGCTGATGGTGCTGGTGTTTGGCCATATCTACTTTGCCGGCTTTGCCAAGTTCAAGCGCGCTGTAGCCGCCGCCGAATGGCCCACCGCCGCGCGCGCCGCCGGCCAAATCCACAACCTGGTGGTGCTGAACTTTGTGCTGGGCTGGCTGGCGATTGCGGCGGTGAAGTTCATCCACTAGGAACGAAACAGGCCTCTAGCGCAAGGCGGACTCAAATCTGAAGTGCAACACCTTATTCAACTAAGGTGCAGAAATGACAAAACCCCGCCAGTACCAGCAACTGCAGCCAGACGAACGCATCGCGCTGGCGCAGTACCGAGAGCAAGGCTTTAGCATCCGCGCCATTGCCCGCATGCTGCACCGTTCGCCCTCTACCGTCAGCCGCGAGATTGAGCGCAATGCACCTGTGGCCGCTTACAGTGGCACCTTTGCCCAGCAGCGCTGCACCCGCAGGCGCAAGCGCTCGCGTCCAGCACCTAAACTTGTCCACACTGGGGCTTTGTTTGTTCAGGTCTGCTCACTCCTCAAACGCAAATGGTCTCCTGAACAGATATCCCTTTACCTGGCCCGTCAATTCCCTCTGGAGGGGACGCAACGCGTGTCCTCTGAAACCATCTACAACGCCATCTACGCCTAGCCCCGAGGCGAGCTGCGCAAAGAGCTGATTGCCTGCTTGCGCTATGCGCGCTCCAAGCGCATGCCACGCACCCGAGGCACGCAGCGGCGGGCCCGCATCGCGGACATGCTCAGCATCCATGTGCGCCCGCCGGAGGTGAACGACCGGCTCTTTCCCGGCCACTGGGAAGGGGACTTGATCAAGGGCCAGGCCAATGCCAGTGCCGTGGGCACGCTGGTGGAGCGTTCCTCGCGTTTGCTGATTCTGGTGCACCTGCCCCACCCCAAGCCCGGCTGTGCGGCCAACGTGTTGCAGGCTTTTACAGACAAGCTGCGCTCCATTGCCCAGCCTATGCGCCACAGCATGACCTATGACCAGGGCAGCGAGATGGCCCGCCACAAGGAGCTGAGCGCCAATACCGGTATTGCGGTGTACTTCTGCGATCCCCACAGCCCTTGGCAACGCGGTACCAACGAGAACACCAATGGCCTGGTGCGCCAGTATCTGCCCAAGGGCATGGATCTGTCTGAAGTGACCCAGGAGCAACTCGATGCGATTGCCGACGAGATCAACAACCGTCCGCGTAAGACCTTGAATGCGCATTCGCCTATCGAGGTCTATCGCGACTTCTTGCTCAAACACCATCCCCAGCACGCTACTATCCAATGACCCTCGTGTTGCACTTGGGATTGAATCCGCCCAATATCTACCTACGCAAGAAGCTACATATTTCATAGCAAAAGCCTTCCACTAAAACCCGCCTCTATGGCGGGTTTTTCATGCGCCCAAACCAGACGACTGGTCTACTTGATCCACAATCCAACCCATGCTTGCCGACGCCTCCCCCACCCGTAACCAGATCCTCGACTGCGGAGAACGCCTGATCTCCAGCAAGGGATTCGTGGGCGTGGGCCTGGCCGAGATACTGGCCAGCGCGGGCGTGCCCAAGGGCTCGTTCTACCATTACTTCAGCTCCAAGGAACGCTTTGGCGAGGTGCTGCTGGCGCGCTATATCGAGCGCTATCTGCAGCAGCTGGACGCGTTGCTGCGACCCGACGGCACGCCGGCACGTGCCCGGCTGATGCGCTACTGGTCGTACTGGAACGTCACGCAATGCGGCGTGGGCGACAGCACAGAGCCTGCGTCCAGCCCCAAATGCCTGATCGTCAAGCTCAGCGCCGAAGTGGCCGACATCTCTGAGCCCATGCGTAAGACCCTGCGCGAAGGCACCGACGGCGTACAAAAACGCCTGGCCCTGTGCCTGGAAGAAGCCCGGCTGGACGGCTCCGTGCCCGCCAGCCTGGACGCCCCCAGCACCGCCGAAACCCTGTACGCGCTATGGCTGGGCGCCAGCCTCCTGTCCAAGCTGCGCCGCGACGGCAGCGCGTTTGACCAAGCCACCCGCAGCACCGAACTGCTGCTGGGCCCACGCACCGCCTGAGCCATGCATGTCCATCATTTTTTTCGCCGACCCAACTAGCCGACCGGTCTATTTAAAACCATTCGTTCTACAAACAAGGAACCCCCATGCTGAACTTTGACTTCCACAACCCCACCCACATCGTCTTTGGCAAGGACCGCATTGCCGACCTCGCCAAGCTGGTGCCCGCCAGCGCCAAGGTGCTGATCCTGGTCGGCGGCGCCAGCGCCGAAAAAACCGGCACCCTGGCCGAAGTGCGCCAGGCCCTGGGCACGCGCCAGCACAGCACGTTTGCCGGCATCGAGCCCAACCCCAGCTTTGATACCGCCCTGCAGGCCGTGGCCCGCATCCGGGCCGAGGGCTTCGACTTCCTGCTGGCCGTGGGCGGCGGCTCGGTAATTGACGCCACCAAGTTCATCGCCGCTGCGGCCCTGTTCGAAGGCGATGCCTGGGACATCCTGCTGCAGCGCGGCCGCAACATCGGCCAGGCCCTGCCCTTTGGCGCGGTGCTGACCCTGCCCGCCACCGGCTCGGAGATGAACAACGGCGGCGTCATCACCCGGCGCGACGTCGGTGCCAAGCTGCCCTTCCGCAGCGCCAAGGTGTTCCCGCTGTTCTCGGTGCTGGACCCGACCAAGACCTACACCTTGCCGCCCCAGCAACTGGCCAATGGCGTGGTCGACGCCTTCGTCCACACCGTGGAGCAGTACCTGACCTACCCGGTCAACGCGCCGGTGCAAGACCGGTTTGCCGAAGGCCTGCTGCAGACCCTGGTGGAGATCGGCCCGCGCCTGCTGGCAGCACCCACACCGGTGTACGACGACCGCGCCAGCCTGATGTGGGCCGCCACCCTGGCACTCAACGGACTCATCGGCGCCGGCGTGCCGCAAGACTGGGCCACCCACATGGTGGGCCACGAGCTGACCGCCCTGCACAACATCGACCACGCCCGCACCCTGGCCATCGTGCTGCCTGCCATGCTGGAAGAGCGCCGCGTGCAAAAGCGCGACAAGCTGCTGCAGTATGGCGAGCGCGTTTGGGGCATACACACCGGCACGGACGATGAACGCATCACCGCCGCCATCGCCCAGACCCGCAACTTCTTCGAGCGCATGGGCATCGCCACCCGCCTGAGCGGCTACGGCCTGGGCGCGGACGCCATCGATACCGTGGTGCAGCAGCTGCAGGACCACGGCATGACCCAGCTCAGCGAACACGGTGACATCACGCCCGCCATCAGCCGCCGTATCCTGGAAGCCGCACTGTAACCCCCACCCGGAGAACCCAGAACATGAACCAAACCACCACTGCCAACCGCCAAATCCAGCTGGCATCCCGCCCACACGGCGCGCCCACCGCCGCCAACTTCCACCTGGCCAGCGGCCCCGTACCCGTGGCCGGCCCGGGCCAGGTGCTGCTGCGCACGGTCTACCTGTCGCTGGACCCGTATATGCGCGGCCGCATGAGCGATGCGCCCAGCTATGCCGCACCGGTGGCCGTAGGTGCCACCATGGTCGGCGCCACCGTCTGCCGCGTGCAAACCAGCCAACACCCCGGCTTTGCCGAGGGCGACTGGGTGCTGGCCTATACCGGCTGGCAGGATTACGCCGTGTCCGACGGCAAGGGCCTGACCAAGCTGGACCCGAAACTGGCACCGCCCTCCTACGCCCTGGGCATCCTAGGCATGCCCGGTTTTACCGCCTACATGGGCCTGCTGGACATTGGCCAGCCCCAGCCCGGTGAAACAGTGGTGGTGGCCGCCGCCACCGGCCCGGTAGGCGCCACCGTGGGCCAGATCGCCAAGCTCAAGGGCTGCCGCGTAGTGGGAATCGCCGGCGGCGCAGAAAAATGCCGCTGGGCCGTGGAAGAACTGGGCTTTGACGCCTGCATAGACCACCACAGCCCCGACCTGGCCGCCCAACTAGCCGCGGCCTGCCCCCAGGGCATCGACGTGTACTTCGAGAACGTGGGCGGCAAGGTGTTCGACGCCGTGCTGCCGCTGCTGAACAACAAGGCCCGCGTGCCGCTGTGCGGCCTGATCGCCCAGTACAACGCCACCGAGCTGCCCAGCGGCCCGGACCGCAGCAGCCGCCTGATGCGCACGGTGCTGACCAAGCGCATCCGCATGCAGGGCTTCATCATCTTCGACGACTACGGCCACCGCTACCCCGAGTTCGCCAAGGACATGGGCCCCTGGCTGGCTGCCGGCAAGGTCAAGTTCAAGGAGCACGTCGTGGACGGCCTGGAAAACGCCCCCGATGCCTTCATAGGCCTGCTGGAAGGCAAGAACTTCGGCAAGCTGGTCATCCGCGTGGCCAACGACTAACTCCACCCCACCAATACAAGGAAACAAGATGAGCAAAATTCTGATGGTGCTGACCTCGCACGACCAACTCGGCAACACTGGCCGCAAGACCGGCTTCTGGCTGGAAGAATTCGCTGCGCCCTACTACGTCTTCAAGGACGCGGGCGTGGACGTCACCCTGGTCTCACCCCTGGGCGGCCAGCCCCCGCTGGACCCCAAGAGCGACGACCCCAGCGCGCAGACCCCGGCCACCGAACGCTTCAAGGCCGATGCCGCCGCCCAGGCCGTGCTGGCCAGCACCCACAAACTCGCCAGCCTATCGGCCGCCGACTATGACGCGGTGTTCTACCCCGGTGGCCACGGCCCGCTGTGGGACCTGGCCGAAGACGCCACATCCATCGCCCTGATCGAGGCCATGCTGGCCGCCGGCAAGCCGGTGGCGACGGTATGCCACGCGCCCGGCGTACTGCGCCACCCCAAGAATGCCGACGGTACATCGGTGGTCGCGGGCAAGGCTGTCACCGGCTTTACCAACACCGAAGAAGCCGCCGTAGGCCTGACCGAGGTCGTGCCGTTTCTGGTGGAAGACATGCTGCAAGCCCGAGGCGGCAGCTACTCCAAAGTGGCCGACTGGCAGCCCTATGTGGTGGCCGACGGCCTGCTGATTACGGGCCAAAACCCGGCCTCGTCCGAGCCCGTGGCCAAAGCCCTGTTAAAACACCTGGCTTAGCCTGCGCACAAGCGGGCGGTTTGCGTGGCGTCGATACAATGAGTTACGCATAGCGGGCCCGAGGCGGGTAGAACAGGTATGAACCTTTTTACCCAGCGCCGGTCCGATACAGCGTATGAACCTCAAGCCATCGACAAGGGAGATCTGCAGTTGAGCGACGATTTTGACGAACTGTTTGACAGCCCCGCATCGACGCCAGCAGCCCCAGCCACGCCTCTCCAGGTCACTGCGCCCACGGCCGCGCCAGCCGCCACTCCAGCAGCGGCACCGGTACCCGTCAAGGCCCCGTTTCTGGACCCACCCACGCTGTGGATGCCCTTGCTCAAGCCGGGCACCGAGGTGCGCTTTCAAGACAAGCCCTACACCGTGGGCCACGTCCTCATCAGCAAGGGCGATCTGTTCGTCAACCTGCGGGAAGTAGAAGGCGCGATATCGGCTGAAAAGGTCCGCGTCAGGCTCACGCAGATCAACCTCAACCTGCCGTCCAAGTCCGGCAACACACGTTAGCGCGCGGCCACCCGGTAGCGTCCATGGTCCATCCAAAACGCTACGTATTTAATAGCGCCATGCGCACGTTCAACCTGCGCTGGAAGCCTTTTTCGCTTAAATCCCCCTGGCCGCTGCTGCGTACCCGCAACGCCGCACCCGCACGCGCCCCTGGTCAACGTTGGCAGTTGCAGGTAGATTGCGGGCATATTTGCCTGCCCTGTGACCCCGCCCGCCAGCACCACACCGCTGGCCTCCCAACGCCCACGGCCTATGCACCCCTTGGATGACCTGCTAACTGCGGCCCTGGCAGACAGCACCGCGCCAGCGGCGACCGACCCGCACGCCGCCCTGGCCCTGCTGCGTGCCATGCTGGACGCATCGCCAGACGGCGCAACCGCCATCGGCCCACAGGGTGAACTGGTGGCTTTCAACCCCTGTTTCGTGCAGATCTGGTCCATCCCGCCGGACATGCTGCAGCGGCTCAACCCGGTCGAGCTGCGGCAACATTGCTGGCAACAGATCCGTTCGCCAAAGGCAGAACCTGAGGACCTGCATGCGTACTGGGGCACACCCGGCCAGCCTGAAGAGTTCGAGCTGCACGACGGCCGCATCCTGGAGCGCTATGTGTCCACCCCACTCACTGCCGCCGGCCAGCAGGTGGTGATCGTGTACTGGCGCGACATCACGGCGCGCAGGCGTACCGAGTTGCAGCTGCAAGAGACGCAGATCTTCATGGGCAACCTGCTGGACTTTGCGCCGGTATCCATCTACGTCACCGGTCGCGATCAGCACCTGCAGCTGGTCAACCGCCAGTGGGAATACGACACTGCCACCCCGCGTGCCGACGCCGTGGGCCGGCGCATGGAAGAGGTCTTCCCCGTCACCCTGGCGCAGCAATACGCGATGGAAAACCAGCAGGTGCTGGACAGCGGCCAGCAACGGGTCAACGAAGGCTGGGCCGAAACGCCAAACGGCCGGCGTTGCTACTACACCATCAAATTTCCGCTACAGAACCGCCAGGGCCAGTTGGATGCGGTGGGCGGCATCTCCATCGACATCACCGACCGCAAGGACGCCGAGGCCCAGGCCAAGCACCTGGCCTTCTCCGACCAGCTGACCAGCCTGCCCAACCGGCGCCTGCTGCTGGACCGCCTGGACAAGGCCATGGCTGCCTGCCTGCGCCACGCCCGCCATGGCGCCCTGCTGTTCATCGACCTGGACAACTTCAAGACCCTGAACGACAGCTACGGCCACGAAATGGGCGACCAGCTACTGCAGCAGGTGGCCCAGCGGCTGATAGATTGCGTGCGCGATAGCGACACCGTGGCCCGCCTGGGCGGCGACGAATTCGTGGTCATGCTAGCCGACCTGGACGCGCAGCCCCCCCTGGCCACCCAGCAGGCGCGGTCGGCCGGCGAGAAAATCCTGGCCACCCTCAACCAGGCCTACCTGCTGGGCAGCACCCGCTACCACGTCACGCCCAGCCTGGGCATCACCCTGTTCGGCCCCCAGCCCGAGGGGCTGGAGGAGCCGCTCAAACGCGCCGACATGGCCATGTACCAGGCCAAGGCGGCGGGCCGCAACACCCTGTGCTTCTTCGACCCGCAAATGCAGGCCGTGGTGCATGCGCGCTCGGCACTGGAGATGGGCTTGCGCGAAGCCTTGGCGCAGAGCGAATTCCAGCTGTACTACCAGCCGCAGATGCTGGGCTCGCTGCAGGTCACCGGCGCCGAGGCCCTGGTGCGCTGGCTGCACCCGCAGCGTGGCATGGTGTCGCCGGCCGAATTCATCCCGCTGGCGGAGGAGTCCGGCCTGATACTGCCGCTGGGCCTGTGGGTGCTGCACGCGGCTTGTGCGCAATTGGCGCAGTGGGCCGTCATTCCAGAGTTGGCCGCGCTGACGCTGTCGGTCAACGTCAGCCCACGGCAGTTTCGCCAGCCCGATTTTGTGGACCAGGTGCTCAGCGTGCTGCGCCACACTGGCGCCAACCCGCAGCGCCTGAAGCTGGAGCTGACCGAGAGCCTGCTGGTGGCCTCTATCACCGAGGTCGGCGCCAAGATGAATGCGCTGAAAAGCGTGGGCGTGGGCTTCTCGCTGGACGACTTCGGCACCGGGTATTCGTCGCTGTCCCACCTCAAGCTGCTGCCGCTGGAGCAAATCAAGATCGACCAAAGCTTCGTCAAAGACCTGCTGACCGACCCGAACGACGCGGCCATCGCCTGTATGGTGATCAACCTCGCGCACAGCCTGGGCGTGGACGTGATCGCCGAAGGGGTAGAGACCGAGGCCCAGCGCGACTTCCTGGCCCGCCACGGCTGCCACGCCTACCAGGGCTATCTGTTCAGCCGCCCGTTGCCGCTGCCGGAGTTCGAGGCCTGGGTACGCAAAACGCTACACAATTAATAGCTGCTGCCGCCGGTAGCATCTGCGCGAGAGCCACTATTTCCTTAAATTTTCAGTTGTTCATTTGAGCGGCACGGCCACGCCCAGCATGGGCCCCAGCGGCGCGCCTAGCCCGCCTTCCAGTGGAAACAGCTCGGAGATGGAGCCGTCGAGGTACAGCGCGTCCTGGCAGCCCAGGCTGTCGCGCAGCATGTTGGCAAAATCGTAGAAGTTGATGGGGTAGCGGCTCTTGGCCAGCACCACCTCTTGTGGCGTGCGGGTGCACACGGCGTTGCGCACCAAGCGGTTGTCCGATCCGGGGGTAAACAGCGGGTTGATCTGCCGGTTCTGCAACAGCAGCGGCCCCGACTGCGTGGCGAAGCGCACACTGGGCGCCAGCTGGTCCCAAACAGTGGCCAGAGCATCGGTTTCCCAGATGGTGGCGCTTTGCTCGGTCAACACCAAGGCACCGTTGGGCTGCAGGTAGAAGTTGCCATAGCCGTCCTTGCGGGTGCTCAGGCGGCGCAAGACCTGGCGGTCCTCCACATACAGCCCGATGGGCCGCAGGTCCTTGCCGTAGATGCCGGCATTGCTACCGCACAGCAGCCGCTCGCTACGGGTACGCAGCCAGCCGTCCACCTGCGGCAGGCCGGCAAGAGCCTGGCCATCGGGCCCGCGCCAGAAGGTACGCAAGGCATCGCCTGGCAAATGGATCTTGCACACATCCAGCACCAGCGCGCCCTTGCCCACATTGGCTAACTCGGCCGCCTGCAAACCGACGGCGCAAACACTCCACCATAGTCCCAGGCCCCAGGCCAGGGAACGCTTCAACACACGATCAAACATCCGCCCTTTTTACCTGCTTTCACCGCCATTCCGACGCGGGCCGCGCTTCTTTACCTGGCATTGTTCTGGGGGCGGTCATGACCCTGCCATGCCGCAATGGTTAAATACCGCGTCACGCTCTCCACCAACGCCACGGAACACGTACCGATGCACTCTGCACCCCATGCCTTGCAGCACGCCCACCAGCAACTCGCCGCAGCCCGTCAAAAGACCGCACTGCTGCGCAACATCGACCCCTATCTGATCGACCTGTCGCTGCGCGAGAACCCGGTGGGCTCGCGCGTGGGCCAGACCCTGCGCGACAAGCTAGCCATCCTGCCCAAGCTGCGCGAGTTCGGCTTCAAGAACATCCACCTGGGCACGCTGGACTATTCCATGCCCGAAGACCTGGAGGTGGACGACGATTTCATGGTCTACCTGCGCGACCACGCCATCGACACCACCGGCTGCTTTGCCTTCACCGCGCTGGGCCTGGAGACACCGGACGGCGTCTTCACCCCCGCCCCGTCGATGCTCAAGCTCAGGGACTACGGCGTGCCCAACACCCTGCACGAAATCTACCTCAGCCCGGCCGGCATGCAGTCCGCCGGCTACGACCTGGCCACGCTGGAGCGCAGCCTGCCGGCAAGCATCCAGTGGCTGATGCAGAACATCCGCGGCGACCATGGCGGGCCACCGCGCATCCTGATCAACATCGTGGACGGCTGCGACGCCCTGGCCGAAGACCCGGACGCCACCTTCTCCATCCTGCAGCTGCTGGCCCAGCAACCCATAGAAGGCGTAAGCATCGAGGACGACCGCGGCACCTATATGCCGTTCCAGGTTGGCGCCTATGTGGCGGCCGCGCGTAGCTTCTTGCCGCCACCGCTGAAACTCGTGGTGCACATGCACGCCGGCGGTGGCTTTGAAAACGCATCCGTGCTGGAAGCCCTGCTGAACGGTGCCGACGGCGCCTGGGGCGGCCTGCCCAAGCGCGCCGCCGTCATCGGCCACGCCTCGCTGGGCGAGCTGATCGCCAACCTGGTGCGGGTGGGCAATCCGCATATGCAGCAATACCAGCTGGACCAGCTGCTGCCCATGGCGACCAAGCTACAGGTGCTGGACGACGAGGAACGCGTGCAGGACGACATCCCCATCCTGGGCCACAACGCCTACCGCCTGCCGCTGAGCTTCTTCCGCCAGGTACCCGACCGCTTCATGGACCTGCCGCCCGAAGCCATTGGCGGCCAGTACCGTTACCGCATCTGCCCGGTGGTCAGCGACACGGCGGTCATCGCGGGGCGGCTGGCCGAAGTCACCGGTGAACCGGCCGACCATTTCACCGACGAGGTACTGAAGCAGATGATCCGCCTCATGCGCCAGGACCTGCGCGAAGGCCTGCGCATCGCCTACGACGAACCCGGCAATTTGTTGAATCTGTACGCAAGAGCATTAAGCTCCTGACCTTTATCCGCCCACCGCCCGCACACACGCCATGCAAATCGATCCCAACGTTTACAAGACCCTGCTGGAATCCACCAAGGCCATTCCCTGGCGCATCGACTGGAAGACGCTGACCTTCTCCTACATCGGCCCGCAGATTGAAGAACTGCTGGGTTGGTCACCCGAGAGCTGGGTGGGCGCCCAGGACTGGGCCGACCGCATACACCCCGAGGACCGCGAGGCCACCTTCAACTTCTGCGTCGGCCAGTCGCAGGCCGGCATAGACCACGAGGCCGACTACCGAGCCCTGACCAAGGACGGCGGCTATGTGTGGATACGCGACGTGGTGCACGTGGTGCGCAAGGACGGCGAAGTCGAGGCCCTGGTCGGCTTTATGTTCGACATCAGCGAACGCAAGAAGACCGAAGAGAAGTTGATCGCACTACAAAAGGAATTCGAAGTACTGTCCTTCAAGGACGGCCTGACCGGCATCGCCAACCGCCGCCGCTTCGACGCCATCATGGACATCGAGTGGAGCAACGCCCGGCGCAACTGCCAGCCGCTGTCGCTCATCATGCTCGACATCGACTACTTCAAGCAATACAACGACCAGTACGGCCACCTCAAGGGTGACGACACGCTCAAGCGCGTTGCCGAAACCCTGGCCGCAGCCGCTACCCGCGCACGCGACTTCGTGGGCCGCTACGGCGGCGAAGAGTTCGTGCTGGTGCTGCCCGAGACCGACGCCACGGCCGCGCTGAAAATCGCCGAACGCTGCCGCAGCATGATCGCCCAGCTGCAAATCTCCCACGAGGGCTCGCAAGTCAGCCCCTACCTGAGCATCAGCATCGGTGTGGGCACCGTGCTGCCGGGCGTGGACAGTGTGCTGGCCGACTTCATCGACAGCGTGGACAAAACCCTGTACCAGGCCAAGCAACTAGGGCGGAACCGGGTGGAATGCATGCCGGCCACTGCGGTCAGCCTGCCCGCGCAGCGGTGAAGCCCATCAAACTCAGCCCTTGATTTCTTGGCCGCATGCCTCCGGTCAGAAGTGGTCGGAAGGCCATGGTGTAGCGGCCGTAGTCAACACGAAGGAGGCACTCAAGTTCGGCTCTCACCTGAAGTCGTGACCGAAGCCTAGTCGCCGCCTTTTATGGCTGCACCAGCCATTTTTCTCCCCTGAAACCCACCGTCTTTTAGCCCCCATTTCTCGCTCAGAAGGGCACGCAAGTTCAATATTTCTGAGTTCTCGGAAAGTTCAGGAGCCAAACTGAAAAACGAGCTTCGCTCATTCGGTGAACGGAATGCAATACGCAGCGATTCTCCACCACTGATTGAAACCAACTCCAATAGGTTCGTCGTATTTCGACTTCCCACCAAGATGGACCGAATGGCTCCAAAATGGTCTAGCTTGAAAGTGGCCGTCCTAACCTCGCCAAGAAACCCGCTCTTGTGGAGAATCACCGTCCCGTCCGTTTGGACCTCAATCTCTTCCTTGCTTTGAAGCCAAAACCATCTGAAAAGCAGAGCCGAAATTACAAATATTATTAGACCCAGAGATTCCGCAAAGGTGCTCCACCCATGTTGAAGAACAAACATGCCATAGAAAAACAAAGCAGAAAAAAATCCAAATATAGCAACTCGACCCCTACCATCCCTCCGTCGATAAAACCTCAGGTTCATAGAGTTTCCTATTGAGCAGTCACGTTATTGTGCGTTGCGCACAATTTTTCGCAGACAGTTATGACTGACACAGTTGAGCAAGATGACGACCTGCTTCGGAGCAATGGAAAAGAACTCTTCGGGCCCGACGTAGCCGCCCCGCCAAACTTTATTTATTCCCATCAAAGCGGCCGCTTCAAGTAGGGTTGAGCTTTACCCCATGGAATGGTTAGCATGATGCCTCTGCAACCTCTGACGGCCTCAGAGAAATCGTTACTCACCACAGCAAGCCCATCAAACTTTGGCATCAGCTCAAAGCTGAACCGATATTCCGGCTTTGGTGGGTGCCAGTCAGCCTTTCTGGCAACCATCACCCCTTCCTCGTCGCCTGCCGAGATAGCAGGCAGACTTTCTATCCAATCTTCAACACAAGAGTTATCAACTTGATAAGAAATTAGGAATGGATTCAACTTACTTTTGGTATCGAATTTGCTAGCCTCTTTTAGGATCAGTGACTCGATAACCCGTTGGCTTTTTAACCATTTCTCTGGAATCCTGGCCTCGTTGTAGTTATCTAGGTAACGATCTAGCGTTTTATCTGACAAATGCTGGAAAAGAACTGTTCTCGCATCAACAGGCTCACTCGTTCGCAAGTCAAACACTTGAAAAGAATAACCAAATAGACCATGAGCACCACCGTAGTAACCGCCGCCCCCTCCACCCCAGACCAACCAACGAAGGGATTGAAACTGAACCTCGTTGCTGTCCTCTTCACTTCCATCTAAAGAAATATTTTCAAGTCGTGCTGCGGCTTCAGCAACTAGGCGTGATTTCATTCTTTTGTTGAAACGCTCCATTACCTCGTTGGAGTAACCTGAAATCAGTTGAGGGACTTTGGCTTGTGACCGCGTGTCAGTCAAAACCCCGGCAGTCACAGAGTTTTTCTTCGGGAATCGCACCAGTTTTGTCGCTCCAGTTCCAAGCAACTGACTCCAGGCATGCTCTGCATCTAATTGAACTGCCGTCAATTGCACCTCTACAACTGTGGTGTTTTTTGCCCCCTTCCACTTTGCTGTGAGCGAGGTCTGTCCTTCGTTCGTACTTCCGGCTGACAACAGCCAATAGCCAGTAGGCTTTGCACAATCGATGTTGTGGAAATCCGCTTTGCATTCTGCCAACCACCCGTCTTCGGTTTTGATCAACGGAATGATTCGTCCTATTGCTCGGTAAAAATATTTAGCCCGTTGCGCTTCCCCGTAAAGGTCCTGTTGGCTCTTCATCTCATTCTCGGAGAGAAACTGAAACACGATTTCTTTCTGTGCTAATTTTCCAATGAGCGTTGGTAGGGGTGTTTCGACTGCAGCTCTTGCAGTGCCAAAGGCCGCAGCCAGTGACAAGAAAAAAATACCAACGCCACAAATCGAAAACTTCATAGCTCCCCCTGCTGTTTTAAAGTAATCCTAAACGAACAGGCAGTGAAAGCAACTTCACGTAGAGCGTTGGTGTACACCGCCAACACACTCATGGACCTACCAAGCCCAAGATGACACCAATCGCGCGGTTTTCCGTCAATCAGGAGGCGCCGATCGGGAAGCTGCGCCACCACATCATCCCCCCATCATCGACACGCGCTGCATACCGGCAACCGCACCATGGCCGTAGGCTATGCCATGCGCCAGGGCAACACCGTGGTGTATGACACCTACCTGATGGAATAAGCCAGCGCCAATCCGCTCTTGAATTCAGAGCACATCACGCAGGCACATACTGCGCCGATCGCTCTTTTTCCATAAATTTTCCAGAGCGGGCGCGGGTGTCAGCAGCAGCTGCTCTACCAGGGGCAACAAGGCCGTGGTGTCGGGGTTGACCAGCAGCAGCAGGCGCGGCTCGCGCAGCGGAGTGCCCTGCTCCACCACCTCGTCGAGTCGGCCCACCCAGTCCAGGCTGCTCAAGGTGTTCAGCACGGGCTCCAGGTGCAACGTGTCCACCTGCAAGGCCTGGCCCAGTTGGGCCATGGTCAGGCCTTTTTCACCTCGGGACTGGGCGCGGTACAGCTGCTGCAGAGCCTCGATGGCCAGCAAAAAATGCCAGCCATGGGTGGTCGCTCGGCGGGCCACACCCTGCAGCAGACTGGGCAGGTAGGCAGTAATCACAGCCCCCAGCAGCACGATCACCCAGGCCAGGTAGATCCAGATCAGCATGATGGGTAAGGTGGCAAACGCGCCGTACACCACAGAATAGGTGGGCACAAAGGCCAGGTACAGGGTCAGCAGACGCTTGGCCACCTCGATGCCCAGAGACACAAAGATGCCGCCCACCCAGGCGTGGCCCCATTTAACGCGGGTGTTCGGCACAAAGCGGTACAGCGCCGCCATGCCGGCGGCCAGCAGGCCCATCTGCAACAGGCTGAACAAAAAGCGCACGCCACCGGGCAGGTTGTCGGCCAGGTCGCGCGAGGCCGACAGTACATAGGAAGTCAACGCCAGGCTGGCGCCTAACAGCAGCGGCCCCAGGGTGATGGCGGCCCAGTAGATCAGCACCCGCTGGCCCAGTGGCCGGGCGCGACGCACGCGCCAGATAGCGTTCAGCGTGCGGTCTATGGTCAGTATCAAGGCCAGGGCGGTGAACAGCACCGCCGCCAGACCTACGCTACCCAGCTTGCTGGCCTTGCTGGCGAACTGGGTCATATAGCCGAGCACCTGGCGCGCAATGCTGTCCGGGATCAAGCTTTGCACCAGCCAGCGCTGCAGCACGCTTTGCACCGTGCCGAACATGGGAAAGGCGGTAAAGATGGCCAGCGCCACGGTAAAGAATGGCACCAGGGCCAGCGAGGTGGTGAAGGTCAGGCTGCTGGCCGTCAGGCCCAGGCGGTCCTCACGGAAGCGCTCACGCAAGGTATGGGCGGTGGTTTTCCAGGGGAATTGCGACAGATCTTTGAGAAACTGGTCAAAACGCTGGGACAGGCGAACAAGGCGCGGGATCAAGCGGGGGGCTAGGCGGGAAATAAGGCGGGTAGGCATGGCCGCTATGATGCCATCGCTATGCCTACGAACATCCAATCTGTGCAATGGAGCCGCGCCGTCGCGGTAAGTAGCCTGCTGGGCCTGATTGTGCTCAGCCTGGCATGGGAGCTGGTGCTGGCGCCGCTACGCCCGGGCAGCGTGGTGCTGGCCCTGAAAGCCCTGCCCCTGTGCGTGCCGCTGATCGGCCTGCTGAAAAACCGCATGTACACCTACCGCTGGGTCAGCCTGATGGTATGGCTGTACTTCACCGAAGGCGTGGTGCGCGCCTACAGCGACGCCGCACCCAGCCGCTGGTACGCGCTGGCCGAGGCACTGCTGTGCGTCTGTCTGTTTGCCGCCTGCGCGCTGCACGTACGCCTGCGCTTCAAACATGCCAAGGCCGCGGTCCCGGCAACTTAATTTTTCACTTCCTATGCAAAACCTGCTTGAAAGCCTGCGCCAGGCCGTTGGCGCGCAATATGTACTGACCGAAGGCGACCTCAGCGCCTATGAGAACGACTGGCGCAAGCGCAGCCGCGGCAAGTCGCTGGCCGTGGTACGCCCGGGCAGCACGGCCGAGGTGGCTGCCGTGGTCAAGGCCTGCGCGGCCGCTGGTGTCAGCATCGTGCCCCAAGGCGGCAATACCGGCCTGGTGGTCGGCAGCACGCCCGACACCTCGGGCAAGCAAGTGGTACTGAGCCTACAGCGCATGCACGCGGTGCGCGCCATCGACGGCGCCAACCTGACCATGACGGTAGAGGCCGGCTGCATTCTGCAAAGCCTGCAGGAGGCGGCAGACAAAGCCGGCTTCCTCTTCCCGCTGAGCCTGGCCGCCGAGGGCAGCTGCACCATAGGCGGCAACCTGGCAACCAACGCTGGCGGCACCCAGGTGCTGCGCTACGGCAATGCGCGCGAGCTGTGCCTGGGCCTGGAAGTGGTCACCGCCCAGGGCGAAATATGGGACGGCCTGAGCGGCCTGCGCAAGGACAACACCGGCTACGACCTGCGTAACTTGTTTGTCGGCAGCGAAGGCACGCTGGGCATCATTACCGCCGCCACCATGAAGCTGTATCCCCAGCCCGCCGCCCAGCTCACCGCCTGGGCCGCCGTGCCCAGTCTGGACGCGGCCGTCACGCTGCTGGGCCTGGCGCACCAGCACCTGGGTGCGGGCCTGACCGGCTTTGAGGTGATGGGCCAGTTCGCCCTGAGCCTGGTGGCCAAACACTACCCACAGCAACGCGTGCCGCTGTACCTGGACACGCCCGCCGCCGCGCAGGGCCGCCCCAAGCCAGGCGCAGCCCCCTCGGGGGGCAGCGAACCACACGAAGTGGGGAGCGTGGGGGTACCCTACTGCGTGCTGCTGGAGAACTCGGACAACGAGTCCGAAACCCATGCGCGCACCCAGTTTGAGAGCCTGCTGGAACTGGCGCTGGAGCAAGGCTGCGTGACCGACGCCGTGGTGGCCGAGAACCTGGCCCAAGCCCATGCGCTGTGGCATGTGCGCGAAAGCATCTCCATGGCCCAGGCCGAGGAAGGGCTGAACATCAAGCACGACATCTCCATCCCGGTGTCGCGCATCCCCGAGTTCGTACGCAGCACCGACCTGCTGCTGCAAGAGCGCATACCGGGTGTACGCCTGGTCAACTTCGGCCACCTGGGCGACGGCAATCTGCACTACAACGTGCAGGCCCCGGCCGAGGGTGACCCGGCCCAGTTCCTGCGCGAAAAGGAAGGCGAGGTCAACACCATCGTCTTTGACGCGGTGGTCACGCACGGCGGCTCAATCTCGGCCGAGCATGGCGTGGGCAGCCTGAAGGTGGGCCACCTGGAGCACTACAAATCGCCGGTGGCGCTGCAGCTGATGCGCGGCATCAAACAGGCGCTGGACCCGCAGAACCTCATGAACCCGGGCCGGGTGGTGGTCCCGTAAGGTCTTGGCGGGGGACTTAAAATCGCGGTCTTATGACCCGCCCCATCCGCTCCCAATACGAAGATTTCATGCGCCTGGTGCATACCACCGGCGTGGCCAAGACCGACCGCACCGGCACCGGCACGCGCAGCGTGTTCGGCCACCAGATGCGCTTTGACCTGAACGAAGGCTTCCCCCTGGTCACCACCAAGAAGGTGCACCTGCGCTCCATCATCCAGGAGCTGCTGTGGTTTCTGCAGGGCAGCAGCGACAACAACTGGCTGAAGGAACGCGGCGTCAGCATCTGGGACGAGTGGGCCCGCCCTGACGGCAGCCTGGGCCCGGTGTATGGTGTGCAATGGCGCAGCTGGCCCAAGCCTACCCCTGAAAATCCGGGCGGGCATATCGACCAGATCGCCGAAGTCATCAAGACCCTGAAGACCAACCCCGACAGCCGCCGCATCATCGTCAGCGCCTGGAACGTGGCCGACCTGGACAAGATGGCGCTCATGCCCTGCCATGCATTCTTCCAGTTCTACGTGGCCCCTTCGACAGGCTCAGGACAGGCCAAGCTCAGCTGCCAGCTGTACCAGCGCAGCGCCGATATCTTTTTGGGTGTGCCCTTCAATATCGCCAGCTATGCGCTGCTCACGCACATGGTGGCGCAGCAGTGCGACCTGGCGGTGGGCGACTTCATCTGGACCGGTGGCGACTGCCACATCTACAGCAACCATGTAGACCAGGTGAACGAGCAGCTGAGCCGCACGCCCTACCCCTACCCGACGCTGCATATCAAGCGCAAGCCGGCCGATATCTTCAGCTACGAGTTTGATGACTTCGAGGTACTCGACTACCAATGCCACCCGGCCATCAAGGCGCCGGTGGCGGTGTAAGCATGGCCAAGCTGCACCTGATTTTTGCGCGCGCCGCGAATGGCGCGATCGGCGTGAACGGCGCCCTGCCCTGGCATCTGCCCGAAGACATGGCGCACTTCAAGCGCACCACGCTGGGCTGCCCGGTCATCATGGGCCGCAAGACCTGGGATTCACTGCCAGCGCGCTTTCGGCCGCTACCGGGACGCGTGAACATCGTGGTGACGCGGCAAGCCGATTGGCAGGCCGAGGGCGCCTTGCGGGCCGGCTCGGTTGCCGAGGCTGCAGCACTGTGTCCGGCCGATACCGATGCCTGGGTGATAGGCGGCGCCGAGATCTATGCGCAGGCCTTGCCGCTGGCACAGACCGCCGTGGTCACCGAGATCGGTGTGGCGTTTGACGGCGATGCATTCGCCCCAAGCTTCGGCCCCGAATGGACCGAGACCAGCCGCGAAGCGCACACCAGCAGCACGGGCCTGCCGTTCAGCTTTGTGCGCCTGCAGCACGGCGCTTAAAAAACTAATTTTTTGATAGCAGCTAGCGCAGGTGGAATGTGCGCTAGCGGCCTAAAAAGCTTAGAATTTTTTAGCGCTGCTGGGTCTTGCCACTGTCGTCCGACAGCACGATTTCCACGCGGCGGTTCATCTGGCGGTTCTGCGCCGTGTCATTGGCCGCCACCGGATAGGCTTCGCCATAGCCACGGATGGCCACACGCTCATTGGCCACCCCCATACCTTGCAAGGCGCCACGTACCGCATTGGCCCGGCGTTCCGACAACTCCTGGTTATGCGCCGATCCACCGGTGCTGTCGGTAAAGCCCTCGACCAGCACCTTGCGCTGCGGGTTCTGCTGCAACACATCGGCCAGCTTTTGCGCGGTGCGCATGCCGTCCGGCGTCAGCCTTGCCTGGTCGGTGCCAAACAGCACGTCGCCCAGGGTGATGACCATGCCGCGCTCGGTTTTCTTGGCGGCCAGGTCGGCCAGTTGGGCTTCGAGCTGGGCGTTGCGGGTCTGGGCTTCGGTGGCGATGCGGCGGGCTTCTTCGGTCTTGCGCTGGGCATCGGCAGCATCGCCTTGGGCGACCAGGGCATTTTGCTGGGCTGCAAGCGCATTGGCCTTGGCCTGGTCGGCTTCGTTCGAGCGTTGCTGCAGGCGCAGTGCGTCGCTTTCCTTGCCAGCCTTCACGACATCGGTTTCGGCCGCCTTCTGGACAGCGGCTTCACGTGCCAGCGCGATCTTCTGCTTGGCCAGGTAGGCCAGCTGATCCACCTTTTCCGGCTTGTCCTTGTGGTCGGCCGAGGCATTGGCCTGGGCCAGCGCATCGCCGGCCTGCTTCAGTTCCAGCGGGGCATAGCGGTTGACATCGGAATTGGCCTGGGCCGACTGGTAGTCGCTACGGGTTTGCTCCAGTAGGCTGGTGCTGGTGGGCAGGGAACTGCAGGCGCCGAGCAATACAGCAAGGGCCAGGGCGACGGGGGTGGCGTAGAGTTTTTTCATGGTGTTCTTTCTTGGGGTTTACTTGCTGGCGCGGTCGAGTTCTTCACGCAGAACGCGCACGCTGTCTTGCATCGCATCAGCGGCCGCCTGCGACTTGGCTGAGTTGGCTTTACCCTGGGCCAGCTTGGCATCGGCCTGGGCCTGGTTCGCCAGCACCGCGGCCAGCTTGTAGTCCTTGTTGTCCATGGCCTTTTGGGCGGCGGTCATTTTTTCGCGGGCCGAGGCCATCTCCAGCGGAGCGAACTCTGCCCCGCCGGCACCGGCTGCGTTGTCTACCGCGGCTTTGGATACCGCGACATCGGCGGTGGCCGGGGTTTTCATGCTGCTGCAACCAAACAGCAGTGCCAGGGCAACAGCACTCGCGGCCAAGGGCCAGTTCATTTTTGTCATAGATATCTCCAGTGGAAAAAGGGAATTCAGAAAGCCTGCGCCTGGCCGTCGGTAGACAGACCATGCGTTACGTGCCTTGGCAAAACCAGCTTGCCTAGCGCATTGGGAATGGCCTCGATATGCACCACGGGGGCGCTGCCGGTGACCGCGCCAAACATGGTGGCAAAGGCCGAATCGGCGGCGTCGCGTCCTATACCCAGGCGCACAAAGCCCATGGGAACGGCTACGCCAGAGGCGTCAAAGATGTACCAACGGTCACCCAGAAAGACCTCCACATAGGCGTGGAAATCGGTCGGGCCCAGGGTAGGGTCGGCACCGTAGTCGATGCCGGTGGTGAAGCGCGCCGGAATGCTGACGGCGCGGCACAGCGCGACCATCAGATGCGCGAAGTCGCGGCACACGCCAACCCGGTCCACCAGGGTGTCGATAGCCGTGGTGTTGCCATCGGACGAGTTGGAACGGAAGTTGATACGGCTGGTTACCCAATTGTGGATGGCCTCAACCCGGCTGTAGCCAGGCGGTAACTCGCCAAATTCATTGATGGCCAGGCGGTGCAGGCGGTCGGATGGACAGTAGCGGCTGGGGTATAGGTACTGCAACACCTCGCCCGGAATATCGGCCACACCGACCTCAGGGATGTTCTCTGGCAGCGCGGTGAAATGGGCCAGCTCCACCGTCGCCTCGTAGTGCACGTTCAGCGCACCGGTGGTGGCGGTCAGCCGCAGATAGCGGTTTTGCGTCACGGGGTCGGTATACAGCTTATGGGGTACGGGCTGGCTGATCTTCAGTACCTCCGCCACTACCGTCTGGTGCGAGGTCTGGGCCGCATGGATATTGAAGATGAAATCGCACGCAGGCGCCGTGATGGCGTAGTCCAAGCTGATCGAAAACTGGAGCCGTACGGCAGGAGGCTTGGAAGGAATCTGGGTGGTGGTCATGGTGGTGCGTTGGTATGCGGCCAGTCTAGGCAGAAGCCCCCAGGCCCAGAAGCGGACACCAACGCGGCCTACGGTAGGACAAGCACAGCAAGCGACCATGGCCAAGCGCCTACAGGGTTTAGCTTTTTCGCTTCATTTTCTATAGCATCCCGGGCTTGGCATATATGCAATGCAGGGTGTGACCAAAGACCTTGAACAGGTTCCAAACGCAAAAAAACCACCCGCTGGCTGTACCAGGGGGTGGCGGGTAACGCGGCGCGGTCAGATGGTCCTATCCGCGCGCGCGAAGGCGCTACTTCTTCAGGGTCATCTGGTTGTTGACGCTGTGCACATCCTCCACGGCGCGAGCCACCTGCAATGCGCGGTCGATCTGGCCCTGGTTGTCCACAAAGCCGCTGAGCTGGACCTCGCCCTTACGGGTCACCACAGCGATGTCGAAACTCTTCACGCTTTCGTCGGCCAGCAACGCGGCCTTCACGCGGGTGGTGACGATGGCGTCGTCCACCTTGTTGCCCACCGTGGTGTCGCTGGCCTTCATCGTCATTTTGTTGTCTATGGTCTTGACGCCCTGAACCCCCTTGACGATGGCGCTGATGCGTTCGACTTGGGCCAGGTTGTCCACAAAGCCACTGAGCTGCACCTCGCCCTTGCGGGTTTCCACTTTGACGTCCAGGCTCTTCACTTCGGGGTCGGCCAGCAAGGCAGAACGCACGCTGGCTGTGACCACGGTGTCGTCGATCTCGGTGCCCACGGTGGTGCTGGGCGTACTGGCAGCCGTGTCTACCGGTTTGCTGCAGGCCATGAGGGACATGGAGATGGCTGTGGTCAACAAGACTTTGGAGGCGTAACGTTCTAACTGGGTCTGCATAAGGTCTCTTTCTGATCTCGGATAAATGCCGTTCTGGTCACGGCGAGCTATGCAATGATTGTTGGCCGGCAGCTGGCAAACTTCTATCAGTCCAGGGGCGGCCTGCCTGTAAGCCGACTCCTACACACGCTGCTCTGTAGGCAACGTCTGACAGCGCCGAGCGCCCGTGACTGGTAGGCTATGGCGACCATTTACGCGACGATGCAGCCAGATGAATACCGCTCCCCCTGCCACCACTCCCTTGACGGCCCGCAGCAGCTGGAAACTGATCACCCAGGTGGCGCAATCCTGGGTGAATGACTACGCGTCCAGCATGGGTGCGGCCCTGGCCTACTACACGCTGTTTTCACTGGCGCCCATGTTGCTGATCGCCATCTCGGTGGCCGGTCTGGTGTTTGGCGAGACCGCTGCGCGCGGCGAGATCGCGGCGCAGCTGCAGTCCTTCATGGGCGACCAAGGTGCTGCCGCCGTGCAGAGCCTGCTGGTCAGCGTGCACAAACCAACAGAGGGCACGCTGGCCACACTGCTGGGCCTGGCCCTGCTGTTCATCGGCGCCACCTCGGTATTCGGCGAACTGCAAAACGCGCTGAACCGCATCTGGCGCGTGCCTGCGCAGGGCACCACGCGCGGCTGGATCGCGCTGGTGCGGGCGCGCCTGCTGTCCTTCGGCATGATCCTGGCCATTGGCTTCTTGCTGATGGTGTCCCTGGTAGTCAGCGCCGGGCTGACCGCCACCGAGCGCTGGCTGGAGCCGGTATTCGGCGGCTGGTTCTTGGTGGCCGCCGTGGCCAATGCGGTGGGTGGCTTTGCCCTGGTAGCCGCCATGTTCGCCCTGATCTACAAGCTCATGCCCAACGCACGCGTGGAATGGAAGGACGTATGGATTGGCGCCATCTTCACAGCCCTGCTGTTCACCGTGGGCAAGTCGCTGATCGGCCTGTATGTGGGCCGCAGCGGTGTGACATCGGCCTACGGTGCGGCGGGCTCGCTGGTGGTGATCTTGCTGTGGGTGTACTACTCGGCGCAGATCTTTCTGCTGGGCGCCGAATTCACCTGGGGCTATGCCAATACCTTCGGCTCGCGAGCAGCCACGGCCATTGCATCAACGCGCAGCCAATAGGCGCTGCACACCTACGTCCAGCCCGCCCATGAAGGACTCCACCGCGCGGGTATAGCCACTCTCCAACCCCAATTGCTGGTTGATATCACGGTGTGACAGATCTTGGCCCAGCACACTGGCGCGTACACCCAGCGCGGTGGCCCTGCTCACAAACTGCTGCGCCTGCACGCATGAGTCGCTGCGCCGGGTGGAACATACGGCCAGCAGCGGGGCCGCGGACGCCTGCAGCACATCTGCTGGCGACACCTGGCGCCAAAACACAGGGTCGCTGCCAAAAGCCGTGTCGTACAGGCGCATATGCCACGCCTGCATGATCTGCACCACGTCCAGTGCCGCACTGTCCAACGCCACCGTGCCCAGCCAGGAGCGCACGCCCGGCGCCAGGGTCGGCGCGGCGTCCAGCAAAGCCACCAAATGCGCCCCGGCCGAATGCCCGAGCAAGATGAACTTGCCAGCGTCGCCACCCCAGCCCACCGCCTGCTGCTGGGCCACGGCCAGGGCGTGCGCCACGTCCTGGGCCTGCACCCGCACATCGGCCTGCGGCAGCATGCGGTAGTTCACCGACACGAAGATAAAGCCCTGGCCCACCCAACGCGCCAGCTTGTTCTGCACCACCGTCGCCGCACCTTTGTCCCCCACCCGCCAGGCCCCACCGTGCACCATGAACAGCACCGGTGCCCCCATCGGCTGGGCCGGCAGGTAGACATCCATGCGCTGCAGTGCGTCCGGGCCATAGGCCACATCGCGCAGCACGCGGGCGCCGGCAGGCAGCGTCACCGTGCCCACTGGGCCATCGTCCTCGAGGCCCTGCTCCTGCTGCACCGCGCGCCGCTCCAGCAGGCGGTCGCGCAGCGGGCCGGCCTGGGCGGCGGCGCAAAATGCCAGCAGACAAACACCGGTTCGCAGTACCGGCCAAAGCAAAGATGGTGGGTTCATAAACGGCCTCATACGGTTTGGCTCACCAATGCAGCAAGCATGCCAAGTTGCCACTGGAACTCGGGTTCAAAGGACTCTCGTTCGGCCACTGCCGCATAGCCGCCCTGGGCGTAAACCGCGGCGTACGCAGCATAGCTGGCTGCCTCCAATGCCTTACCTTCGATTGCCTTGGCTACAGCGTAGGTGGCAGAGACTGCGGCATGGCCACAACCGTCGATTGACTTGGAGCCTTGATGGTGGTTTGCCAAACGCGCGGCTTCGACGACAAGCTCACACAAACCGTCGCGATCGACAGACCCGGACAAATAGGCACCGAGCCTGCGCAGGCATTTCTCCACATCTGGCTCTTCGAGTAGGTGCTTGATCCGCATCGCGCAGGCATACCCAAACGCAAGCCGCAAATGCTCGTTGGCAGGCTCATGCAGAGCGACTTCTTTTGCGAGTTGATCAAGGGCGTGGTTCATACAACGCTCCCAGAAGGGGTGTCAGGATTCCGCTGCAGCTTGCCTAACGAAACGCATCCACCCCACGGCAGTTGCGCCTGTTAACGATGCAGCAATCGACCGAACAGTGTGCCATGAAAGCCCAACCACAGGAGTCACTTCACCGTGCACACCAAGCGGACGGGCAGCTTCGTGCTACGCGCCACGTCGCCGCGCACCACCCCGGTTTGCACATTCACCACCCAGCCATGCAAGAACGCCAGGCGGTTGGCGTTCTGCTCCGTCACGCCCTTCTGGATGTTCTTGTAGTCGTAGGGGTTGACCGACCTGCTATCGATGCTGGCCGAGGCCGTCCAGTACCACTCCGGCGGCGCCGAGGGAAACAAGGCCTTGGCCCCCTGTGCCGCAGCCTCGCCTTTGCCGATCAAGTGCTGCAGCTCCTTGACACCCGGTACACGCCAACATGCGTCGTCCGCCTTGGCACGCGCGCTCGCCAGCACGCGCGCTTCGGCATAGCTGACGAGCTTGGGATCGCCCACACAGGTTTGACCGCTCCACTGCATACCCTCCACACAGCGCGCCCACGCCAGCCTGCTTTGCATGTCAAACACAAAGCTGCCGTCCTTGGACACCACCAGGCTGGGCGATTCCTCCGGGCTGGCTGCCTGGGCGGACTGCATGGCGACGAAGCACAGCAACGAGGCAGCGATGTGGGAGTAATAGTGCATACGCATTGTCTGGTTGGAGCTGCTTCACAAAATCCTGCACACGCAGAGCAACAAAGTTTCTGGAAACCCCGCATCCCAGCGATGGGCACTATAGCGCGGGCATTTTTTGCACAGAATTTTCCGCACCCAATTTGCTCTTATTTTCGTAGCCTCTTACCCATGTTTTCTTTGCGCTAAGTCAGGTTTTGTTCAATAAACCAATTGCCACATCCCTATACCCCCATGCACGAAAAAGACTGTTCACCCTAAGAACCAGTTCAAGGGCTTAAGGCTTACGCCACAAATTGATTGCGAATTTCATCAGAAACACCCCGACGGCGCCTAGCAGTATGGCGGGCAGCAGGATACCCGAGCCATCCGCTTCCACGCCGCCCGCGGTGTAGCTTGGCATTGCCGCGGAGTTTGGTGCGTATTCAGCGCTGAAGTAGAAGTGCAGTGATGCGAGCAGCAACCACATTGCCCAACCGAGCACTGCGGCGGCGAGCCCTCCAACGACCACCGAGATTTTGCGCAATGCAAATTCCTTTCAATGCCTCAACGTAGTGGTGTTATGCAAGATCTCACGTACGCCTACTTCAGCTCCGCGTAACTCATCTCACCGATCTTCTTTGCCAGCGTATCAATACCAAGCCATGCATTTCGATAGTAGTCTTCAACGGCGTAGTTTTTGCCTTGATAGGCAATGACTGCCTTGATCTCATCTTTGCCTGCAAAAGCGCCGGCCAGGAATCTGGCTGCATCTCCCCGGGCTGCGTACTCTTTGATGGTGAGGTTGGCGTAATTCACCTTAGAAACTTTGCGCCCTGCCTTGCTCGCAGCCTCGTTGTAGCCCTCAACAATGAGACTCGGAATGGTGGGCTTAACCGCACAAGTACCGCAGTCAATTGTGACCTGCAGCGCTGGCACTTCAGCCACTAAAGGAGTTGGCTGCGCGCCAACGCCAGTACCTGCGTTTGTGTTTGTAGTTGTTGGGGTCGTGCTGGCACAACCAGAAACAAGAATGGCAACAGATGCGACCACTATGCCAACGTTATTTTGAATGCTCAAGAAGATGCTCCCAGTAGAGGTGGTAACGAATAGATTAATGAAGCCTAAAAAATAGCGCTTATCAGCCCAGCAGCGATGCAAGAAAAAGGTGATTTTTATGCATGGCGCTTTCGCCTTGTTGGACTGACTCCACGCTCGGAAACGGCGTTGGATCAAGGGATGCATTAGGGGCTCTCTGATCCCTCCCAGCCAACATATCCAAATTATGTCCCGGTGCTACGCATCGCAGCCATCTTCGGTATGTGCCGCGTGAACCCAACAAGCCCGGCCCACGCCAGGCCATGTGACATGGGCCCTAGCAGCCGCAAACCAACACCCACAAATACCAGGTGACTTCCCTTGATGGGTTGCAAGCACCACAGGAACAATCCACAACATCTTTATACTGTTTAAATGCACAGCCCTCGCCGCATCGCCCACCTCGACATGGACGCGTTCTACGCCTCCGTGGAGCTGCTGCGCTACCCGCAGCTCAAGGGCTTGCCGGTGGTGATTGGCGGCGGGCGGCGCAAGGAGGACGAGGCTTTGCGGCTGGCGCATGGCGGCGCCTTGGCAGACATTCCGGTGGCGGCGTTTCCGCTACTAAAGGACTATGTGGGGCGCGGCGTGATCACCACCGCCACCTACGCGGCGCGGCAGTTTGGCGTGGGCTCGGCCATGGGGCTGATGAAGGCAGCCAAGCTGTGTCCACAGGCGATCTTGCTGCCGGTGGACTTTGAGGAAATCCGCCGCTATTCGCGCCAGTTCAAATCAATTGCCACCAGCATCGTGCCGGTGATGGAAGACCGCGGGGTGGACGAGATCTACCTGGACTTCACCGAGGTGCCTGGCGGCCAGCGCGAGGGCGGGCGGGTGCTGGCCCGGCTGATCCAGAAGGCCATACAAGACGCCACCGGCCTGACCTGCTCGGTAGGCGTGGCGCCCAACAAGCTGATCGCCAAGATGGCCAGCGAATTCAACAAGCCCAACGGCATCTCCGTGGTCCATGAAAGCGATGTGCAGACCCTGATCTGGCCGCTGAGTTGCCGCAAGATCAACGGCATAGGCCCCAAGGCCGGCGAGAAGCTGGCGGGCCTGGGCATACAGACGATTGGCGAGCTGGCCGCGGCCGAACCGCAGTGGCTGGTGGGCCATTTCGGCAAGGCCTATGGTGCCTGGATGCATGAGGCCGCCCATGGTCGCGATACGCGTCCGGTGGTGACCGAGAGCGAACCCGTGTCCATGAGCCGCGAAACCACCTTTGACCGTGACCTGCACGCCGTCAAAGACCGGGCCGAGCTGGGCGCGGTGTTCACCCGGCTGTGCGAACAGGTGGCCGCTGACCTGCAGCGCAAGGGCTATGTGGGCAAGACGATCGGCATCAAGCTGCGCTATGACGACTTCAAGATCGCCACGCGCGACCACACGCTGAGCCTGCCCACGGACGACGCCGCGCGCATACGCCAGGCCGCAGGCCAGTGCCTGAAACGTGCGCCGCTGGACAAGCGGCTGCGGCTGCTGGGCGTGCGGGTGGGGTCGCTGAGCAAGCGCGATGCCGCCGCGGATAGTTCAGATAAAAATATGCCTCCAGCGCAGGTAGTACCTGCACGAGCAGCTATCCATTTGGAAGCACAGACGGGCTGGCTGTTTTAGGCGTGGGCCGAAGCACCGGGCCTTCCGTTATGGCTTCTGTATCCGAATGTAGCTTTACGTTATTCTGTGTCGCCTGCAGCTTCGGAAGCTTTTATGAGACAAAAATACCCCACGCTGGTCCTGGCTGCACTAGCTCTGTGCAGCCCGTGGGCGCTGGCCGATACCGGCAAGCTGCTACTGACCGGCGGCGTCAGCAGCATCGACGGTACAGCCGGCGGTGGCTTGGGGCCTTGGGCCGTGATTGGCAGCAATGCGACCGAGCGCGAAATCGGCGCCAGCGCGGCCATCACCCGCCTGCACACCCAGGACTATGGCCTGACCGTCGCCAGTGCGGCCGTCGGCATCCATGACCGGGTGGAGCTGTCGATCGCGCAGCAGGACTTTGACGCATCGCCAGCGTTGGCGCTGAACAGTATTGCCGCCTTTGGCGTCACGCCGGGCCAGCACATCAAGATGGACATTCTGGGCGCCAAGGTCCGCGTGGCGGGCGACGCGGTGCTGGACAGCGACAGCTGGATGCCGCAGATCGCCGTGGGCCTGGAGCACAAGACCGTGCACCCCGGCTCGCTGGGCTCGGTGCTGGACTTTCTGGGCACCCAACGCAGCGGCACCGACCTGTATGTCAGCGCCACCAAACTCTTCCTCGCACAAGGCCTGTTGGTCAACACCACACTGCGCAGCACCAATGCCAACCAGAACGGCCTGCTGGGCTTTGGCTCGGCCGCGCCAGGCAAGAACCAGCGCAGCCTGCAGCCTGAAGTGTCGGTGGCCTATCTGTTGAGCAAAAACCTGACCCTGGGTGCCGAGTACCGCTTCAAACCGAACAACCTGGAAGCGCTGGGCGCGGCCGCCGGCCTGGGCTCGGCGCTGCGCGAGGACAACTGGGCCGATGTGTTCATCGCCTGGGCGCCCAGCAAGAACCTGTCGCTGACCCTGGCCTATGTAGACCTGGGCCGCATCGTGCCGGGCGTCACGTCCGACCGCAAACAGACCGGGGCCTATCTGTCGGCCCAAATCGCATTCTGAGGAGCCACACCATGCCCGCCATCCGCCTATGGACCGCCGCCGCTGCGCTGTGCATTGCCTGTTGCGCCCAGGCCCAAACCAGCACCGCCGCGCTGTACCAGTCGCTGGGTGAAAAGTCCGGCATCACCCTCCTGATGGACGACTTTGTGAACCGGCTCAAGGCCGACCCGCGCATTGGCAGGATGTTCGACGACATCAAACCCGCCTACCTGAAGGAACAGCTGACCGACCAGGTCTGCGAAATCAGCGGCGGCCCGTGCAAGTACGAGGGCGAGGAGATGAAGAAGTCGCACGAGAAGCTGGGCATAGACAAGGCCCAGTTCAATCTGCTGGTGGAAATACTGCAGCGCGCCATGGACGCGCGCGGCATTCCGTTCACCGCGCAAAACCAGTTGCTGGCCAAGCTGGCGCCCATGCACCGTGAAATCATCACAGTGCACTGAGCCCCCACGCGCTTTAAACAAAAAGAGCTGCCAGCGCAGATAGCACCTGCGCTGGCAGCTCTTTATTTAATAGCAGTCCAGTTAAGGCGTTGTACGCAGCTCGCGCCGCAGCATCTTGCCCACGGTGGACTTGGGCAGGGCGTCGCGGAACTCCACGCTGCGCGGGCGCTTGTAGCCGGTGAGCTGCTGGGCGCAGAAGTCCAGCAGCGTGGCCTCGCTGAGGCTGGCGTCTTTTTTCACCACAAACAGCTTCACCGCCTCGCCCGTCGCCGCATCGGGCACGCCCACGGCCGCGCATTCCAGCACCAGGGGGTGGAAGGCGGCCACGGCTTCGATCTCGTTCGGGTAGACGTTAAAACCGTTGACCAGGATCATGTCCTTCTTGCGGTCCACGATGCGCACATGGCCCTGCGCGTCCATCACGCCCACGTCGCCCGAGAGGAAGTAGCCATCGGCCGTCATGGCGGCGGCGGTGTCCTCGGGGCGCTGCCAGTAGCCGGCCATCAGCTGCGCGCCCTTGATGGCGATCTCGCCGGCCACGCCGGGGGCCACTTCCCGGCCGGCATCGTCCACGATGCGCAGGTCCACGCCCGGCAGAGGCAGGCCGATGTGGCCGGTGAAAGCCTGCAAATCGGTGTGGTTGGACGTGACGGCGGAGGCGGTTTCCGACAAGCCATAGCCCTCGGTGATGGGGCAGCCGGTGGCCGCCAGCCACTGGCTGGCCACGGCGGCCTGCACCGCGCTGCCGCCACCATTGGAAATGCACAGCTCGCTGAAGTCCAGTTGGCTGAAATCGGGGTGCTGCAGCAGCGCGTTGTATAGGGTGTTGACTGCGGGGAACATGTGCAGCTTGTAGGGCTTGAGCTGTTGCAGCATGGCGGACTGGTCACGCGGGTTGGCGATCAGGATGTTGCGCCCGCCGGCCCGCATGCCCAGCAGACTACACACCACAAACGAAAACACGTGGTACAGCGGCAGCGCGCAGACAATGGTGAACTGCGTTGTGCGCACACGGCGCGCCAGGCCCGGGCGCATCCAGGCCTCGCAGGCCAGCAAGCTGGCGGCCAAGGTGCTGTGCAACAGGGTGGCGCCCTTGCTCACGCCCGTGGTGCCGCCGGTGTACTGCAGCACCGCCGGGTCGCTGGGCTGGATCTGCGGCCGCTGGAACGGCAGGCCATGGCCCTGGCATATCGCGTCGGCCAGGCGGGTGCGACCATCGTCACGCGGGGCTGCGGCAGGTGCTGCCAGCAAGGCTGGCAAAGCCTGGCCGGCGGGCAAGCCCAGCAGGTCCGCACCGCCTACCACCAGCACGGTCCGAACATCGGTCAGAGCCAGGATGGCGTCCAGCGTGGGCAGAAACGGCTCCAGCACGATGATGGCCTTGGCGCCCGAGTCCTGCAGCTGGTGCAGCAGCTCGCGCGGGGTGTACAGCGGGTTCACGTTGACGGTGATGCAGCCAGCGCGCAGCACGGCCGCCATGGCCACCGGGAAGCTCAGCAGATTCGGCAGCATGGTGGCCACGCGGTCCCCCGGCTGCAGTCCCTGGGCCTGCAGCCAGGCGGCCAGCGCCAGGGATAGGGCGTCGACATCGCCATACCGCAGGGCATGGCCCATAGACACATAGGCTTCGCTATCAACGTGCTGGGCAAAGCTCTGCTCCAGCATGGCCACGACATCTGGAGTGGCCGAAGTGTCGAGGGTGGTGGGCATGCCGGGCGGGTAATGGGCGTGCCAGGGGCGTTGCATGGTGTTTCTCCGTAGATGGGACAAGTCGCTCAAATATAGCGCCCTCCTCCACGTGCTTTTCAGAGCCCCATGAAAAAGGCCCTTCCCGCAATTTCAGAAAGGGCCTCCAGCTATCCTAAAGATAGCATTTATAGACGAAAAAACTAGGCAGCCATCTTGGCGGTTTTTTCATCCAGCAGGACTTCAGGCGCGTTCGCCTCGACCCAGGTTTCCTGGTTCAAGCCGGCGTGCAGGCGGTCCATATCGAGGTCGCCGGTCCATTTGGCGACCACCAGGGTGGCCACGCCGTTGCCCACCAGATTGGTCAGCGCACGGGCTTCGGACATGAAGCGGTCAATGCCCAGGATCAGCGCCAAGCCGGCCACTGGCACATGGCCCACGGCAGACAGGGTGGCAGCCAGCACGATGAAGCCGCTGCCGGTCACGCCGGCCGCACCCTTGGAGGTCAGCAGCAGCACCAGCAGCAGGGTGATCTGCTGGCCGATGTCCATCGGGGTGTCGGTGGCCTGGGCGATGAACACCGCGGCCATGGTCAAGTAGATAGAGGTGCCGTCCAGGTTGAAGGAATAACCGGTGGGGATCACCAGGCCAACCACAGACTTCTTGGCGCCCAGGTTTTCCATCTTCTCCATCATGCGTGGCAACACCGATTCGCTGGACGAGGTGCCCAGCACGATCAACAGTTCTTCCTTGATGTACTTGATGAACTTGATGATGCTGAAGCCGTGCAAACGGGTGACGATGCCCAGCACCACCAGCACAAAGATCAGACAGGTCAGGTAGAAGGTACCCATCAGCTTGCCCAGCGAGAACAGCGAGGCGATGCCGTACTTGCCGATGGTGAAGGCCATGGCGCCAAACGCACCGATGGGGGCCAGCTTCATGATCACGCCGACAATGCTAAACAGCACATGCGAGAACTTCTCGATGAAGTCAAACACCTGGGTGCCACGGCCACCAAACTTGTGCAGCGAGAAGCCGAACAGCACCGCAAACAGCAGGACCTGCAGGATCTCGCCCTTGGCGAACGCGTCCACCACCGAGGTGGGGATGACGTTCAGCAGAAAGTCCACCGTGCCGGCCATCTTGCCAGGGCCGGTATAGGCGGCGATGCCCTTGGTGTCCAGCGTGGAGGCGTCCACATGCATGCCGTTACCGGGCTGTATCAGGTTCACCGTGACCAGCCCCACGATCAGCGCCACCGTGCTCATGATCTCGAAGTACAGCAGGGCCAGGCCACCGGTCTTGCCGACCTTCTTCATGTCTTCCATGCCGGCAATGCCCACCACCACGGTACAGAAAATGATGGGGGCGATGATCATCTTGATCAGCTTGATGAAGCCATCGCCCAGGGGCTTCATTTCGGCACCCAGCTCGGGGCGGAAATGCCCGAGGGCAATGCCGATCGCCACGGCGAACAGCACTTGCACATACAGGGAAGCGTAAAACGGCTTCTTGGGGACGGAGGGGTTCGCTTGCATAGGGCGGCCTTTTCAGGAGTAGGAGAAAAATACGCGGCCACATCACCGCACATATTGCAAACAACTTTAGGCCCGAAAACCGGCCGCGACAGTGTGGAAAATACCGCCCCAGGGCCTAGGGTTTACCCCGGTATTTCTTTTACCCCACGGGCAAACTGACACGATTTACGCTCACAATGTCTCCATGGAAAACACAGACAAACTCAACGACCGCAACGTTGCCCTGGCCTGGGCGGAACTGCAAGCCCACGCCAGCGCGGGCCAGCCTCTGGAGGCCGATGCTTACCGCCTAGCCTTTGCCGACCCGGAGTTTTTGCTGCGCCGCGAAACCCGGGGCATACGCTTCCAACTGGAAATGCTCAAGCCCGACCTGGAGCAACAGGAGCAAGGCATAGAAAACACGGTAGTGGTGTTTGGCAGCGCCCGTTTCCCGGCGCCCGACGATGCGCAACGTGAATTGGCCGCAGCACAAGCCGGCGACGACGCCACCGCATTGAAGGTAGCCGAGCGCCGCATGCGCAATGCCCACTACTACGACCAGGCCCGGCTGTTTGCCCGCCTGGTGGCCCAGTACAGCGCCGACCAGCCAGCGGAAGACCGCCTCTACATCTGCACCGGTGGCGGCCCCGGCATCATGGAAGCAGCCAACCGCGGCGCACATGAAATGGGCGCGCTGAACGTAGGCCTGAGCATTGCCCTGCCGCATGAGCAAAGCGGCAACCGCTATGTGTCGCCCAGCCTGAACTTCAAGTTCCACTACTTTGCGCTACGCAAGATGCATTTCATGATGCGCGCCAAAGCCCTGGTGGCCTTCCCCGGCGGCTTTGGCACGCTGGACGAGCTGTTTGAAGTGGTCACCCTGGTGCAGACCGGCAAGGCCAAGGCCGTGCCCATCATCCTGTTCGGCACCGACTACTGGAAGGGCCTGCTGAACTTCGACGTGCTGATAGAAGAAGGCGCCATCTCCCCAGCCGACCTGAAGCTGTTCACCTACGTGGACACGCCGGAGGAAGCCTGGAGCGCCATGCAGGCGTTCTACAAGCTATAAGACCTTGAAGACGCTCTAAGCCTGTTCAAGACTCGCCGAAGTCGGCGGTCTTGAGCTGCCAGGCGGTGCGGGTGCCGCTGCCCACCACCACACCCACCACCCAGAACAAGCCAGCCACGCCGATGTAGGCGCTGGCCAGGCCAAACAGCATGGGCATCATCACGCTGGATGCGTTGATGGTCATCAGGCGCAGGCCCAGCGCCTCGCCATGGCGGTGCTCGGGCGTAATCTGGTGCAAGGTACTCATCACCATGGGTTGCACCGAGCCCAGCACCAACCCCAGCAAAACCGAGCACGCCCCCATGGCCACAGCGCCATGCAGCAGCGGGTATGCCGCAAACAACAGCGCCGTGGCACCCATGGCACCTGTAATCACCGCCCATTCGCGCAAATGTTGGGCCACCAGGGGCATGACCATGCGCACCACAGCCGCCGCAATCGCGAACACGCCCAGAATGGTGCCTATGGTGGAAGCACTCAGGCCGCGCTCATGGCCAAGGATGGGCACCACGAAGGTATGCACGTCCCAGCAGGACGACAGAAACCAGTTCACCAGCAACAAGCGGCGCAGCATGGGGTCGTGCAGCAAATCCCACACCCGGGCCTTGGCCGCGTTGGCTGGCGGGTGGATGGGCGGCAGCTCCTGCACACCACGCACCAGCGCCCAGGTCAGCACGGGCAACAACGCCAGCATGGCGAACGCGGCGCGGTAGCCAAAGGTGTCACCCGGCGCGGCGCCCGCATAGTCAATCAACAGCCCGGCCCCGAACGGCCCGATGAAGTTGGACACCGCCGGCCCCATGGCCAGCCAGCTGAACACCTGTTTGAGTTGGGTCGAACCCTCCACCGCCCGGCCCACATGGCGCTGCAACGCAATCACGGCTACGCCGGTAGCCCCGCCCGACAGCAAGGCGCTGAGACACAGTACCGGGTAGACCGGAAACACAGCCGCCAGTCCAGCCCCCAGCACCGCCATGACCACGCTGCCGGTGACCGGCAGGCGCAAGCCGTTGCGATCCGCAAAACGCCCGGCGGGCAAGGCCAGGAACACCTGGGTCAGAGCAAACAAGGCCAGCAGGAAGCCCACAGAGAAAGCACTGTATCCGGCTTTCAGGGCCAGCAAGGGTGAGGCCAAGCGCAGGCCTGTCATGCAAGCATGCAGGCAGATCTGGGCCAGTATCAGACGCGCCAGGGCCAGGGTCATGCCGGCCCGTCGTCCAGATCGGCCTGCGCGGGCAACAGAGCCTGCGCCTCTGCGTCCGGCAAGGCCTCGACCACTTTCAGCGCACGGCGCATCTGTCGTGTACGGGTGTCGGCCTTGTCCAACGTGTCGGAGGCTTTTTGCACCTGCTCGCGGATGCGCGCCACCCATTCGCCGTAACGCTCGAACTCGGTCTTCACCGCGCCCAGCACCTTCCAGACTTCAGACGCCTGCTGCTCCAGCGCCAGCGTGCGGAAGCCCATGTGCAGGCTGTTCAGCATGGCCAGCAAGGTGGTTGGGCCGGCCAGGGTCACGCGGTAGTCGCGCTGCAGGCTGTCCATCAGGCCGGGGCGGCGCAGCACCTCGGCGTACAGGCTCTCGATCGGCAAAAACAGGATGGCGAAGTCGGTCGTATGCGGCGGCGCCAGGTAGCTCTCGGCAATGGATTTGGCCTCGGTGCGAATGCGCGCCTCCAACGCCTTGGCAGCTGCCTCGGCAGCAACAGCGTCGGCGCGCTCGTGCGCGTCCAGCAGGCGCTCGTAGTCGTCACGCGGGAACTTGGCGTCTATCGGCAGCCATACGGGCGCGCCGTCGGCGCTGCGGCCCGGGAAGCGCACCGCAAAGTCCACGCGCTGGTTGCTACGCGGCTTGGTCTCGATCTGCTTGCCGTATTGCTCCGACGTCAGCACCTGCTCCAGCAGGTTTTCCAGCTGCACCTCGCCAAACATGCCACGGGTTTTGACGTTGGTCAGCACGCGCTGCAGGTCACCCACGCCTTGGGCCAGCGACTGCATCTCGCCCAGGCCTTTGTGCACCTGCTCCAGCCGGTCAGCGACTTGCTTGAAGCTTTCGCCCAGGCGGGTTTCCAGGGTGTTTTGCAGCTTCTCGTCTACGGTCCGGCGCATCTCATCCAGCTTGGCGGCATTGCTTTGCTGCAGCTGCTGCAGCTGGCTTTCCAGCGTGGCGCGCACCTCGCCGATGCGCCGGGCATTCGACTCCCCCAGGGCCTGAAGCTGGGTGCTGAGCGTGTCAGACAGCGTCTTTTGCAGCAATGCCAGCTGCTGGGCGAAGGCGTCAATCTGCGTGTTCTGCGTGCGCGTGGCCTCGGCGCTTTGCTGCACCAGGCTGCGCTGGAAGGTGGCGAAGCTGGTAGCCAGCTCTTGGCGGTCGGTACGTGCGGACTCGGCGATCTCGCGGCGCAGCTCCTGGGCCAGCCGGTCCATCGCCGTGTGGTCGGGTGCGGCGGGCTTGCGCAACAGCAGCAAGGCGAGCAACAGCAGGTTCAGCACACCCAGGCCAGACAGCAGGCCCCATTCGATTCCAGTCATGTATGCTATTTATTTCGTAGCTAGATGCGCAAGGTTTATGGGCGTGAGCGGCTTGTTTTTTATAAGAAAACCGACGAGATTGTCGGTGGCCAGCTGGGCCATGGCGGTGCGCGTGGCGACGGTGGCGCTGGCGATGTGCGGGGTCAGCACCACGTTCGGCACGGTCAGCAAATCAGGGTGGACTTTCGGCTCGCCCTCAAACACGTCCAGGCCAGCGGCGGCGATGCGCCCCGCACGCAGGGCCACGGCCAGGGCCGCATCGTCCACGATGCCGCCACGGGCGATATTGACCAGGGTGGCGGTGGGCTGCATCAGCGCCAGCTCGGCTGCACCTATGGTGTGGTGCGAGGCGGCCGAATACGGCACCACCAACACCACGTGGTCGGCGGTCTTCAGCAGCTCCTCCTTGGACACGTAGCGGGCCTTGCATGCGGCCTCGGTCGCGGCGTCCAGGCGGGAACGGTTGTGGTAAACCACGTTCATGCCAAAGCCATGGGCGCCACGCCTGGCGATGCCCTGCCCTATACGGCCCATGCCGATAATGCCCAGCGTGCTGCCGTGGATCTCGGCGCCAGCAAACATATCGTAGCTCCACTTCTTCCACAGGCCGGCGCGCAGGAAGTGCTCGCTCTCACAGACACGACGGGCAGTGGCCATCAACAGCGCAAAGCCGAAGTCGGCCGTGGTTTCGGTCAGCACATCGGGCGCATTCGTGGCCAGCACGCCGGCCGCGCTCATGGCGTCGATGTCGAAGTTGTTGTAACCCACGGCCATGTTGGCGCAAATGCGCAGCTGCGGGCAGGCGGCCAGCACCTCGGCATCGATGCGTTCGCTGCCGGTGGTGAATGCCCCTACCTTGCCTTGCAGATGGGTGATGAGGTCGGCCTTAGTCCAACTGGCGTCGTCCTGGTTGGACTCCACTTCAAAGTGCTGCTCCAGCTGGGCAATGGTGGATGGGAATATCTTGCGGGCAACGAGGATGGCGGGTTTGGTCATGTAGGGGTCTCGATTTCAAAAACCTGGCGCAGGTAGGCGATATATTTCTCGTCGTCGCACATATTCTTGCCCGGGCTGTCGGACAGCTTGGCCACGGGCTGGCCATTGCAGCGGGTGAGCTTGATAACGATTTGCAGCGGCACGTGGTTGGGCGGGTCGCCCATGTCGTTGGTCAGGTTGGTGCCGATACCAAAGGCCAGCAGGCAACGGCCGCGGAACTGCTGGTACAGCTCGATGGTGCGTGGCACCGTCAGGCCGTCGCTGAAGATCAGGGTCTTGGTCAGCGGGTCCACGCGGTTCTGCTTGTAGTGCGCCAGCAGGCGCTCACCCCAGCGGAAAGGGTCGCCGCTGTCGTGGCGCGCGCCGTCGAACAGCTTGCAGAAGTACATGTCGAAGTCGCGTAAAAACGCGTCCATGCCGTAGACGTCGCTGAGGGCAATGCCCAAGTCTCCTCGGTATTCCTTGGCCCACATTTCAAAGCCGAACACCTGACTGTCGCGTAATCGCGGGCCCAGTGCCTGGCAGGCCTGCAGGTACTCATGGGCCATGGTGCCGAGCGGTGTCAATCCTAATTTCATAGCATAGAACACATTGCTGGTGCCCGCGAACTGGCCTTTTGATCCCGCACCCAGGCGGGCCACCAGCACCCGCAGCACCTCTTCATGCCAGGCTTTGCTGAAGCGTCGGCGGGTGCCGTAGTCGGCAATCTTCAGTTCCTGCAGGCCGTCGGCACGCAACTGCTGGATCTTGGCGTCCAGGCGGCGGCGGCCCTCGATAAAGTCGGGCACCGGCTGGGTGTTGCGGAAATAGACCTCGTTAATGATGGCCAGCACCGGGATTTCAAAGGGAATCACGTGCAACCAGGGGCCCTGGATAGAGATCTCGATCTCGCCGCTGGGCAGGGGCGTGACCTGGATGTATTTCTCGTTCAGCCGGAACAGGCCGAGAAAATCCACGAAATCGCTCTTGATGAAGCGCATGGAGCGCAGGTAGGCCAGCTCAGCCTCCTGGAAACGCAGGCTGCACAGCGAGCGGATTTCGTCGCGTATCTCTTCTACAAACGGGGCCAGCTGGACGCCGGGGTTGCGGCATTTGAACTTGTATTGCACCTGCGCCGCAGGGAACTGGTGCAGCACCACCTGCATCATCGTGAACTTGTAAAGATCGGTGTCAAGCAGGCTGGTGATGATCATAGAAAGCGTGGCCGCCAAGGCCCCACAACGCGGTAGCTAAAGAAGTGCCGCAAAGTGTAGGGGATTCACGCCAACGTGACCTGGTGGAGAACCATAGGCCTCCAGCCAGGCTGGCTTTAAGGCCGGTTCATGCGCCCAAACGCAATGCCCCGGCCACCGGCGCCGCCGGGGCATGGCCGTAGCCATCACGCAGCTTGAATACCGCCACCACCTGCACCAGCTCATTGGACTGGGCACGCAGGCTGTTGGCGGCGGCGGCCATTTCTTCCACCAGGGCGGCGTTCTGCTGCGTCACCTGGTCCATCTGGGTGACGGCCTCGCCGACCTGGGCCACGCCCATGGACTGCTCGTTGCTGGCAGTACTGATCTCGCCCATGATGTCAGTCACCTGTTTGATGGAGTTCACCACCTCGGCCATGGTGGCGCCCGCCTGGTCCACCTGGGCCGTGCCCTGGGCCACGCGCTCCACACTGGTACTGATGAGGTGCTTGATCTCTTTCGCCGCGTCGGCGCTACGCCCGGCCAGGCTACGCACCTCGCTGGCCACCACGGCAAAACCACGGCCTTGCTCGCCCGCGCGGGCAGCTTCCACGGCGGCGTTCAAGGCCAAAATATTCGTTTGGAAGGCAATACCGTCGATCACGCTGATGATGTCGCTGATCTTCTTCGAGCTGTCGTTGATGCCCTTCATGGTCTCGACCACCTGGCCCACGGCCGCGCCACCCTTGGCGGCCACCTGGGATGCTTTCATCGCCAGTTCGTTCGCCAGCCGAGAACTGTCGGCGTTTTGCCGCACATTGGAGCTCAGCTCCTCCATGGAGGCCGCAGTCTGCTCCAGCGCGCTGGCCTGGCTCTCGGTACGCGCGCTCAGGTCATCGTTGCCCTGGGCGATTTCGGCACTGGCGGTGGCCACGTTTTCAGAGCCGGAACGCACATTGGTCACCACCCGCTCCAGGCTGGACTGCATCTCACCCAGGCTGCTCAGCAATTGGCCCACTTCGTCGGTGCGCTGGCCGTTGATGCGGGCAGTCAGGTCTCCAGCAGCCACACGGCGTGCCAAACCGATCGCGTCATGCAGAGGCAGCACAATGCCACGCGCCAGGTGCCAGGCAGCGGCTGCCGCCAACACAAAGGTGAGCACAAACGCCAGCGCCGCAATGCGCACCAGGTTACGGTGCTGGACCTCGCTGCTGGACAGCGCCGCTGCCACATTGGCGTCCTGGATCGCCACCAGATGGCTGATCGCATCTATCCATTGGTCCTGCACCGGGCTGACCTTGGTAACCAGGATGGAGGCCGCGGTATCCGGGCGGAAATTGCTGGCGTACTCTTCGGCCTTTTGCAAGGGCTCCAACGTGTCCTGCTCCAGCTTGGCGGCTTTAGCCAGGTCCGCAGCCTCCTCCGCGGTGGGTTCCAACTGGGTGAAGCGGGCGAGATTCTTCTTGTAGACCTCTTTCAGGGCGCGCAGGCCATCCACTTCTTTTTTCATTTCGTCCACGTCGGAGCGCAAGCCGATATTGCGTGCCTGCAGACCCTGTCGGAACACCGTGTCGCGCATGGCACCGGCAACTTCCCTGCGTTCCTTGGCCTTGTTAAGCGCACTGTCAAACTGGACCCGGCCCTGCGCATCCAGCACGAACGTGGCCACCAGCACCAGGGCTGGTAACACCAGTGCCATGCCCACGGCTAGATACAAACGCTGCGAAATCTTGAGATTCATGGCCGTACCTCCCATACATGGGACGGCCCCATGGCACGCAAACCCGATTCAGTTGTTTCAAACATGCTGCTGTGTTCCTTGTGTCCATACCTGTTGGCATCTGCGATGCCCGCGCGTCCGCTCAGCTAGCCGCTGTACGCACTGACTATCTCTTGGAAGCAGCAGCGCACCCATACTGGTTTACCATTAATCAAGTCGATTGATTTATTGGAACATCGCAGGCCGCGACACCGATACCTAACGACAGAAAACAGATACGCAAACCACCAAGAGTCCCGACTATCCGGCAATCGCACACAGATGACACTAGGGTTTTCGATAAGTAAAACAAATTGATTTAGTAACTATAGTTCGCTGCCCGCCTGAAATTCAGCTTGTATTTCAACGGCACCTGCCCCCAACCGAACCCTGTGTTCATTCCTATCCTGGAGACAACATGAAGAAGTCCACCGCTACCCTGGTACTTTCCGCCATTGCTTTCGCTGCTACCAGCGCCTGCGCTGCCGAGCCCGTGATCGGCCTGATCACCAAGACCGAAACCAATCCCTTCTTCGTGAAAATGAAAGAAGGCGCGCAAGCCGAGGCCAAGAAGCTAGGTGCCAAGCTGCTCAGCGCAGCCGGCAAGGCAGACGGTGACAACGCCGGGCAGGTGACGGCCATTGAAAACATGATCGCAGCTGGCGCGAAGACCATCATGATCACCCCCAATGACTCCAAGGCCATCGTCCCCAGCATCAAGAAGGCTCAGGCGCAAGGCGTGATGTTCATCGCCCTGGACAGCCCCACTGACCCCGTGGAGGGCACGGACGCCCTGTTCGCCACCGACAACTACAAAGCCGGTGTTCTGATTGGCGAATACGCCAAGAGCGCCATGGCTGGCAAGCCCGCCAAAATCGTGACCCTGGACTTGTTCCCTGGCCACCCTGTGGGCGCACAACGCCACAACGGCTTCATGAAAGGCTTTGGCCTGGCCGCAGCTGACGCCAAGAGCAACGAGCTGTCCAAGACCGCTGAAATCGTTTGTATGGCCGACAGCTTTGGCGACCAGGCCAAGGGCCAGACCGCCATGGAAAACTGCCTGCAGAAGAATCCTGACGTGAACGTGGTCTACACCATCAACGAACCCGCAGCTGCAGGTGCCTACCAGGCACTGAAGGCCGCAGGCAAGGAAAAAGACGTGCTGATCGTGTCGGTGGACGGTGGCTGCGCAGGCGTGAAGAACGTCAAGGCCGGCATGATCGCCGCCACCTCGCAACAGTACCCGCTGAAGATGGCCAGCATGGGCGTGGCTGCTGGCGTGGCATTCGCCAAGGACGGCAAAAAGGCCTCCGGCTACACCGACACCGGTGTGACGCTGATCACCGACAAGCCACAAAAAGGCGTGGACAGCAAGGACACCAAAGTTGGTATGGACTTGTGCTGGGGCAACAAGTAATCTGGCTCTGAACTGAACCGTGGGGCGCCTGTTTGCGCGGGCGCCCTATTCCCTCCCTTCATCCCAAAGACCACCATGGCTAGCCTCAAAGAAAAACTACCCCCCATAGGCACACTGGGGCCATTTATCGCCCTTTTCATTGCGTGCATATTTTTCGCGACGCAAAACGAACGCTTTCTCTCTGCAACCAATTTCTCACTGATCCTGCAACAGGTGATGGTGGTGGGTGTTATCGCCATCGGCCAAACACTGATCATTCTGACCGCCGGCATCGATTTATCCTGCGGCATGGTGATGGCCCTGGGCGGCATCGTGATGACCAAGGTCGCGGCTGAATTCGGCCTGCCTGCACCGCTGGCCATACTCTGCGGTATCGCAGTCACGGCATTTTTTGGCTTGGTCAACGGCCTGCTGGTAACCCGCATCAAGCTGCCCCCGTTCATCGTGACGCTGGGCACACTGAACATCGCGTTTGCAATCACGCAGCTGTATTCCAACGCCCAAACCATGACCGATGTGCCCCCCCTGATGACAGCACTCGGCACTACTTTCCGCATCGGCGGCACGGCTGTCGCCTGGGGCTCGGTGGTCATGCTGCTGCTTTATTTGGGTGTGTGGTTCTATCTGCGTGAAACCGCATCCGGTCGCCACGTCTACGCCGTAGGCAACAACCCCGAAGCTACCCGTCTAACCGGTATTCCGACCGAACGCGTACTGCTGGGCGTCTATGTGTTGGCAGGCATCTTCTACGGCATCGCCTCCCTGCTGTCCGTGGCCCGCACTGGCGTGGGCGACCCCAACGCCGGCCAGACCGAGAACCTGGACGCCATCACCGCCGTGGTGCTGGGTGGCACCAGCCTGTTTGGTGGCCGCGGCATGATTCTGGGTTCGCTGGTCGGAGCCATCATCGTGGGCGTACTGCGCAACGGCCTGACGCTCATGGGTGTGCAGTCCGTCTACCAGGTTTTGATCACCGGTATTCTGGTGATCCTGGCCGTCACCATTGACCAACTTTCACGCAAGGGAGCCCGTTGATCATGGCTAACGACGCAAAAATTGTGATGCGCGCCACTGGCTTGGTGAAGCGCTACGGCCAGGTAACGGCCTTGGACGGTGCCGACTTCGAGTTGCGCGCCGGTGAAATTCTGGCCGTGATTGGCGACAACGGCGCGGGCAAATCGTCTCTCATCAAATGCCTGTCCGGCGCCACGATTCCCGACTCCGGTGAAATCCAGCTCGACGGCGAGAACATCCATTTCAAGAGCCCCATGGATGCCCGCAAGGCCGGCATCGAAACGGTGTACCAAGATTTGGCCGTGGCAGCTGCCATGTCGATTTCGGAAAACCTGTTCCTGGGCCGCGAAATCCGCCGCGATGGCTTTATGGGCAATGTGCTGCGCATGCTCGACAAGAAGAAGATGCTGGAGCAAAGCATCGCCCGCATGAACGACCTGAAAGTAGGTATCCGGTCTATGACCCAGGCGGTGGAAACCCTATCGGGTGGACAACGCCAGTGCGTGGCAGTTGCCCGCGCTGCCGCTTTTGCCCAGCACGTGGTGATCATGGACGAACCCACGGCCGCCCTGGGCGTCAAAGAAGGCAATATGGTGCTGGAGCTGATCCGCCGGGTGCGCGACAAAGGCCTGTCGGTGGTGCTGATCTCGCACAACATGCCGCATGTATTTGAAATTGCCGACCGTATCCACGTGGCCCGCCTGGGCAAACGCGGCTGCGTGTTGAACCCCAAGGCCATCAGCATGGCCGACACCGTTGCGGTCATGACCGGGGCCATTCGCCCCGACGAGCTGCCCGCCGGTTGCCTGGCGAATTGAAAGACTGACGCATGCTCAAAGGAATTGATCCACTGCTCACGCCCGAGCTGTTGAAGGTTTTGGCGGAAATGGGGCACGACGACGCGGTTTTGTTGGCCGATGCCAACTTCACCGCAGTGCGCCTGGCTGCTGGCAAACCGGTGCTGCGCTTACCCGGTGTCAGCATGCTGCGGGCGGTGCAGGCCGTCAACTCGGTGCTGCCACTGGCGACAGATGTGGAGTCACCGGTGGCGTTCATGCAGGTCTCGGATACCACCGCGCCCTATCGCTCGGGCCTGCAACGCGAGGTGCTGGAATTGCTGCAGCCCAGCCTGCAGCCGGGCCAGAACCCCGAGCCTATCGAACGCTTTGCGTTTTACGAACGGGTGCGCAACATCTACGCCATCGTGTTGACCGGTGAACTACAGCCGTTCGGCAACTTCATTCTGCGCAAAGGAGTGATCGGCGAAAATCTACGCCCATGACTCCCCCTCTAGCCTCGCCCCTGCTGCGCCCGCGCGGCTCCAACCATGTGGGCATGCGCCAGTTCAACGAACGTGTGGTGCTACAGGCCATCCGCCAGCACGGCAGCCTGCCCAAGGCCGAACTGGCGCGCATTACCAGCCTCACGGCCCAAACGATAGGGCTGATCACCTCCCGCCTGGAAGAGGACGACCTGCTGCTGCGCCACGAGCCCGTACGCGGGCGCATCGGTCAGCCGTCCGTCCCTCTCGCGCTGAATCCAGACGGCGCGTTTTCCATAGGTATCAAGGTCGGGCGGCGTGGTACCGATTGGTTGCTGGTGGACTTCACCGGCAAGGTACGCCAACGCCTGACCCTGCCCTATGCCTTTCCCGATGCAGCCACGCTTCTACCGGCCTTGGGCCAGCACCTGGCCACGCTGTGCGATGCGCTGGGGCCGCTGAGCCCTCGCCTGGTTGGCATCTGCGTAGCCGCGCCCTTCCAGCTCGGCGGTTGGCACAAGATGCTGGGTCTGTCAGAAGCCCAGTCCAGTGCCTGGAACCAGATTGACCTGGGTGCCGAGGTGCAAGCCATGACCGACCTGCCGGTCAGCTTTGCCAAGGATGCCACCGCAGCCTGCGTGGCCGAGTTGGTGGCGGGCCAAGGCCGCAACCTGAAGACCTTTCTCTACCTGTTTGTCGATACCTTCGTGGGTGGCAGCCTGGTCATCAACTCGCATCTGCACGCTGGCATGCGCGGCAATGCCGGAGCCGTGGCTTCACTGCCCATGTATCTGGCGCAAACGACCGGCGCCGCACCCGAGCAATTGCTGGTCAATGCCTCCCTGTGGGAGCTGGAACAACGCCTGCAAGCCCACGGTCTGGACCCCAGCGCAGCCTATGATGAACGCGCAATGCAAGCCCCGTTTGCCACAGAAACCCAGAAATGGGTGACCCGTGCCGCCAACGCCCTGGCGCACTGCGTGGTCAGTGGCACGGCGTTTCTGGCTCCGGAGGCCGTGGTGATTGATGGTTCCATGTGCCGCCCGCTGTTGCAGCAACTGCTGGCCAGCACCCAACAGGCGCTGAAAGACTACAACTGGGAGGGTCTGTGGCCCACACCCATCGTGGCAGGCAGCATAGGCTCGGACGCGCATGCCCTGGGCGGAGCCCTGCTGCCCCTGCACTCCAACTTTGCACCCGACCGGGATCTGTTCCTCAAAGCGTAAACATCGCCCCCTAAAACGGCACCTCGCCGTGGAACTGTTCCGCCAGAAAATCCAAGAACCGCCGTACCGATAACACCATGCACGGCGCAACGGCAACACCGGCCAGCGCAGTGGGTGAGATCGAGGCACAGATGCCTAAAGCCCCAAGGCCTGCCAACGCCGCCAGTACTCCAGCGCCACGGTGTAGGTGTTGACCTGCACCTGCACCGTCTGCTCCAGCTGCGTGCCGTAGCCGCCGGCCATGGCAAACGCCAGGGGCAGACGGCGCTGCCAGGCCCAGTCAAAAACACGACGATCGCGCGCCTGCAATCCATCAAAACTGAGCTTCAGGCGCCCCAAACGGTCTCCCTCGAACGGGTCGGCACCGGCCAGGTAGATCACAAGATCGGGTTCAAAGCGCTGGCCCAACTGCTCCAGCGCGTTTTCCAGCGCCTCCAGATAGGCCACGTCGCCGCAGCCATCGGGCAAGCCCACATCCAGGTCACTGGCCTGTTTAAGAAACGGGAAGTTCTTTTCTCCGTGCAATGACAGGGTGAAAACGCTGGCATCCCCTTGGAAGATGCTCGCCGTGCCATCGCCCTGGTGCACATCCAGGTCCACCACCGCCACCTGCAAAGGCCTGCGGTGCGTACGCCCCCACTCCATCTGCGCTACGCGAGCGGCAATGGCCGCATCGTTGAACACACAGAAACCAGCCCCCTTGTCGGCACGCGCATGGTGCGTGCCCCCCGCCATATTCGCGGCAATACCCTGCCCGGCCATGGCGTCACGCACCGCCGCCACCGTAGCGCCCGCTGAGCGGCGTGAGCGCTCCACCATGGCCTGGCTCCAGGGAAAGCCAATGTCCCGCATCACCTGCGGCTGCAGTTGCACGATAGACCCATCCTCCAGCGACTGGATATAGGCGGGATGGTGGGCCAGGGCCAGCTCTCCATCACTGGCACGCGGCGCCTCACGCTGCACGACCTGGGCCAGCTCCGAGGCCACGCGGTCGCGCAACATGCGGTACTTGGCCATGGGGAAACGGTGACCCGCAGGCAGGGGCAGCACAAAGTGGTCGGAGTAGTACGCGTGCATGGAAATCGCTATCGCAATGTGACTAAGGTGCAGGCCCCACCTGGGGATAGAGTCGAGTATCTAATGTGCTGCAGCGCAGCATAAAAGCCTTGCATGCCAGAACAGGCGGCCTATAATTTAATCCATGCTGCACTGCAACATAAACCGGCGGATAGCCAGTCTCAGCGCAGATGTTGGATCTTTTACCGTTTCTTAATTAACTGGAGATTTTTATATGATGACTGCTGAACAAGTTCTGGCCTCCCACAAAGCTACCGTTGAAACCCTGTTCGGTCTGACGACCAAGGCTTTCGAAGGCGTTGAAAAGCTGGTGGAACTGAACCTGACCGCTTCCAAGGCAGCCCTGTCCGAAGCCGCTACCCACTCCCAAGCTGTTCTGAGCGTGAAAGACGCCCAAGAACTGCTGGCCCTGCAAGCTGGCCTGCTGCAGCCCCTGGCTGAAAAGACCGCCGCTTACAGCCGCCACCTGTATGACATCGCCCAAGGCACCAGCGCCGAATTCGGCAAAGCCATCGAAGGCCAAACCGCTGAAGCCCAAAAGAAGGTTGCTGGCCTGATCGAAAGCGCTGCCAAGAACGCCCCAGCCGGCTCCGAGTCCGCCGTAGCTGTGCTGAAAAGCGCCGTGACCGCTGCCAACAACGCTTTTGAATCCGTTCAAAAGGCTGTGAAGCAAGCTTCCGACGCCGCTGAAGCCAACTTCAAGGCTGTTGCTGCTACCGCTGTGAGCGCCGCTGGCACCACCGCCGCTGCCGCTACCAAGAAGCGTTAATTCGCCAAGGGCTTTCCTGGCTGCATGCCAGGGCCCGAACGGACAGTCCTGATTTGAAGCCTAGGTTTCCACCAGTTGTCTCCTCGGGTCCTTTCGACGCCATCAGGCTCAGGGATCCCTTACAGGCCTCGTCGCAAGATGGGGCCTTTTTTTATGCCCGTTTACTTTCAGGCCTGCGTCAATGGCTCTTGGCCAGCATGGCCGCCTTGAGCTGCGGCAGAGCCTGGAGCATGGCCGCACGCCCGGCCTCGATGGCACGGCGGCGCGCGCCAAAATCGGCACTCTTCACGCCCAGCAAAGACGGGCGTACCACCACATCGGCTTCACGCAGCTCGTAGACATTGATGCTCTTGCCCATGATGGCAAAGGTTTGCAGCAATATCTGCATGGTGTCGTTGGCCAGGTTGCCTTCGGGGGCGCTGGAAATATCCACCGCCACCACCAGCTCAGCCCCCATCTGCCGCGCATAGCGCACAGGCACGGGTGACACCAGGCCGCCATCCACATATTCGTGCCCGGATATCTTGACCGGCTGGAATACCGCCGGCACCGCACTGGAAGCGCGCACGGCGGTGCCGGTATCGCCGCGCTGGAACAGTACTGCGTCGCCGCTGTTCAGGTCCGTCGCCACCACACCCAAGGGCATGGGCATGCTTTCAATCGGTCGGCTGCCCACCTGGGCGTTTACATATCGGGCCAGGGCGTCGCCGCGCAACATGCCGCGGCTGAAAATGGGCAAGGTCCAGTCGGTAAAGGCCGCTTCCTCCATGGTCTCGGCCACCTGCTGCAGCTGCGCGCCGTTCTTGCCGCTGGCATACAGCGAAGCCACCAGGCTGCCGGCCGAGGTACCCACCACCAGATCGGGGCGTATACCCGCCTCTTCCAGCACCTGGATCACCCCCACATGGGCAAAACCGCGCGCTGCGCCGCCGCCCAGGGCCAGGCCTATGCGCGGCGGACGCTTCACGGCGGGCGGATTCGGTGCCGGCGGGGCCACCTCCACCGGTGCCGTCACGCAGCCCGCCAAACCCAGGGCAGCCCCCAGCAAGGTGCCCAATACCAAACCACGGCGCCCATTTGGCCCCCACTGCTGCGCTTGTGCGTCTTGTCTGCCCATCGTGTTCCTGCTTCTATCAAAAAAATAGCGGCTGGCGCACATGCTACGTGCGCCAGCCGCTATTTTGATGCCCAAACCAGGCTAGGCAGGTAAAGCTGCTTTTTTAGCGTTCACGGCCTTCACGATACGCGGCAGCAGCAGCACGGACAGCACCACCACCAGCAAGGTCACAGACATGGGCCGCTCCAGGAACACCGTCCACTTGCCCTCGCCTATCGACAAGGCGTTGCGCATCTGAGCCTCAGCCAGCGGGCCCAGAATCATGCCCACTACCACTGGTGCGGTCGGAAAGTCAAAGCGCCGCATCACCACGCCCAGCAGGCCGATGCCGTACAGGAGCACCAGATCGAACGCGCTCTGGCGCATGCCGTACACGCCCACCGTGGCGAAAATCAGGATGCCGGCGTACAGCTGGGGCTTGGGAATCTTCAGCAGCTTGACCCACAGGCCCACCATGGGCAGGTTCAGCACCAGCAACATCACATTGCCGATGTAGAGCGAGGCAATCAGCGCCCACACCAGTGAGGCGTTGGTGTCAAACAGCTGCGGACCCGGCTGTATGCCGTAGTTCTGGAAGGCGCCGAGCAAAATAGCCGCCGTGTTCGAGGTCGGGATGCCCAGCGTCAACAACGGAATCAGCGTGGCGGTGATGGCCGCATTGTTCGCCGCCTCCGGCCCGGCCACGCCCTCGATGGCGCCGGTAGTGCCAAACTCCTCCTTGTGCTTGGAGATCTTTTTCTCCACTGCGTAGCTCAGAAAGGTAGGAATCTCGCTACCACCCGCCGGAATGGTGCCGAACGGAAAGCCGATGAAAGTGGCCCGCAACCAGGCCGGCCAGGAGCGCTTCCACTCGGCCGCCGTCATATGCACCTTGCTCATGGGGTTGCGCGACTCGGCCACGCGCCCTTCGAACATCACGTTGTACAAAGCCTCGCTCACGGCGAACAGGCCCACGGCAATCAGCACCACCTCCAGCCCGTCCATCAGCTCAGGCACACCGCCGGTGTAGCGGGCCGCACCGGTCAACTGGTCCAGCCCCACCAGGCCCATGGCCAGGCCGATGAACAGCGAGGTCAACCCGCGCAGCGTGCTCTTGCCCAGCACCGCGCTCACAGTGGTGAAGGCCAGCAGCATCAGCAAGAAGTACTCGGGTGGACCGAGCCGCACCGCATAGGTCGCTACCAGGGGTGCAAACAGCGTCACCAGCACCGTGGCGATGGTGCCCGCCACGAACGAGCCTATGGCCGCCGTGGCCAGCGCCGCGCCAGCCCGGCCGCTCTTGGCCATCTTGTTGCCCTCCATGGCCGTGACCATGGAGCCCGTCTCACCCGGCGTATTCAGCAAAATGGAGGTAGTGGAGCCGCCGTACATCGCGCCGTAGTAGATGCCGGCAAAAAAGATCATCGAAGCCGTGGCCTCGACCTTCACCGTGATGGGCAGCAGCATCGCCACCGCCGTAGCGGGACCAATGCCCGGCAGCACACCAATCGCCGTGCCCAGGGTGCAGCCCAGCAGCGCCCACAGCAGGTTGATGGGCGTGCCTGCAGTGATGAAACCCTGCAATAAGTTGTTCCAGATATCCATTACAGCCACCCCGTCTGCGTCAGGCCAGGCAAGTTGATGGCCAATAGTTTGGTAAACATCCAGTACACCGGCGCGGAAATCAAAAAACCCACCAGCCCATCACGCAGGCTGGCCCGCAGCCCCCGGCCGCGTTGCCCCTCGGCCGAGGTAAAACCGCGCACCGCCAAGGCAAAGCACAGAGTGCAGCTCAAAATGAAACCCAGGCTGGTGATCAGTGCCGCATTCGCCAAAATGCCGACCGACACCCAGGCAAACGCCACCCAATCGGCCCGCTCGGCACCCGAGGCCTCGTCCATGGCGCGGAAGCCGCCAGTGCTGGCCTCCCACACCATCCAGGCGCCCAGCACGCACAGCACCAGCGCCACCACCCAGGGTAGAAAGTTGGGGCCCACGCCCGCATAGCCGGCCTCGGAGGTGATGCCCAGCGCACCCAGCGCCATGGCCGCACCCAGGCCCACCGTACCCAGACCAATCCAGGTCTGGGGAGATCGCACAGCCAACGCCATGGCCTTACACCATGCCCGACTTGACCATGGTGGCGCGCAAGCTGGCGAAGTCGTCGTCCACGAACTTCTCGAACTCGGCCCCGGTCAGCAGCGCAGGCGTCCAGTTGTTCTTTTCCACCGCCTCGGCCCAGGCCTTGGACTTGGTAGCCTTGACCAGCACGTCAATCAACTGCTTGCGCTGCTCTGGCGTGATGCCGGCCGCGCCATAGACGCCGCGCCAGTTGCCGATCTCCACATTGATGCCCATCTCCTTCAAGGTCGGGATGTCCACGCCCTTCATGCGCGTGCCCGAGGTCACGGCCAGCGCCTTCATCTTGCCGGTCTTGATGTATTCAGAGAACTCGCTCAGGCCGCTGCCGCCCACCGTGACGTTGCCGCCCAGGATGGCCGCAGTCGCCTCGCCGCCGCCCCGGAAAGCCACATAGTTGATCTTGGACGGGTCCACGCCCACGTCGCGGGCAATCATGGCCGCGGCGATGTGCTCGGTGGAGCCGCGCGAGCCGCCGCCCCATTTGATGCTGCCCGGATCTTTCTTGAGCTGCTCCACCACTTCCTTCATGGACTTGTAGGGCGAGCTGGCCGGCAACACGAACACGTTGTACTCGGTGGTCAGCCGGGCCAGCGGCGTGGCCTGGGACAGGCTGACCGGCGGCTTGCCGGTGATGATGCCGCCCAGCATCACGGCGCCCATCACCATCACGGCGTTCGGATCACCCTTGTTGCCGTTGACGAACTGCGCCAGGCCCAAGGCGCCCGCAGCGCCGCCCTTGTTGTCAAAGCTCACGGTATCGGCCACCTGGGCATCCGTCATGGCCTTGCCCAGGGCGCGGCCCGTGGTGTCCCAGCCGCCACCCGGGTTGGCGGGGATCATCATCTTGATATTGGGCGCGGCACGGGCCGACAGGGGCAAGGTTCCGGCTGCGGCCAGCGCCGCCAGGGACTTCAGAAAAGCATCACGACGCATCGCGGTCTCCTTGTGGATTGTTGGAATCGGTCGATGATGCAAAGCCAGCCTGTCAGTTGGCTGTCGAAAAGCACTAGGGAAAATGCTAGGCCCCACGGGCGCTTACAGTCTCGCCTATGCGATTACTTCTGGTGGAAGACGACCCGGCCATGCAAACCACGCTGCTGCGCGCGCTGGGCCGGCAAGGTATGCGGGTGCAAGCCTGTGGCGACGGCCGCGCCGCGCTGGACCTGTGGCTGGCTGCGCCGCCCGACGTGGTGCTGCTGGACCTGTCCCTGCCCAGCATGGACGGCCTGCAGGTGCTGGATGCCGCCCGCAAACAGGGTCTGCGCACGCCGGTGCTGATACTCACCGCGCGCGGCACCGTGGGCGACAAGATCCTGGGCCTGAACACCGGCGCCGACGATTACCTGCCCAAACCCTTCGACCTGGAAGAGCTCGAAGCCCGGCTACGCGCCCTGGCCCGGCGCAGCAACGAATCCGCATTTGGTTTTGAAGAAAAATCGGCCTCCAGCGCAATCAATCTGGGCGCACTTCGCTATGAAAAAGAGAGCGGCGTACTTTACCACCTGGACCAGCCGCTGGAGCTTAGCCCGCGCGAGCTGGCCATGCTGCGCCCATTGATGGCCCAGCCCGGCCATGCGGTTAGCAAGGAACGGCTGTTTGAGCTCGTCTTCCCTGGCGCGCAAGAGGTGCAGTACGAAGCCATCGAAGTAGTGGCCTACCGCTTGCGTAAAAAGCTCAGCGCCACCGGCGTACACCTGATGACCTTGCGCGGCCTGGGCTATCTGCTCAAGGAAAGCGCTTGAAACCCAGCCGCTCCCTGCGCAGTACGCTGCTACTGGGCATTTTGCTGCCGGTGCTGCTGGTGGTGGGCATCAACACCTACAGCCTGTACGAGCAGGCGCTGGAAGCCGTCACCACCGCCTACGACCGCAGCCTGCTGGCGTCGGCCAAGTCGATCGGCGAAGAACTGGAAGTGGATGGCTACGACGACAAAGCCGTGCTGCGCGCCACCGTGCCCTATGCTGCGCTGGAGGCCTTCGAGGCCGACAACAAAAGCAAGATGTTCTACCGCGTCTCCAGCCTGGACGGGCAGCTGGTATCGGGCTACACCGTGCTGCCCTTCTGGCATGGCAGCATTCCCCAGCGTCCACCCTATGCCGCGCTGGTGGACTTCTACAACGACAGCGTGGGCGAGGAGCCCGTGCGCGTGGCCGTGCTGCTGCAACCGGTGGCCACCCAGACAGGTCGCGCCATGGCCGTGATCCAGGTGGGCGAAACCCTGGAGTTGCGCCACACCCTGGCGCGCCAGATCCTGATCGACACCCTGTGGCGCCAGGCCGCGCTGATCCTGGTCATCGCCGTGCTAGTGGTCGCCGTGGTGCAGCACGCCACCGGCCCGGTACGCCAGCTCAGCCGCACACTGCAAGACCGCCCCGAGGGCGACCTGACTCGCCTGGCCGCCCCCGACGCACCGCGCGAACTGCGCCCCCTGCTGGACGCCACCAACCAGGTCATGGACCGCCTGCAGCACTTGCTGGACCACCAGAAACGCTTTGTGCGCGACGCGGCGCACCAGTTGCGCACACCCTTGGCAGTACTGAAAACCCAGGTCCAGTCCGCCCTGCGCAGCGACGTCGAGCCGCTGCAGGCCCTGCATGAAATCAACGCCACGGTAGACCGCGCCACCACCCTGGCGAACCAGATGCTGGCCCTGGCCAAGGTGGAGCAATTGCGCCAGCAGGACGACGCCCAGCCCCTGGACTGGGCCGAGGCCGTGCGCGCCGTGGCCCTGGACCTGTCACCGCTGCTGGCCGACAAAGACCTGGACTTCGCGCTGGACACCCAGCCCACCCGGGTGCGCGCCCACGACTGGATGCTGCGCGAGCTGACGCGCAACCTGCTGCACAACGCCATCAAATACAGCCCCCATGGCGGCACGCTGGAAGTCCAGCTCAGCCTGGAGGGCCGCCACGCCCAGCTGCGCATTGCCGATGACGGCCCGGGCATCTCGCCCGAGCTGGCACGTCGCCTGTACCAGCCCTTCTCGGCCGGTGACGTGCACCATGGCTCCGGTATGGGTTTATCGATCTGCCAGGAGATCGTGCACGCCCTGGGCGGTACCATCAGCCTGCAAAACCGCAGCCGGCAGGGCCAGCACGACGGGCTGGACGCCTGCGTGCGCTTGCCCCTGACAACCTGACCCGAGGACGATGGAAAAACTACGTATCGACAAATGGCTATGGGCCGCCCGCTTCTACAAGACCCGCAGCCTGGCCACCGAAGAGGTCAACAAGGGCAGGGTGCAAGTCGCCGGCCAGGACGTCAAACCCGCGCGTGAAATCAAGGCCGGTGACCACATCACCCTGCGCCAGGGCCCCATGGTGCGCACCGTGGTGGTAGTCGGCATCAGCCAGGCACGCGGCCCGGCCCCTGTCGCCCAAGCCTTGTACGCCGAAACACCAGAAAGCCTGCAAACCCGCACCGCCGCCGCCGAGCAGCGCCGCCTGGCCCCGGAGCCGGCCCTCAGCCTGGACCACGGTCGCCCCACCAAGCGCCAACGCCGCGACCTAGACCAGGCAGGCCAGGCCTGGGGCGATCGGTGGAGTGCCTCGGTGGACGACTGAAAAAGACTAGAAAAACTAGGCGAACGCGGAAAACGCGCTGATCAAACCCTGGTTCTTGCTGTCGGCCACCACCTGGTAGGCCAGGGCGGGATTGCTTTTCAGAGCCGCCGTCCAGTTCGTGGCATTGGCATCGCTTTGGCTGGCCGCCACGCTGCCGTACTCGCCCGACGCAATCGCCAGATCGCTGCTACTGACCGGCGTGCCCGTTTCGGTGGAGTCCAGCAAATCTGCCGCATTGGATTGCGCCGTATCAGCAACCGCGCTGGTGCCGGCCTGCAGATAGGAATTCAGCAGGCCTGCCGCGGTGTAGGTTGGGGTGGTGGCAGCGCCAGAGCCAAACGACGCAATGATGGACGCGTCACTGGACTGCTGTATGGCCTGATCCGTGAGCTGATAGAGCCCAGCCAGCCCGTTGCCCACAGTGTAGGGGGCGACCAGACTGCTGCTGGAGCTGATTGTGGATATTGCGGCCATGACGAACTAATTCTCGGCCTCGGGTCACCGGTTTTCAAGCAGGTTTACACAGCGATACCAGCCGCGGGCCCAGGAAGCCGTCAACGATAATGCACGGTCTGGGCCTAGCCGCCCACCCGCACGCGCATTCCATCGATTACCCGACTACCTGTTTCCCCCACATCACATCCAACACATGGGAACCAAAACCCAATCACAGCCAGCGGCCAGCCCCGTAGATCTCTCGAGCCATACGCCCATGATGCAGCAGTACCTGGCCATCAAAAACGAGCATCCTGAGACCCTGGTGTTCTACCGCATGGGCGATTTCTATGAGCTGTTCTTCGGCGATGCCGAGAAGGCCACGGCCCTGCTGGACATCACGCTGACCAAGCGCGGCCAGACTGCTGGCCAGCCCATCCCCATGTGCGGCGTGCCCTTCCACTCCATGGAAGGCTACCTGGCCAAGCTCATCAAGCTGGGCGAATCGGTGGCGATTTGCGAGCAGGTGGGCGAAGTCACGGGCAAGGGCCCGGTGGAGCGCAAGGTGGTGCGCGTGGTCACCCCCGGCACGCTGCTTGACCCCGAGCTGCTGGCCGACAAGACCGAATCCGTGCTACTGGCCGTGCACCAGGGGCCACGCAATAGCTGCGGCCTGGCCTGGCTGAGCGTGACGCGCGCCGAAATCCACCTGGCCGAATGTCCCAGCGACGAACTGGAGGCCTGGGTGACGCGCATCGCCCCCAGCGAACTGCTGCACAGCGCCGATGCCAGCGCCAGCTTCAGCCAACGCATCCAGACGCTGAAGCGCGCGTCGGCCACGGCCCTGTCCAGCACCGCGCGCCCGGCCTGGCAGTTCGACGCTGCCCTGGGCCAGCGCAAGCTGCTGGAGCAGTTGCACGCTGCCAGCCTGGAAGCCTGGCAGGCAGAAGACCTGCCCCAGGCCCATGCCGCCGCTGCTGCGCTGCTGACCTTTGCCGAGCACACCCAGGGCCGCGCGCTGTCCCACGTACAGACCATCCGCGTGCAGAAAAGCGATGCCAGCATCAGCCTGCCGCTGAGCACCCGGCGCAATCTGGAGCTGACGCAGACCCTGCGCGGCGAGGACAAACCCACGCTGTTTTCCCTGCTGGATACCTGCAGCACCAGCATGGGCAGCCGGGCGCTGAAGCGCTGGCTGCTGGAGCCCCAGCGCGACCGCAGCGAAGCCGCGCTGCGCCTGCAAGCGATTGGCGTGCTGCGCGAAGCCGGCATGGGCCAGCGCCTGCGCGAACAGCTCAAAGGCAGCGGCGACGTGGAGCGCATCAGCGCCCGCATCGCGCTGCGCCAGGTGCGCCCACGCGAACTGGTGGCCCTGCAGTACACGCTACAAAAAACAGAGCTACTGCTGCAGGCAATACCAGCGCAAACGCCGTATTTGGCCCAAATCGCTGGCGCGCTGCAACCACCCGAAGGCTGCGCCGCCCTGCTGCAGCGCGCCATCCTGGACGAGCCCTCGGCCCTGGTGCGCGATGGCGGTGTGATCAACCACGGCTTTGACGCCGAGCTGGACGAGCTGCGCGCCATCCAGACCAATTGCGATGCCTTTCTGCTGGACCTGGAAACCCGTGAAAAAGCCCGCACCGGCATTGCCAATCTGCGCGTGCAGTTCAACAAGGTGCACGGCTTCTACATCGAAGTCACCCAGGGCCAGGTGGACAAGGTGCCCGATGACTACCGGCGCCGCCAGACACTGAAGAACGCCGAGCGCTTCATCACCCCCGAGCTCAAGGCCTTCGAAGACAAGGCCCTGAGCGCCCAGGAGCGCGCGCTGTCGCGCGAAAAATGGCTGTTTGAACAGCTGCTGGACCAGCTGCAGGCCTTTGTGCCGCGCCTAGGCCAGCTGGCCTATGCCCTGGCCGCTCTAGACGTGCTGTGCACCCTGGCCGAGCGATCCCTGACACTGAACTGGTGTGCGCCGGTATTCGTCAAGGAACCCTGCATCGCCATCGAAGGTGGCCGCCATCCGGTGGTGGAGGCGCGCCTGGCCGAAAACTCCAGCGCCAGCTTCATCGCCAACGACACGGCCATGGGCCACCGCCAACGCATGCAGATCATCACCGGGCCGAACATGGGCGGTAAATCGACCTATATGCGCCAGGTGGCCATCATCGTGCTGCTGGCCAGCATGGGCAGCTATGTGCCGGCCGACAGCTGCCGCCTCGGGCCGATAGACGCCATCCACACCCGCATTGGTGCGGCGGATGACCTGGCGAATGCGCAATCGACCTTCATGGTGGAAATGACCGAGGCAGCGCAAATCCTGCACAGCGCTACCGCCCACAGCCTGGTGCTGATGGACGAGATCGGCCGCGGTACTTCCACCTTTGACGGCCTGGCCCTGGCCAGCGGCATTGCAGCGCACCTGCACGACAAGACCCAGGCCTTCTGCCTGTTTGCCACGCACTACTTCGAGCTGACCGAGTTCCCGGCCTCGCACCATGGCGCGGTGAACATGCATGTGAGTGCCGCCGAGTCGGGCCGCGACATTGTCTTCCTGCACGAGCTGCAGCCCGGCCCGGCCAGCCGCAGCTACGGTATCCAGGTGGCGCGCCTGGCCGGCATGCCGGCCGCCGTGCTAAACCACGCCCGCCACACCCTTGCCGCGCTGGAGGACCACGCCCAAGGCAGCCAGGCACAGGTAGACCTGTTCGCCGCCCCGCCCGAGCCGGTGCAATTGGGGCCTGGCCCCGTAGAATCGGCGCTGGCGGCCATCCAGCCCGACACGCTGTCCCCCCGCGACGCCCTGGAGGCCCTGTACAGCCTCAAGAAACTAGCCCAACGCGAGCAGGGCTGACCTGCTGCTCCACCACGAATCTATTGCGCCATGACCTACTGCGTCGCCATCAAACTCAATGCCGGACTGGTTTTCCTGTCCGACTCCCGTACCAATGCCGGCCTGGACCAGATCAGCACCTTCCGCAAGATGATCGTCTATGAAAAGCCGGACGACCGCTTCATGGTGCTGCTGTCGGCCGGCAACCTGAGCATCTCGCAGTCCATCCGCGAAATCCTGCAGGTCGAGCAGCTGAAGGAGCACGAAGACAGCGAACCCATCACCATCTGGAACGCCAAGAGCATGTTCGACGCGGCCCGCGTGCTGGGCGCCGCCGTGCGCCATGTGTACGAGCGCGACGCCGCATCGCTGCGCCAGGCGGGGGTAGAGTTCAATGCCTCCATGATCTTCGGCGGTCAGATCAAGGGCGAAGGCATGCGCCTGTTCCAGGTCTATTCGGCCGGTAACTTCATCGAAGCCACGCACGAAACACAGTACTTCCAGATCGGCGAATCCAAATACGGCAAACCGGTGCTGGACCGGGTCATTTCCCCCGACACCCCGCTGGACGAGGCCGCTAAATGCGCGCTGGTGTCCATGGACTCCACGCTCAAGTCCAACCTCTCCGTTGGCCTGCCACTGGACTTGGTGGTCTACGAAGCCAACAAATTCCAGACCGACAAAGTGGTCTGCATGGACGAAAACAACCCCTACTTCCGCATGCTGCACAGCAGCTGGGGCAAAAAGCTGCGCGAAGTGTTCGACAGCATCGAAGACCCGATGTGGAACGGCGAGGCCACCAATGTGCCGCTGATGGTGGAATCCGGCCGCGGCAAGCCGCTGCGCAAAATCACCACGCCCAACGAGCGGCTGATCTAGAGCCGCAGGCAACGCCCCATGCGGTGGCGTATGCTGAACTTACGTGACTGCCCTCTGCCGTCCAATTGCACACAATGGCAGTCATGCAATCCATCATCTTCGCGCACGCCAATAGCTTCCCCGCATCCACCTACCGCGTCCTGTTCGACAACCTGCGTGCCCGAGGCTACGCGGTGCAAGCGCTGGAAAAAGTCGGCCATGACCCGCGCTACCCGGTCAGCAACAACTGGCCGCAACTGGTGCAGCAGTTGGCCGACTTTGCGGCAGAGGTGGTGGCCCAGCAGGGCGAGCCGGCGTTTCTGGTGGGGCATTCGCTGGGCGGATTTTTGAGCCTGATGACCGCCGCGCGGCATCCAGAACTGGCCCGCGGCGTACTGCTGCTGGACTCGCCCCTGGTGGGTGGCTGGCGCGCCACCACGCTGGGCGCCTTCAAGCGGACCAAGATGGTCGAAACCGTATCACCCGGCAAAGTCAGCAAAGGGCGCCGCCAACACTGGCCCAGCCAGCAGGCAGCGCTGGAGCATTTTCAAAGCAAGAAAGCCTTCGCCCGCTGGGACCCGCAGGTGCTGCAAGACTATGTGGTGCATGGCATGCAAGACCTGGACGGCAAGCGCGTGCTGGGCTTTGACCGCGCGGTAGAAACCGCCATCTACAACACCCTGCCCGACAACCTGGAAAGTCTGCTGCGCCACCACCCGCTGAAATGCCCTGCGGCCTTCATAGGCGGTACGCAGTCGGCCGAGATACGCCAGGTCGGCATGGCGCTGACCAACAAGGTCACCCATGGCCGCACCATGATGCTGGACGGCAGCCACCTCTTCCCCATGGAAAAGCCGATGGCCACCGCAGCCGCTATTGAAGCAGCGCTGCGCAACATGGGCGGTGGCTGAACCTGGCCTAACTCAGTGCTGAGTAAAAAAGGGCTGCAGCGCAGCCAGTCCATCGATAAAGACAACCCGCTCGGCCATCTCCGCAGGCATGCCTTCACGCGGGTGTAAGCAAAATACCTGCATGTCTGCGGCCAGCCCGGCCTGTACACCGGGCAGGCTATCTTCCACCACCGCGCAATGGCGGGGTTGTGCGCCCAGGGCCTGGGCCGCATGCAGGAAGAGCCCGGGGTCGGGCTTGAAAGAGCCCACTTCGTAAGCACAAAAAATGCGCTCGCCCAACAAGGGCAACAGCCCCGTCAGGCCCAGCGTCAGCTCCACCTTGGCGCGCGGGCCGTTGGTGGCCACACAGAATGGCAATTGCAGACTTTGCAGCAGCGCCAGGGCCCCTGGCAAGGCCTCCAGGCCCTGGCGGAAGCGAAGCTCCATCTGACGGCGCACCTGCAGCGTGAAATCGGCCTGAAATGCCAGTGACGAGGCCGGTGAGGTGGACGGCAACTGCGACGCAATCCAGGCCACACAATCCGCCATGCGCGCCCCACGGAACTGCTGGAAGGCCTGCGCACGCGTCAGGTCCACGCCGTGGGCGCGGGCCATCTCGAACATCACCTCCATGCCCGGCTCCTCGCTGTCCACGAGGGTACCGTCGGCATCAAAAATGACGGCATCTATGCGCATGGCCACCATCCGGTTTACGCCGCCCAGTTCACTGTGCCGGTCCACCAAGTGGCCAACACCACCAGACCGAAGGCGATGCGGTACCAGGCAAACACTTCAAAGCTGTGGTTGGCGATGTAGCGCAGCAGCCAACGTATGCACAGCCAGGCCGCCAGAAAGCTGACGATGAAACCCACCGCGAACAGCGGGAAGTCGGCCATGGACAATGAGGCCCGCTCCTTCCACAGGCTGTAGCCACCGGCAGAGATCAGGGTCGGAATGGCCAGGAAGAAGCTGAAGTCGGTAGCCGTCTTGCGCGACAGGCCCAAGAGCATGCCGCCGATGATGGTGGAGCCCGAGCGGCTGGTGCCGGGGATCATGCCCAGGCATTGCACAAAGCCCACCTTGACAGCATCCCAGGCGGTCATGTCGTCGATGTCTTGCACACGGGCCTTGGGCTTGGCGTAGCGCTCCACCCACAGAATGATCAGACCGCCGACGATGAAGGCCGCCGCCACCACCGGGGCATTGAACAGATAGTCCTTGATCTTCTTGTAGACGAAGAAGCCAATCAAGCCGGCAGGCAAAAAGCCCAGCGCCACGTTGAACACGAAACTGCGTGCCTTGGGACTGGTGGAAAACTCGCTCACCGAACCTGAGATACGCTTCCAGTAAACGATGATGACGGCCAGAATGGCGCCTGTCTGGATGGCGATATCGAACACCTTGGACTTGTCATCCGTCATGCCCAGCAAGGTGCCAGTCAGGATCAGGTGGCCGGTACTGGAGATGGGCAGGAACTCGGTCAGCCCCTCCACAATGCCCATGATGGTCGCTTTGATCAGCAAAATAATGTCCACGCACGCTCCCTAAAAACTGTTGTGCAGCGATTATCACAGCGCGACAAGACACTACAAACGGGACTCGGGCGCGTTGCTTTTCTTTACACCCTGTGCGCAGGGCAGGCCCGAACCTGCCCCGCAGCGATCAACTGCCGCAGGTGCTGCTCGCGCTGGTGCCGGTGCTACCCAACCACTGGCTCAGCGCCGCGCTGTAGGCCTGGTCGAAGCGGCCGTAAATATTGCTGCCACTTTGGTTGGTACAGCTGGAATCACCACCAAAAAGTTGTCCCACCAGATAGTGGCCACCACTGGACGAGGTCTGGAACAGCGGCGAGCCGCTGCTGCCCTCTTCCGTGGCGCCGCTGGTGAACACCGCATTCAGGAAATTGCCGCTGGTCACGTTGGACACGGAACAAGTCCGGCTCTGCGACGTGGAGCTTATTTGGCTGCACAACTGGAACGAAGCCACGGTACCGGTGCTGACCTTCTCCAGATCGCCCTCGGGGAAGTGCAAGCCAGCCACGGTGGCACCTATGGTGGCCGGGTCCACCAACCAGCCCGCATACATGGCTCCCGTAGGCGGCGTGTCGAGCAGACGCATGAACGAGGTATCGGTTCCGCTGTTGGCATACAGCAAGGTGGCGCCGCCGATGCGGGTCGTGGAAGACGAGCTCAGCGCAGTACTGTTGCAGCTGGCAGAGCGGTAGAACCAGTAGGTCTGCAGACTGCTGGCCTCGGTCTGGGTGGAGATGCAGTGGTTGGCCGACAGAAAGTACGGCGTGCCACTGGAGCTTGTATCGTTCAGCAGCGTACCCGAGCACTGGTACAGCGTGCCGCCGGAAGCAAACACCATGCGGGCCACGGCATTGCTCTCCTTGCTGCTATAGCTGCTGTTGCAGTTCACATCAACCTCGCAACTGCCTGAACTACCAATGGCACGGGCGGTGACCGTGCTGGAATCCAGCGGCGACACCACCAGATGCGACAGGCGAGGCACGGCAATCTGCACCGTACTGGTGGCGACCTGGGCGGGCAGCTCTATCTCCAGCGTGGCCTCCTGGCCTTGCACCAGCGGAGTCCAGTAGGTACGCGCGTTGTCGCTGCTGTCGCCACTGTCCAGATTGCGCTGCACGGCATCCAGCACGGTCTGGCCAGAGACCACATAGGCCGTGCTTGCATCCTGCGCATAGACGCGCACCGTAGCGCCGGCAGGCAGGCTTTTCACCAGCATACCCAGGCGCAGACCCTTGGCGTCTTCGGAGCTGAAACTGATGGCCGCGCGCTGGCCGCCGCTGACCGTGCTCTGCCAGCCCAGCACCGCGGCCGTGCTGTCCACACTGGCGGTCAACACCACGTCGCGTGCCAGGCCGATACGGCGCGGCACGCCGATGCTGCTGCTCTGTGACACCTCGGCCAGGCGGGCCTGGCTCAACGTACCCAGGCTGATCGACCAGGCGTTGATGGCCGTGCCGCTGCGCGCCTGGATGGGCGAAACATCGGAGCCCTGGCTCAGCATGGGTTCGACCTGCACCGCGGTATCCAGCGACGCCGATTTGGCTACGCTACTCACGCCATCCAGCGCGGACGAGGAACAGGTCGTCGTAGTCGTTGTCGTCGTGGTGGTCGTGGAGGAAGAACCTCCACCACTACCGCCGCCGCAGCCCGCCAGCACAAGCACTGCCGCCCAGGCTCCCAGTTTCAAAACATCTGCCATTCACCATCTCCGTAAAGCAATTGCGCCAATCATACGTACTGCAGACACGTGTTCACGGCCTAGCCCAACCACAGACACCCACTCTTTACACAATCTTAAATATTCAGAAAAAAGTCACTCTGCCGCATATAAATACAACGAGGACAGCTATTAAATTTGAAGCGCAACCAACCATTCAGGCAGCGATTACCCGGTGGCTTCATAAAGCCATACACAAGGCATATATTTCCTCCACATGGTGGACGCAGAATGCGCCGGCCCCCGGTTGCAAACACCCCGTGGGCGATTCACCGCCGCAGAGCAGGCACACGCCGCTCTGCCGCCCTTTCTTGCTTCTACGCGCCACCCGATTCCGATGCCCTACTTCTCCCGCGTTTCCCTTCTGGGGCTGGTCCTGTTACTGCAGAGCCCGGCGTTCCCCGCTTTGGCGGCAGCACCAGCATCGAAAGCCATCACACTGAATTTCTCCAACGCCGAGATAGAGGCCGTTGCCCGCACCCTGGCCGTCATCACCGGCCGCAACCTGGTGGTGGACCCGCGCGTCAAGGGCACGCTGTCGCTGAGCAGTGACACGCCCATCACACCGGCCAAGGCCTGGGACCAATTTCTGGCGGCCCTGCGTATGCAGGGTTACACCATGGTGGAGACGGCGGGGCTGTACAAAATCGTGCCCGAAACCGAGGGCAAGCTGCAGTCCGAGTCGGTGCGGCTGGACGCTGGCCCGCAACGCGGCGACCAGATCGTCACCGAGATCTTCAAGCTGAACTATGAGAACGCCAACAACCTGGTGTCGGTGCTGCGCCCGCTGATCAGCGCCAACAACGTGATCAACGTGAACAGCGGCAACAACTCCCTTGTCATCACCGACTACGCCAACAACCTGGGCCGGCTGCGTACCATCATTGCCGCGATGGACACTCCCAGCGCCACCGATGTGGAGGTCATGCCCCTGCAGCACGCGCTGGCAGCCGACCTGGCCGCAACCGTGCAGCGCCTGACCGACAGCTCCGGCGGCAAAACTAGCAGCACCAGTAGCAGCGCCGCCGCCACGCCCAGCCCGGGCGCAGCCACCGCCCCTGCAGCTGCCAGCACGGCCACGGCTTCCAGCGGCGGCGCCTCGGTACTTGCGGACACGCAAAGCAACAGCCTGCTGGTGCGTGCGCCCAACTTGGCGCAACTGGCCTTCATACGCTCTCTGGTGGCCCGGCTGGACCGACCCCGGGCGAACAGCAATGTGCGGGTGATCTACCTGAAGAATGCCGACGCCACCCGCCTGGCCAAGGTGCTGCGTGCCGCCTTCCCAACGGACTCGACCAGCGGCGGCAGTAGCAGCAGCTCCGGCAGCACCAGCACACCCAGCGTGGCCCAGGTCGCCAGCAATAGCTCCAGTTCGAGCAGTGGTAGCAGCAGTGATAGCTCACAAGCCAGCGCACCCGTCACCGCCACGGCCCAGCCCTCCACCGGCGGCGGCATCCAGGCCGACCCGGCCAGCAATGCCCTGATCATCACCGCGCCCGAGCCCCGCTTCCGCGAGATGTACCCCATCATCGAGCAACTGGACTCGCGCCGCGCGCAGTTATATGTGGAGTCGCTGGTGGTGGAGGTGGACGCCACCAAGACCGTGGACCTGGGCGTGCAATGGGCTTCGCTATTCGACGTCAGCAGCAGCACCACCCTGACCCTGGGCACGGTGGCCAAGGCACTGGAGGAAATGACCGGCACCAACATCCTGTCCACCGCCAACATCGTGACGCTGGACAACGAAGAGGCCAAGATCGTAGTGGGGCAAAACGTGCCCTTCATCACCGGCTCGTACACCACCAGCACCAGCTCCAACCCGTTCCAGACCATCGAACGCAAGGACGTGGGCATCACCCTGCGCATACGCCCGCAAATCGGCCAGAACGGCAGCATCCGCATGACCATCTACCAGGAGTCGTCGTCGGTGGCATCCACCAGCTCCACTACCGGGCCTACCACCAACAAGCGCTCCATCGAGTCCACCGTCATGGTCAACAACGGCAAAACCATTGTGCTCGGTGGCCTGATCGAAGACAGCCACACCGACGACGCGGCGCAGGTACCTGGCATTGCGGATGTGCCCTTTCTCGGCGCACTGTTTCGCAGCATGAGCCGCACACGCAAAAAGACCAATCTGCTGGTGTTTCTGCGGCCGGTGGTGATGGCCGATGAGAACGCCGCCGACGCGCTATCGCTGGACCGCTACGACTACATCCGCGCCAAGCAGAAGGAGATGCCGATGGACATCCACCAACTGCCGCCAGACACCAGCCTGCCCCTGCTGCCGCCCAGCGCCTCTGGCGCCCAATAGATTGTGAACAGACTCTCAAAAGTTAAGTAAATTTGCGAATAGCATGGTTGACGTATCCATGCTGCACCGCAATAATCCGCCCATCTTAATTTTGGAGTGCCCAACGTGGACAGTGCCAGTAGTTGTTGTGATGTGAAGCGTGCCGCGGTATCCGCGATAGCCGCTGTCTTATCAGCCATCTGACGCCACGTTATCTGTGGTTGTGGGGCTGCCAAGACAGCCGCCAGAACCACTTTCAGACGGTGTAGCCCACCGTGTGAAAGTAGCCGTACTCCCTTCCCATTGCTTGTAGTTGCTGAGGCAAAGCCTGGTCTTTGCCGGCGACTCATTGCTGCTCCGTCAACGCTCGGGCGCCCTGCTTTGCACAGGAGCGCGCGATGCCTTTACCCTTTGCCCCCCGCCGGGACCTGGCTGCCCATACGCCCACCCACGCCGCAATGGCTGCGGCCACGCCGCTGCATGCGCCCCCAACCAAGACGGATGTCCAGACCCTGGACGCCGTCAACGCGCTGGACCACGGCTGCGTCTGGCCCACCCACCGCTTGCGCTGCTTTTTACAACTGCAGCACAGCAAGGCTTTTGCGGGTTCACGCTGAGCCCCTGAGCACCAAGCTATTTTTGGCAAAGGAGATGTCCCATGGACCCGTCACCCAGTAGGCGCTTGCATGCGCCGCCTTCTCATCACCACTGCCATTTATTTCCAACCCTCGCATCCGGCCCTGACCTGGAGGCACCGGCTCACCTGAACACGTGAGGCGTTTGCTCCTGGGCCACGGCCGCCAGGAGAAACCCATGCTGTTCCACACCCTCGATCCCCGCGCTGCGCTGCTGCGCCGCCGAGCTGGCACACCAGCCCAAACCGAACCGGCTTCGGCCACCCACCTCTCCCGCCTGATGCTGCGCGCCGCCATGGACGACGTGCCGGCGCTGCTGACCCGGCTGGATACGCAGGCCAACGGCCTGGAGCATGCGCAGGCCGCACGCCGGCTGGAGCAGGTGGGCCCCAACGAGGTGGCACATGAAAAGCCCGCCCCCTGGCGGCTGCATCTGTGGCGCTGCTACAGCAACCCGTTCAACCTGCTGCTGACGGTGCTGGCCAGCGTGTCCTATCTGACCGACGACGACAAAGGTACGGTGGTAATCGGCAGCATGGTGGTCTTGTCCACCCTGATCCGCTTTGTGCAAGAAGGCCGCTCCAACCGCGCGTCTGCCCAGTTGAAGGCCATGGTCAGCAACACGGCTACGGCACTGCGGCGGGACGCGGCGCATGCGGACATGCCGCCGACATACACCGAGCTGCCCATCCAGCAGCTGGTACCCGGCGACCTGCTGCAGCTGTCGGCCGGCGACATGGTCCCGGCGGACTGCCGGGTACTGAGCGCCAAGGACCTGTTCATCAGCCAGTCGGCCATGACAGGCGAATCCTTGCCGGTGGAAAAGTTTGCCGAGCGCCGCTCGGGCAGCGACAACTTGCTGGAACAGGCCAACCTGCTCTTCATGGGCAGCAACGTGGTGTCCGGCTCCGCCCTGGCCCTGGTGGTCACCACCGGCAACAACACCTACTTTGGCACCCTGGCCCTGCGCGTCACCCGCAGCGACCGCGCACCCACCGCTTTCCAGGCAGGGGTGAACAGCGTCAGCTGGCTGCTGATCCGCTTTGCCCTGGTGATGGCGCCGCTGGTGCTGCTGATCAACGGCTTCACCAAGGGCGACTGGGCCGAGGCCCTGTTGTTTGCCCTGTCCATCGCCGTGGGCCTGACGCCTGAAATGCTGCCGATGATCGTCACCTCCACACTGGCCAAGGGCGCTGTCATCCTGTCGCGCCGCAAGGTGGTAGTCAAGCGCCTGGATGCCATCCAGAACTTCGGCGCCATGGACGTGCTGTGCACCGACAAGACCGGCACGCTGACCCAGGACAAAATCGTTCTGGAGCGCCACACCGATGTGTTCGGCAACACTTCCGCACAGGTGCTGCAGTACGCCTACCTGAACAGCTACTACCAGACCGGCCTGAAGAATCTGCTGGACCGCGCGGTGCTGAACCATGTGGATCTGCAAGCCAGCCCGCCACTGGCGCAGGCCTACCGCAAGATCGACGAGGTGCCGTTTGACTTCCAGCGCCGGCGCATGTCGGTGGTGGTGTGCGGACAGCCAGACCAGCACGAACTCATCTGCAAAGGCGCGGTGGAGGAAATGCTCTCGGTCTGCACCCAGGTGCGGGTAGATGGGCAGAACGTTCCGCTGGACGCGCACATGCTGCTGCGTATCCAGGACGTCACCCGCCAGCTGAATGCCGAAGGCCTGCGCGTCGTGGCCGTCGCCATGAAGACGACGCCAAGCAGCCACACCGTGTATGCGGTGGCCGATGAAACCGGGCTGACGCTGCTGGGTTACGTCGCCTTCCTGGACCCGCCGAAGGAATCCACCGCTCCGGCGCTGAAGGCCCTGGCGGACTACGGCGTGGCGGTGAAGGTGCTGACCGGCGACAACGAACTCGTCACCGCCATGGTCTGCCGACAGGTGGGTCTGCAGGTGCAGGGCGTACTGCTCGGCCACCAGATCGACAAGATGGACGACGCCGCGCTAGCCCATGCCGTGGAGCATCGCAATGTGTTTGCCAAACTATCGCCGCTGAACAAGGAACGACTGGTACGCGCTCTGCGGGCCAACGGCCATGTGGTGGGCTTTCTGGGCGATGGCATCAACGATGCGCCTGCGCTGCGTGCCGCCGACATCGGCATCTCGGTAGACAGCGCGGTGGACATCGCCAAGGAAGCCGCCGACCTGATCCTGCTGGAAAAAAGCCTGATGGTGCTGGAAGAAGGCGTGATCGAAGGCCGCAAGACCTTCAGCAATATGCTGAAGTACATCCGCATGACGGCCAGCTCCAACTTTGGTAACGTGTTTTCGGTGCTGGTGGCCAGCGCATTCATACCGTTTTTGCCCATGCTGTCACTGCACTTGCTGGTGCAAAACCTGATGTACGACGTATCGCAGATCGCCATCCCGTTTGACAACGTGGACGACGAGCTGCTGCAGGCGCCGCTGAAATGGAACCCGGCCGACATCGGCCGCTTCATGGTGTTCTTCGGGCCCATCAGCTCTGTCTTCGACATCACCACTTTTGTGCTGATGTGGTTCGTCTTCAAAGCCAATAACGCGGCCCAGCAAACGCTGTTCCAGTCGGGCTGGTTCGTGGTGGGCCTGCTCACCCAAACCATGATCGTGCACATGATCCGCACGCCGAAGATTCCGTTCATTGAAAGCCGCGCGGCCTGGCCACTGATGCTGATGACGGTGCTGACCATGGCGGCCGGCATTTTCCTGCCCATGGGGCCGCTGGCCGCGTATTTCAAACTGCAGGCGCTGCCGCTGTCCTACTTCCCGTGGCTAGGGGCGATTCTGCTGGCCTATATGGTCCTGACGACATGGCTGAAGCAGTTTTACATCCGCAAATTTGGCTGGCAATAAGACCATTTATAGAAACGATAACACCGCATGAAAACACTGGAAGCTCTGCAATATTTCGATGCTCTGGCGCTGCTGGACACCCTCATCCGTCTGGCCACGGCCTTTGTGCTCGGCGGCATGATTGGCCTGGAACGCCAGGTGCGCCAGCGCACCGCAGGCCTGCGCACCAACACCCTGGTTGCGGTAGGCGCCGCCATTTTTGTCTCGCTGGGCGACCGGCTGTTTGAACTGCATGGCGGCGGGCAAGGTGCCGTCACCATCGTGGCCTATGTGGTGTCGGGCATAGGCTTTCTGGGTGCGGGTGCCATCATGAAAGAAGGCGCCAACGTGACCGGCCTGAACACCGCCGCCACTCTGTGGGGTTCGGGTGCCGTGGGGGCCTGCGCCGGCTCCGGCCTGGTGGCCGAGGCCGCGCTGGCGGCGCTGTTTGTGCTGGCCAGCAACACGCTACTGCGCCCGGTGGTCAACCGCATCAACCGCCGCCCGGTGAACGAGGAAACCAGCGAAGCCACCTACACCGTCTACGCGATCTGAAAGAACCTGCTCAAGGTCTTTTTGGGGCCGCGTTGGGGAGCAATCGGGATGAGTTGGCTGTCAGCGCCTGCAGCATGGGCTCTCTGCCCATGCAAGGGTGATGGCGGGCAAATCGCCCGATTTCTCCCCAACCCGTAGGGCAGTTGCCTTCTCGGGCAGT
>NZ_JBWKVR010000013.1:0-153060 GCF_059421805.1 Rhodoferax sp. GW821-FHT02C08
GGGCTTGCCGTCGGCGGTCTTGAAGGTGAAGGGCTCGTAGGTGGGGTCGATGGCGACTTTGAGGTCTTTACCTTGTGACAGGGCGCTCAGGCTAATGGTGCCGATGGCAATCGAAAGAAGCAGTTTTTTCATCGTGGATCTCGGTAAGGATACGGATCTAGGGTTTTCCCCGCTCTGGGAAATCACCCTGTGTTGTCAGGGAGCCGCAGGTTAGTGGGCTTTGAAAAAGAAATAAAACTAATTTTTTTAACGTTGGTTTAGTATTTCTAAATTATGAAAATAGACAACGCGCATCTGGCGGCTTTTGCGATGGTGCTGCGCGAGGGCAGCTTCGAGGCGGCGGCCAAGCGCCTGCATGTCACGCCCTCGGCCATCAGCCAGCGCGTCAAGCTGCTGGAGGAGCATCTGGGCCAGGTGTTGCTGCAGCGTTCCACGCCCACCCAGGCGACCAGCGCGGGCATGGTGCTGGCCCGGTTTGCCGAGCAGGTGTCCATGCTGGAGGCCGAGATGCTCAGCGAGGTGGGTGCCCCCGAAATGCTGGGCGCGGCCATGCAGCGCGTGCCGATTGCGGTGAACGTGGATTCACTGGAGACCTGGTTCCTGTCGGTGTTCGATGTGCTGCCGCCCGGCGTGCAGATGTGCCTGGATATCCGCGTGGAGGACCAGGACCACTCGGCCGTGTTGCTGCGTGAGGGCACGGTGATGGGCGCCGTCAGCTCCAGCCCCGACCCGACCTACGGCTGCACGGCTGAGCCCCTGGGTGTGATGCGCTACCTGGCCGTAGCATCGCCCAGGTTTGCACAAAGCTATTTCGCCACCGCCGACCGCGAGGAGGCGCTGCACCACGCGCCCATGCTGGGCTTCAACCGCAAGGACAGGCTGCACGACCTGTTCATCGCCCAACTGGCGAACACCGCCCAGCTGTCGCCCACGCATTTCATCCCCTCGGTGCACGGATTTGTGCATGCGGTGGCGCGCGGCCTGGGCTGGGGACTAGCGCCTGAAGCCTTGGTGGCCGAGGGTATTGCTGCAGGTACCTTGATCGACATCTTGCCCGGCCAGCACCTGGATGTGGCCCTGTACTGGCACCGCTGGCGTATGCGTTCGTCGTTCCTGGACGTGATCGGCGTGGCGCTGAAGCAAGCGGTGCAAGCCGGGCTGCGGGTCAATTGATTCTCTGTTTCAGGGTACGTAGCACCTCCCAGCCCATGACATGTTTCGGCAGCGATGCTTCGTGCCCGACAGATGCATGAAGATTCAGACTTTGCGCTTTTAAAGCCGAGGACTTTGCCACCGTGCTGGATGCGCTGATGAACGGATCCAGCGCCCACACGACCGATCCGCCCACCATGGTCATCAGCACTTTGTTGCGTGCAAGTTCGTCCTCAGGTACCTGCATGAAGTTTTGGTCGAGCACGATCAAATCTGCGTACTTGCCCACTTCGATAGAGCCGATTTTGTCTTCCATGCGGAGCTGGTAGGCAGAATTCATCGTAATGGCGCGCAATGCATCCTGGCGTGATAGCGCCGGGTCGTTGTTGATCTTGCCGGCCAGATCGGGGCCAAAGCTGTTCGGGCTCGTGGGGTCGCCGGATCGCGTGACACCAATTTTCAAAGCCAGCATTTCATCGAAAGGATCGATGGGCCAGTCGCTGCCGTAGCCCACCCGGGCGCCTGCGTTATGCAGGCTGCCAAAGGGCTCCATGCGGGCGAAACGATCGGCGCCTAGGTGGTTCTCGGTTTCACCGACGGAGTAGGGGGCTTGCTGTGCCCACTGGAACGAGAATGACGCCATCACGCCCAGTGCTTTGTAGCGACCATAGTCCGCCGTATCGACTGTTTCGTTGTGTGCAATTACGGGGCGGAAGTCCGTATTGGGTACCTTCTGGCGCGCATACTCAATGGCATCCAATGTCTCACGCACGGTACGTTCGCCTGTGGCATGGATGTGAGGATCCATTCCAGACTTTGCGATTTCCGCCATCAGCGGCTTGAACACCTCAGGCGCAAAATACACTCTGCCAGAGTTGGTGCTTGGTACCCAGTTTGGCGCATTCGCGGTGCCTATATTCATGTTGTACGGCGTCAGCAGGCCTCCCGTGTCGGCTGGCGCATTGACCACACCATCCCCGAACATCTTCAGGTTGTGAAAGTTGATGCCAGGCGCTGCCGTGGATGGTCCTTGGTCGTACTGTGCAGCCAGGGCCTTGGCCGCAGCTACAGTGGCTACTGGGTCTGCTTTGGCGTCGTCAACGCTCAGCTGGATGGCGAAGAATCCGCGTGCGGTAAGTTCGCCGTTTTTTTGCAAGGTGCCGAAGGTTTTGCCCTGCGTGGCACCTGCTGCAGCATCCATGAAGGTCGTCACACCTTGGCGGCGCATTGCGTCTAGTGCAGCACGGCCTTGTGCGAGGATATCGGCGTCGGAATCGGGCGGAATCAGCGCCGCCACGGCGAAGCTGGCGGTGTCTTCGCAGATGCCCGTTGGGTTACCTTGCGCGTCCCGCGCATACGATCCGCCTGCAGGGTCTGGTGTGGTCTTGCTGACTCCGGCCAAAGCCAGAGCGCGCGAGTTGGCCAGCACGGAATGGAAGTCTGAAGAGCGTACCAGGATGGGCCGGCTTGTGGAGAGTGCGTCCAGGGTGGACTTGTCTGGATCGGCATCAACGGCCTGCGTGGCTTGGCGCGCCCAATTGACCACCTCCAGCCAGGTATCAGGTTCTTTGCCGGCCGAAGCGTCCAGACAAGCCTGGATCTGTGCGCGCATCTGGTCACGCGTCAATGTAGCGTAGTTCAGGTTGCATAAGAGCAGTGCACGTCCTCCGCCAATGGGATGCAAGTGGCCATCGACAAAGCCGGGCATCAGCATGCGGCCCCCCAGGTCAATTACTTTGGTGTTGCTACCTATGAACTTCTTTGCACCATCATCTGTGCCGGTATAGACCACCAGTCCTTTGCGGATGGCAACGGCTTGCTTGACCGAGTTCGACGCGTCCACCGTGTAGACATAGCCATGGTTGAAAACGGTGTCTGCGGGTTCAGGGTCTGACCCTCCACACCCGACCACCAAGGCTGTGGCTGTCGTCAGCACAATGAATCCTACCCACAAGGCGCGCGCACGCACCCTCCGCGCTGTCAGCATGGCTCTTCCTTTATGTGATTATTGAAAAGTTGTTTTGACTGCAACCTCCGTATGGTTTGCGGAGGTGCACAACTTCCTGGGCCAATGTATCTGGCTGGTTAACGAAACGCCCCTCCGCAGATGCAGAGGGGCATCGTCAAGTAGATGAGGAGGCTGGCTGGTGGCCGAGTAACTTGCCCAGTTCGATCTTGTTGCGTACGCCGAGCTGCAGGTACGCATCACGCAGATAGGTTCGCACCGTCGCCGGGCTCAGATCCAGGCGGCGCGCGATCATCTTGTAGGAGTGGCCGCTGGCATACAACACGGCCACTGCCCGCTCTCGCGGGGCCAGACTGTCATGCAGCAAAGTTGAATTCAGCAGCAGGGCCACGAGCTCTCCGCAGCGCGTGAAGCTGATGCTGGAGCGTCCCCATTGCAGTTTGCATGGAGCCTCGGATAGTTGCGGATGCAAGGCCTCTGGCAGTATGGAGCCGGACCACGAAGGAAATCGCTTACGGATCGTCTTGGCCATGTCGGTGCCGATATGCACCAGGAGCCCCGAGATCTCACAGAGGGCCATCCCCTCCAGTCCGGCCAAGGATGCACGTTGAACCGTATGCTGCAGGGTTTCCCACCAAATTTGCTGTAAATGTCGGCAGAATTCGCCAAACATAACGGCTTCTAGATCGGTGAATGGAGGATCGTTTTCCCCGCGATAGATGGACACGAAAAACCGCATTTTGCTGTCATGCAGTCCCATGGTGATCGCCATGGCGTGAAAGAGCTTGTGGCGGCGGGCAAACTGCTCCACCTCCTCGGTATCCAATGCGTAGCCACTGTCTCTGAACACTTGGCCCAAGGCATCGATGGAAGCTTGGGCAAACGTGTCGCTACCACTGACCGCATTCCATTCCTGCGCGAAAGTGGCCGGCAGCCCCAGGCTGCCGTGTTGCCAGTTGAAGGAGCTGCTGCTGGTGTCGCCTGCGGAGCATTCTCCCCACCAGGCGGAGCGTAGCGGCAACAGCGACCGTACGGCCTGAACGGCATCGGGTATTAATCGGTCCAGGCGGCGCTGACGGGGCAGGCCGTGCAATTCCAGTAATTGCTTACTGAATTCCGTGAAAAGTTCAGTAATGGCCTTGGGGGAACTATGCGCAGCGGACAGCATTGGCATGGGTTGCATGGAGTTGGGTTTCCATTGGCGAAAACCTATTTTAGGAGTTGAGACTTACCGTAAGGCGTGTGACTGCTTGTTGAATAGACTTGTAAGCTATTGATTTCAAAAGATTTACGAGTGCCGCGTGCATGTGCATTGCATTCGCTGAGGCGTCCAGGCGATGGTGTTTAAGCGGGAAGCATTTTGGGGACCATCCGTAAAAGACACAGCGTAGTGCATCTTCCTAGTGCTTGAACTCAGTGCCGCCGGGCGGCGCCCTCTGAATGGTCAACTGCTACACTTCGGGCCTGTTGATAGGTGTCTTTCAGCCCTTGGATATGTTTTTGGGTTTGGAGGATTAAACGGGAAGTCGGTGCGATGCCGACGCTGCCCCCGCAACGGTAAGCGAGCCAAAGCGCGGCCTTATCTGCCACTGTGCATCCAATGCATGGGAAGGTGGCCCCGCAGAAAAGTCCCCCTTTTCCCTCGTGAGCCCGGATACCGGCCTGTTAGCACAAGCGTGACCTTGCGGTGGGCGGGTGTCAGCGGGCTCCATGGCGTGCCGGACATTGCTCCGTCTGCGCCTGCGCCTTCTGATCTCTTTGCCCCCGGGTCACACCGATCCATCTTGTCGCGCGGCGGGCGTGTGGGGCTGAACCATGTACTACCAAATTTATAGCTGCTCGCGCAGCTGGAATATGCGCTGGTGGGCAATTTGATGCCTAAAGTGTGCGATGCACTGCTGGTGTCCGCCCCGGCCTCCGGCCAGGGCAAGACCACGGTCACGGCCGCTTTGGCCGCCTGGCACCGCAGCCAGGGCCGGCGTGTGCGCGTGTTCAAGACCGGCCCCGACTTTCTGGACCCGATGGTGCTGGAGCGCGCCAGCGGCCACCCTGTTTACCAGCTGGACCTGTGGATGGTGGGCGAGGCCGGGTGCCGGGCGCTGCTGCATGCGGCAGCGGCCGAGTCCGATGTGATCCTGGTGGAAGGCGTGATGGGCTTGTTCGACGGCACGCCCAGCAGCGCCGACCTGGCCCAGGCGCTGGGCTTGCCGGTGCTGGCGGTGATCGATGGATCGTCCATGGCGCAGACCTTTGGCGCCGTGGCCCATGGCCTGTGCAGCTACCGCCCCGGCCTGCAGTTTGCCGGCGTGCTGGCCAACCGCGTCGGTAGCGACAGCCACGCCCAGATGCTGAAAGACAGCCTGCCCGCCGGCCTGCGCTGGTTCGGTGCCATGCCCCGCTCTGCCAGCTACAGCCTGCCCGAGCGCCACCTGGGTTTGGTGCAAGCGTCTGAAGTCGCGCAGCTGGACGAGCGCATTGCCCAAGCCGCCCAGGCCATCGGCCCCAGCGTCGAGGGTATGGCCAGCCCGGTGCGTTTCGAGCCGGTGGTCGCCGAGCCGTTACCGCCGCTGCTGGCCGGTGTGCGCATCGCGGTGGCGCGCGACGCGGCCTTTTCTTTCTTGTATGCAGCCAATCTGGACTGCCTGCGTGCGCTGGGTGCCGAGCTGGTGTTCTTTTCGCCGCTGGCCGATGCCGCCTTGCCCGATGCGCACAGCCTGTACCTGCCCGGCGGCTACCCCGAGCTGCACCTGCATACCCTGCAGGCCAACACTGGGATGCGCGAGGCTATTCGTAGCCACCACGCGCAGGGCAAATCCATCGTCGCCGAATGCGGCGGCATGCTGGCGCTGCTGGACAGCCTGGCCGGCCACGATGGTGTGCCGGTGCCCATGTGGGGCCTGCTGCCCGGCACCGGTGCCTTGCAAAAGCGCTTCGTGAACCTGGGCATGCACGCAGTGCAGTTGCCCGAGGGCCGTCTGCGCGGCCACAGCTTCCACCACGCGCGCATGGACAGTACGCTGCCCGCCTTAGCCTTCACCGCGCCGCAGCGTGAACGCAGCCATGCCGAGCCGGTGTACCGCAGCCGTCGCCTGCATGCCTCGTTCATGCACCTGTACTTTCCGTCCCACCCCGGCGCCGTGGCGCAGCTGTTTGCGCCCGGCTGACTCTTCACAAGGACAATCCCATGGAAATCGAATCTCCCCCGCTGCTGCGCGACACCCCCAAGCCCCAGGGCGAACGGCGCGGCCTGGTCATCGTCCACACCGGCACCGGCAAGGGCAAGAGCACGGCCGCCTTCGGCTTGGCCCTGCGCGCCCATGGCCGCGGCAAGACGGTCAAGGTCTACCAGTTCATGAAGGTGCCGACCGCGCGTTTTGGCGAGCACCGCTTGTTCGAACAGCTCGGCATTCCCATCGTCGGCCTGGGCGACGGCTTCAGCTGGAAGAGCCGCGACCTGGACCATTCGGCCGAGCTGGCCCAGGCCGGCTGGGCCCAGGCCGAGGCCACGGTGCGCGCCGGCGAACATTTCATGGTGGTGCTGGACGAAATCATGTACCCGCTGCGCTACGGCTGGATCGCACTGGAGCCGGTGTTGGCCTGCCTGCGCGAACGTCCGCCCCATGTACACGTGGTGCTGACCGGCCGCGGCGCACCCGCCGAGCTGGTCGAGCTGGCCGACACCGTGACCGAGATGACGCTGATCAAGCACCATTTCAAGGCCGGCGTGCCCGCACAGCGCGGCATCGAAGACTGAGCATTTGCTGCAGCCATGACCACCCCGAATTTCTCCGCCCAACCACTGCTGGAAGTGCAGGCCGTGTCGCTGCAGCGCCAGGGCACGGCGGTGCTGAGCCAGGTCTCGGTGTCCGTGCCGTTTGGCGCGCACATCGCGCTGGTGGGGCCGAACGGTTCGGGCAAGACCAGCCTGCTGCAGGTGATGGCTGGGCGGCTGCAACCCAGCGAAGGCCGGGTGCTGGTCGGCGGCCAGGATCTGGCACACATGCCCGGCATGCAGCGCGCGCGCCAGCTGGCGGTGGTGCACCAGCACGAGCAGGTTCATGGCCAACTGCGGGTACGCGACTACGTGGCCCTGGGCCGCACGCCGTATCCCGAGGCCAGCCGCGATGAAAACGTGCAAGTGGTCAGCGACGCACTGCAGCGCTGCCGGCTGGACGGGTTGCAGGACCGCCTGATGCGCAGCCTGTCGGGCGGCGAGCAGCAACGCGCCGCCATCGCCCGCGCCATCGCGCAGCAGCCGCGCATCCTGCTGCTGGACGAGCCCACCAACCACCTCGATCTGCGTACCCGCGCCGACATGCTGGACCTGCTGACCGGGCTGGGCGTGACCGTGGTCGCGGCCCTGCACGAGCTGAGCCTGGTGCAGGGCTTTGCCCACCGTGTGCTGCTGCTGGGCCAGGGCCGGGTGGTGGCCGAAGACCTGCCGTCCAAGGTGTTGACGCAAGAGCTGGTGCTGGGCAATTTCGGCATGGACGTGTTCTACCTGCCGCTGCCGCACCGCACGCATGAGATTGCGGTGTTCGAGTCGCCGCAAACCGCACACAAGTCGCCGCATGCCACGCGGCCCCATGCCCGGCCGCGGGCACATTGATGTTTAACCCTTGAAGTAAAGAAAAACCATGGCATTTACCGTGCGTCGTTGGAAGTTCCGCCCTGTTGTGCATCTGCTGCTGAGTGCGGCATCGCTGTGGGTTGCCGGCGTGCAGGCCCAGACCTTCCCGGTGACGGTGGACAGCTGCGGTGAAAAACTCACTTTCGCCGCACCGCCCAAGGCCGCACTGGTCCACGACATCAATATGACCGATATGGCGCTGTCGCTGGGTCTGCAAAAGAACATGGTGGGTGTCAGCGGCATCAGCGGCTGGTACAAGATGAGCCCCGAGTTCAAACAGGCGCTGGGCAACATCCGCGAGATCGCACCCAAGCAGCCGACCCTGGAAAACATCCTGGCCGCCAACCCCGACTTCTTTTTTGCCGGCTGGAACTACGGCATGAAGGTGGGCGGCGACGTCACGCCGACCACGCTGCAGAAGTACAAGATCCCCACCTTGGTGTTGTCCGAGAGCTGCATCCATGTGGACAAGGCACGCCCGCGCGCGTCCATGGACCTGCTGTACGGCGACTACCTCAAGCTGGGCACCATCTTCGGCAAAGAGGCAGAAGCCAAGGCCCAGATCGAGGGCTGGAAGCAGCGCCTGGCGCGCCTGCCCAAGGCCGCGGGCAAGCAGCCTCTGCGCATGTTCCTGTTCGATTCGGGCGAAGACAAGCCCTTCACCGCAGGTAAGTACGCCATTCCCACCGCCATGATGGAGGCCGCTGGCGGCCGCAATGTGATGGACGATGTGGAAACCAGCTGGGGCACGGTGTCGTGGGAGTCGGTGGCCGCGCGCAACCCCGAGTTCCTGGTGCTGCTGGACTACCAGAACGACGGCGGCGCCGACAAGCTGCTGCAGTTCCTGCAAAAGCACCCGCTGATGCAGCATACCGATGCGGTAAAGAACAAGCGTTTTGTAGCCCTGCGCTATGAAGAGCTGACGCCCGGTCCGGCCAATATCGGCGCCATCGAAAAGATCGCCAAGGCAGCCACCCGTTGAACACCTCCACCACCATGCCGTTTGTATCTCGCTGGCTGACCGGCGGGCCTGCATCGGTGCGCGTGGCGCTGCTGTTGGTGGCGCTGGTCTGCGTAGGCATGGTGTCGGTGGTGTCTGGGTCTACTCCCGTGGGCCTGTCTGAGGTGGGTCATAGCCTGGGCCTGTTGCTCAGCGGCGCAGACGATGCGCGCTACAGCATGGTGGACCGCATCGTGGTCGATCTGCGCCTGCCGCGCATGCTGCTGGCCATCCTGGTCGGTGGCGGCCTGGCACTAGTGGGCGCCTTGCTGCAGACGGCCACGCGCAATGACTTGTCCGACCCGTATCTGTTCGGCCTGTCCTCCGGTTCGGCCGCGGGTGCCGTGGCGGTGATCACCTTGACTGGCGAGGTGCTGGGCATCTGGACGCTGCCGCTGGCGGCGTTTGTGGGCGGCATGGCCTCGGTGGCCGTCGTCTTGTTGCTGCTACGCCGTTACCGCAGCCACACGCCGGAGCGGATGATTCTGGCGGGCCTGTCGGTGTCCTTCTTGTTCACCGCGCTGACCTATTACTTCACCTTTCTCGGCGACCAGCGGGCTGCGCAGTCGGTGCTGTTCTGGACCATGGGGGGCCTGGGTTCGGCGCGTTGGGACAACCTGTTTGTGCCCTTGGTGGGCCTGCTGGTGCTGGCGATTTTTTGCTGGCGCAAGCTGGGCGCGCTGGATGCGATGCTGGCCGGTGAGAACACCGCGCACAGTCTGGGCATCAACCCGCAGCGCCTGCGCATCCAGGTGTTTGTGGTTTGCGCGTTTGCCACTGCCTGCTTTGTGGCGGTGTCGGGCGTGATCGGCTTTGTGGGCCTGATGGTGCCGCACCTGGCGCGCGCGCTGGCCGGCGCCTTGCACCGTGGCATGCTGGGCCTGGCGGTGCTGATGGGCGCGCTGCTGCTCTTGCTCAGCGATGTGGTCTGCCGCACCGTGCTGGCGCCACAAGAGCTGCCGGTGGGCATCATCACCGCCAGCCTGGGCGCGCTGTTTGTGATGTACACCTTGCTGCACCAGCCCGACGCGGCGTGACAGCACTTCTTATTCTTTGAATTCTGTTTTGAAAGACTGCACCATGCAAACCCGCAAGATCCCCGCCACCATCGTCACCGGCTTTCTGGGCAGTGGCAAGACCACGCTGCTGCGCAACCTGCTGACCAACGCCCAAGGCCGCCGCATTGCGGTCATCGTCAACGAGTTTGGCGAGCTGGGCATTGATGGCGAGCTGCTGCGCGGCTGTGGCATTGGCTGCGATGAAAACGGGGTCGAAAACGGCCAGCTGTTCGAGCTGGCCAACGGCTGCCTGTGCTGCACGGTACAAGAAGAATTTGCCCCGGTGATGGAGCAGCTGGCCGCGCGCCGCGACCAGATCGACTACCTTGTCATTGAGACTTCCGGCCTGGCCCTGCCCAAGCCCCTGGTGCAAGCCTTCCAGTGGCCCGCGCTGCGCAATGCCTTCACCGTGGACGCGGTGATCACCGTGGTGGATGCGCCCGCCGTGGCTGCCGGTGACTTTGCCGACGACCCTGTGGCCGTGGATGCCCAGCGCCGCGCCGACGACAACCTGGACCACGATTCACCGCTGCACGAATTGTTCGAAGACCAGTTGGCCACCGCCGACCTAGTGATCGTGCACAAGGTGGATGGCATGGATGCAGCCGCGCTCGCAGCGGTGGAAACCACCATCCGTGCCGAGGCCCCTGCCGGTGTGAAGCTGGTGCGGGCATCGCACGGTAAGGTGCCCATGGACGTACTGCTGGGCCTGGAGCGCGCGGTAGAGGATGTGATCGACCAACGCAAGACCCACCACGACGAGGAAGAAGACCACGACCACGACGCTTTTGACTCGGTCTCCGTCACCTTGGAGGTGACGGACCGCAACCGTCTGCTGGCGGTACTGACCAGCCTGGTGGAGCGTCACGAGATTTACCGCGTCAAAGGCTTCGTTGCTTTGCCTGGGGCGGCTATGCGCCTGGTGGTGCAAGGTGTGGGTCGCCGTTTCGACAGCTACTTTGACCGGCCTTGGTCTGGCAGCGAGATGCGTGTAACCCGGCTGGTGTTGATTGGCGACCACCTGGACCAGGCCGCGCTGCAAAGCGAAATCTCCGCCGCCCTGCAACAAGCCTGAAGCGCAACGAGGCCAGGCCACCATGCATTTGCTGTCCACCCGCCCCGGCGGCCACGTAGAAGATAACGGGCTGGGCGTGGTGCGCGTGGAGCAGACGCCAGGCGACATTGTTGTGCTGAGTGCGGCTGACACTACCTTGTCCTTGCTGGCCGATGTGGCGGCAGGGTTGGATGCCAGCTACCCCTCGGTACGGCTGGCGAACCTGATGTGGCTGCGCCAGCCCGCGTCCATGGACCTGTACGTGGACGACGTGCTGCGCCATGCGCGCGTGCTCGTCATCGACCACCTAGGTAGCCCCAGCGACTGGGCCTATGTGGTGGAGCAAGCCGTGGCGCTCGAGAGTGCGCACGGCATGTGGTTGGCAATGTTTTCGGGCGACTGGACGGAAGACCCGCAACTGCTGCTGCGCAGTACGGCATCTGCGGAGGATTGCCGCCAGCTGTGGCGCTGCCTGCGCGAAGGCGGGCGGGAAAATGCACAGAACTTTTATGCGCTGATCGGCCACGCGGTGTTCGGCCGGGGCGCCCGACCGCCAGCGGCGATGACCTTGCCACCCGCCCTGGTCTACCAGTCCCCGCAAGCCCTGCCGCACTATGCAGATGCGCCGACAGCGCTGTTGGTGTTTTACCGGGCCCATGTGCAGGCCGGCAATACGGCGCTGTTCGATGCCGTGCTGGCGGCTCTGGCCGAGGCGGGTTTGAATGCAATTGCCTTGGCGGTGGACTCGCTTAAGAACCCCGCCAGCTTTGCTGTTCTGCAGGCGCTGGCCGCCGAGCACCAGGTGGCTGTGGTGTTGAATGCCACCAGCTTCGCACTGGCTTCGCTGGACGGCAGCGACGATACACAGACCGATGCTCCGTTGGCCGGCGATGCGCCGGTGCTGCAGCTCATCACTGCCGGCTGCTCGCACGAGCAGTGGCTGGCCGATCCGCATGGCCTGGCGCCGCGCGACTTGGCCATGCAGGTGGTGCTGCCCGAGGTGGATGGCCGCATCGGCACCCGCGCCATCAGCTTCAAGGGGCTGGCCTGGCGCTGCGAACGCACCCAAGTGGATGTGGTGCGCTACCAGCCCGAGCCCGAACGCATAACCTTTGTTGCCGATCTCGCACGCCGTTGGTGCGTATTGCGCTATAAAAAGAATAGTGACAAGCGTATCGCGCTGATCCTGGCCAATTACCCTAACGACGACTCTCGTCTGGCCAACGGCGTGGGCCTGGACACGCCAGCCTCCACCGTGGTTATTCTGCAGGCGCTGCGCGATGCCGGTTACGCCACAGGCGACTTGCCGCAGGACGGCAATGCGCTGATGGCGCAGCTGGTGCGTGGCGTGACCAACAATGTGCAAGCCAACGACCACCGCCCCGTCGGTCAGAGCTTGGCCATGGCCGACTACCTGGCGGACTTCCATGCGCTGCCGGGCGCCAGCCAGGATGCGGTAAATGCGCTATGGGGCTCGCCCGCGCAGGACCCGATGGTGCGCAGCGGCCGCTTCATGGTCTCCGGCCAGCGTTACGGCAATGTGTTTGTGGGCAACCAGCCAGCCCGCGGCCGCGACCTGGACCTGGTCGCCAGCTACCACGATGCCGATCTGGTGCCCACCCACAACTACCTGGCCTTTTACTTCTGGCTGCGCCGCGCCTATGCGGTGGACGCCGTGGTGCACGTGGGCAAGCACGGCAATCTGGAATGGCTGCCCGGCAAAAGCGTGGCTTTGGGTGCGGCCTGCTGGCCCGACGCCATCCTGGGCCCGCTGCCGCATCTGTACCCCTTTATCGTCAACGACCCGGGCGAGGGCAGCCAGGCTAAGCGGCGCACCCAGGCCGTCATCATCGACCACTTGATGCCTGCCATGACCCGCTCTGAAACCTACGGCCCGCTGCAGGCGCTGGAGCGGCAGATGGACGAGTACTACGAAGCACTGTCACTGGACCCGCGCCGCGCCAGGCTGCTGCGTACCAGCATTCTGGACAGTGTGCTGGAACACAAGCTGCACGAGGAATTGGGCTTTCAGCGCCCGGCAGACGACACCCAACGTGAAGCCCTGCTGCAGCGGCTGGACGCTTATTTGTGCGAGATCAAGGAGTCACAGATACGTGACGGCTTGCACACCCTGGGCTGCTCGCCGCAAGGCCGCCAGCGCACCGACACGTTGGTGGCCTTGGCCCGCTTCCCGGGTGGCAAGAATGTGGGGCAGGGCAGCCTGTTGGTGGCTTTGGCACAAGACCTGGGACTGCATGGTTTTGATGTGCTCAGCCCCGATTGGGCAGCACCCTGGACTGGCCCGCGTCCGGTCCTGCTGCAGCAGGTCAGCGACGAGGCCTGGCGCCACGCCGGCCACACACGCGAACGGCTGGAGTTGTTGGCGAAGCAGTTGGTGGAAGAGGACCAAGCCCTGGATCCGCAAGCCTGGCCGCTGGCCGTCGCCGTCATGCAGCGCCTGCATCACACGCTGAGCCCGCGCCTGGATGCCTGCGGCCCGAATGAAATTGCGCAGCTGCTGCGCGGCCTGGATGGGCGCTTTATACCGGCTGGCCCCAGCGGTGCACCCTCGCGCGGGCGGCCCGATGTGCTGCCCACCGGGCGTAATTTCTACGCCGTGGATACGCGTGCCGTGCCTACGCCCACTGCCTATGCCATGGGTTCTACGGCAGCCGACCGGGTGGTGGAGCGCCATCTGCAAGACCATGGCTGCTTCCCCGCTTCGGTGGGCCTGTCGGTCTGGGGGACCAGCACCATGCGCACCGGCGGGGAGGATATTGCCCAGGCGTTTGCGCTGCTGGGCGTACGGCCCAAATGGGCGGCGGGCAGTACCCGGGTGGTGGATGTCGAGGTGATGCCCATGAGCATCAAGGGCCGGCCGCGCATCGACGTGACGCTGCGGGTGTCCGGCTTCTTCCGCGATGCTTTTCCTAACGTGATCGATCTGTTCGACACCGCCGTGCGTGCGGTAGCGGCTATCTCGGAAGAAGACGAGCCGGACGAGGTGAACCCTATCCGCGCCCGGGTACGGCGCGAAGCCGCCGAGGCCGAGGCCGCTGGCATGGCTGCCGAAGAGGCCCAGCGCCAGGCCAGCTGGCGCGTCTTTGGCCCGCGCCCCGGTGGCTACGGTGCCGGCCTGCAGGAGCTGATGGACAGCGGCCGCTGGCAAGACGGTGCCGACCTGGCGCAAGCCTATTTGCGCGCCGGTGCCTATGCCTACGGGCAGGATGCGCATGGCACAGCCGCGCGGGCTGCTTTTGAGCAGCGGCTTTCGGGTCTGGACACGGTGCTGCACAACCAGGACAACCGCGAACATGACATCCTCGACTCGGACGACTATTACCAGTTCCAGGGCGGCATGGCGGTAGCCGTGCAGCAGCTGGCAGGGGCGCAGCCTACGCTGTACCACGGTGATTTCAGCGTACCCGGCGCGCCACGCATCCGCACACTGGGCGAAGAGGTGGCGCGGGTTGTGCGTTCGCGGGCGGTCAACCCCAAGTGGTTGGACGGCATCAAGCGCCACGGCTACAAAGGCGCGTTCGAGATCGCCGCCACCGTAGACTTTCTGTTTGCCTTTGACGCCACCACCGGCGTGGTGGGCGACCACCAGTACGCGTTGGTGGCCGATGCCTATTTGCACGATGACGCCACGCGTGAATTTTTGCAGCAGAACAACCCCGGGGCTCTGCGCAGCATTGGCGAGCGTCTGCTGGAAGCCATGCGGCGTGGCCTGTGGGCCGAGCCCGGTGAACACCGCGAGCGTATTGAAGAGCATTTGCTGGCGCTGGAGCACCGGCTGGAAGAATCTGAAGAAAGACCTATGCCATGACACCTCTTGATACGGCCGAGCGCGCGGTATTCCCGTTCACTGCGCTGGTGGGCCAGCAGGCTTTGCAGCGCGCGCTGCTGCTGGTTGCCATCGACCCCAGCATAGGAGGTGTGCTGATCAGCGGCCCGCGCGGCACGGCCAAGTCCACCGCCGCGCGGGCCCTGGCGGCCATGTTGCCGCAAGCACCGTTTGTGACGCTGCCGCTGGCGGCCAGCCTGGAGCAGCTGGTGGGCACGCTGGACGTGGAAGAAGTGCTGCGTAACCAGGGTCAGGGCCAGCTGCGCCTGGCACCAGGCCTGGTGGCGCGCGCCCACAACGGTGTGCTGTATGTGGACGAGGTGAACCTGTTGCCCGATGCGCTTGTCGATGCACTGCTGGACGTGGCTGCCAGCGGTGTGAATACGGTGGAGCGTGACGGCATCTCGCAGCAGCATGCCGCGCGCTTTGTGCTGGTTGGAACCATGAACCCCGAAGAGGGTGAGTTGCGGCCCCAGCTGCTGGACCGTTTTGGCCTGTCGGTGGCTCTGGATAATCCGCGAGACCCGCAGCAGCGCCAAGCCATTTTGCGCATCCGCTTGGCCTTTGACGAAAACCCGCAGGCCCTGTTGAAAGCCCATGCGGCCGAGTTGCAGCGTTTGTCCGCCACGGTCGCTGCCGCCCGTGCCTTGTTGCCGAACCTGGACTGGCCGGACGAGGTATTGGCACGAGCCGCCCAGTTGGCAATGGAAGCAGGCGTGGACGGCATGCGTGCGGACCTGGTGATGCTGCGCGCAGCACGTGCCTTGGCCGCGCTGGAGGGCCGCGGTGGCGTGACAGCGCAAGACGTAGATGCGGTGGCCGAATTTGCGCTGGCGCACCGCCGAGGCGAAGCGCTGGGTGCACCGCCCTCGGGGCAGCGGTCAGAGCCTGCGCCCGCCGCATCGCGTTTGCCGCCGCCCGGCCGTTCCCAAGCTCAGGCCCAGCCACAGCCGGAGGGTGACTGGGGTGCCTTGCCGGCCGAGCCTACGCCTACCGTGCAGGTGGCATCCCTGGGGGGCTGGCCGCCAAAAAAAGCCTGAGCCACCCCGGCCGAAGTCCCACTACGGGGCGCAGCGGCCGGCGGTGGCGTAGCCCCACATTGCATCCATCACCCGCGCAAGCAGGAGCCCCTGCCGGGCAAACCACTGGCACGATTGCTTGGTTGCCTACTCTGCTGGCCAAGGGGCCCCAGCCGCTGTCGCGCGCGCACTTGCGCCGCCGTCCGTTGCTGGCCATACCGCCGCAACTGCATCTGATCGTGTTGGACACCTCGGGTTCCATGCGCCAAGGCGGGCGGCTGGCACTGGCCAAGGGTTTTGCGACGCAGTTGATCGAACAGGCTGCGCGCGCGGGTGAGCATGTAGGCTTGCTGTGCTTTGGTGGTGCGGGCGTGGAGTGGCTGCTGCCACCCGGTCCGGCCCGTGCCGCGGGTGCCATGCGCGTACGGCAACGTGGCGGTGGCGGTGGCACACCCCTGGTGCAGGCCTTGGCCGCAGCACAAAGCGCGCTGTGCAAGTCGCGACAGCCTGTGCTATGGCTGCTGACCGATGGCCGCACGCTGGAGCAGCCAGCCGCTCCCCAAGGTGCGGCGCACACCGTGATTGTGGATTTTGAAGACCCACGGCGCGCACTCGGCCGTTGTGCCGCCTGGGCGGCACGCTGGGGCGCCGAACACCGGGTGGCCCAGGCTTATGTATGAGATGGATGTATGACTGAAACGAACCTGAACGCCGTACCCGCACCGATAACCGAAGTCATCATATGCACGACCTGCCGGCCTGCTGATGTGCCGCGCGACCAGCCCGCGCCCGGTGCCGCGCTGTTTGAAGCCGTGCAGATCGCCGCATGGGATGTTGACCCTGCGCAGTTGGCCCAGGTGCGCATACGCGGCGTGGAATGCATGACGGGCTGCAACCGTGCCTGCACCGTCACCTTCCAGGCTGCCGGCAAGTACCTGTATTACTTTGGCGACTTGGCGGCCGATACCGAAACGGCCCAGCACATTGTGGCCTGTGCCCAGTTGCACTCCCAAGCACCTGACGGTACGCTGTTGCGCAATGACAGGCCCACGCGCCTGCGGAACGGCATATTGGCGCGCATACCGCCCTTGGCGGCGTAAATGCGTATTTACTGTTTTTAAGTTTTTCAATGGAGAGCACTATGACCGAAACCACCCACACCACGACACCCGGCGCAGCCGGTACCCGCAGCGCAGCGCGCAGCCTTCTTCTTCAACTGGCCGCAGCTGCGGCGCTGGGCATGGTGGTTCTCTACGGCGTGGCATTCGCCGAAAGCCCGCTGATGCATAACGCCGCACACGACGTGCGCCACATCACCGTCAAGCCCTGCCATTGATTTGGCTCACCCCCAGGCTGCACGCTGCGCGTTTTCGCCAACCCCCCCTCGCATCGGTTTAGAAAACCGATGCGACACGCAGGGGGCGCATCCAGTGGCCTGGCAAAGCCAGTTCCACGGATGCCTTGGGAGGCGTGCGCTCTGGCTATGACCTGGGTCTACTACATTTGAATACCGGGGGAAGAGATGATTTTTCAAAAATTAGTATGGGCCGGCTTGGCCGTCGCGCTAGTGGTGGGCAGCGTGGAAACCGGCGTTCAGCGCTGGCAGGCCGCGCCGCTGATCCTGGCGGCCGAGGTGTATGAAGATCAGAAGGCGGAAGTACCGGCGCCTGTCGATGCCTTGACGGCACCTGCGCATGCCGAGGCGGCTCTGGCCGAACATGAGCATGAGCACGGTACAAGCAAGGAATGGGAGCCTGAAAACGGTGCCGAACGCATTGGCTGGACCTGGGTGGCCAATGTGCTGCACGCCTTCAGCATGGCTTTGCTGGTATTTGCGGTGATGGGTGTGTGGTTGTACCAGCGTGGCACCCAGCTGGCGTCGTTGCCGCTGGCCTGCCTGGTGGCTGCAGCGGGTGGCATCAGCTTCAACCTCTGGCCCTCTCTCGGCTTACATGCCGAAGTACCGGGCATGGAAGCCGCGCCTTTGCATGCGCGTCAGCTCTGGTGGGTTCTGTCGGTGGGTAGTGCCGCTTTGGCGTGCGCCGTACTGGGCTTCGGCCGCGGTGCCTGGCGCTGGATCGCAGCCGCCGCACTGCTGGCCTTGCCTTTCGTGGTGGGCGCGCCCGAACTGGAAGGCGACGCCCTGGCTGGCTTCGGCCCCGAGGCGCATGCCGCTTTGGAGACGCTGGGCAAGCAGTTCATCTGGGCTACCAGCTGGGTGGCGTTGAGCTTCTGGGTCAGCCTGGGACTGGCCTGTGGCCTGGCATTCAAGCGCTGGTTGCAGCCGGCCGTGCTGGAGGCCATTCAAGGCGCGGGACTGAAAGCGGCTTGAGCCGAGGAAGATTTTTCGAAGTCCGTTGCATCGCGAGCAGCACCCAGTGGCAAGGTGCTGCTTTCTTAAATTACCTTGAAATGGTGCGTGGCGTCGCGGCCCAGCTGCGCCACCAGGCCAAACTCCCAGTCCAGATAGGCCTGCATGGCCTCGGCCGGGGCATCCGTGCCTTCATAAGGGCGGCGGTAGCGGTCGGTGCGTGGCACGGCCAGGCGCTCTTCCCCGGTTGCCGTGGGTAGGCCTGCGGCAAACCAGGCAGCATTGCCACCCGCCAGCACATGTATTTCGGCGTCGCTGCCACGCTCCTGGAGCAGCGCGCGCAGGTCCTGTTCGGCAAAGCGTGCCAGCAGGCTGCTGCCGCAGGTCAGCACATAGCGCGGCGCCGCAGGAATGCGGTCCAGCGCCTGCGCCAGTTGCGCACGGATGACAAACCAGGCGCCAGGAATATGCTTTTTAACGTGGTTGGCGCTGGTGGTTACATTGAGCAAGGCGACCGAGCTGGGGTTTTCGTCCAGCCACTGCGCCAGCACGGCCGGTGTGATTTCTGGGGTACTCGGCTCTGGTGCGTGCGTAGCAGCTTCTGCACCTTGCTCACCGAAGAGAGAGCTTGCCGGCTTCTCCAACACATAGACCTCCCATCCCATCTGGGCCAGCCAGGACGCACTCATGGGAGCGCGTACACCGTCTTTATCCGCTAGAACAATGCGGGCACCGCGCACGGGTACATGGTGGTCGGTCTCCTGCACCAGTTGCCCGCCAGGGGTGCTGCCAAAGCCGGGAATGTGGCCGGCCGCATATTCTTCCGGTGTGCGCACGTCAAAGCGGTAGACGGTGCGCCCAGGTGCTTCCAGCGAAGCCAGCGCGTCATGCGCAATCCACCGTACGCCGGCTTTCTCGGCCACGCTGCGTGCCTGGACTTGGGCCGTAGCGAGGTGCGTTGCGTCGGGTACGGGGGGGGCCTGGCGCGCCGCGCCATGGTCCAGTTGCTGGCCGGCGAGCTTCCAGCCTATGGTGCCGTTGCGCAGGGCTGCTATCGGGTTGGGCAGACCGGCGTTGACCAAAGACTGGGTGCCGATGATGCTGCGGGTACGGCCTGCGCAGTTGACGATGATCTGTGTCTTGGGGTCGGGCGCGAGCTCCTGCGCGCGCAGCACCAGCTCGGCGCCCGGTACGCTGGTGGCGGTGGGGATGCTCATGGTCTGGTATTCGTCGAAACGGCGCGCGTCCAGCACCACCACGTCGGCTTTCGCATCGATAAGGGTCTTTACCTCCTGGGCCGATAGTGACGGCGTGTGGCGCTCGTGTTCCACCAGCTCGCCAAAGGATTTGCTGGGCACGTTGACGTCGCGGAACAGCTCGCCACCGGCGGTGCGCCAGCCTTCCAGTCCGCCCTCCAGCAGATGTACCTGGGTATAGCCCAGAGCTTGCAGTCGTTGGGTTGCCAGGGGCGCAAGGTCAACTCCGTCATGGGTGCCATAGACCACGATTAGCGTGTCGCGGCGCGGAATGCGGCGCCAGGCCTCCAGTTCTATGCGGGACAGGGGCAGATTGGCAGCCCATAGTGGATGCTCTTGCGCGAAAGGGTCCTCCTCGCGCACATCGAGCAGGGCGATTTCATGGCGGGCGAGCAAGTGCGCGCGGATGTCGGAAAAGGATAGAGAGGCGGTCATGCTTGTCTAAGTTCCAAGGAGCGGTCCCAGAGATTGGGCAGGGTGGTATTGCTGTAGCCGGAGACAAAGGGCTTGCGCCCGCCGTCGGCGGGATAGGTATGGCGTTGCACGGCGCCGATGTTGGCGCCATACACATGGATGCTGATGGAGACGCGGTCGTCGTAGACGTTGTGCACGCGGTGGATATCGCCTATGCGTGGTGATACGACTTCTATCTGGCCTGGGTCCAGCCGTATGCCAGTACCGTCGGGCACGCTGCGGCCATCGGCCTGCAGGCGCCAGGGCTGGCTGTATTCGGCCCCGCGCAGCATGCCGATCAGGCCCCACACTGTGTGGTCATGTACGGGTGTGGCCTGGCCCGGCCCCCACACAAAGCTCACCACCGAGAAGCGCTCGGTGGAGTCCGCGTGCAGCAGGTACTGCCGGTAGTGCGTGGGGTGGGGTTCTGCATAGGCTGCGGGCAGCCAGCCGTCTTGTGCCACCAGCGTACGCAGCAGTGCACTGCCTTGTTCAAGAATGCGGGGTTCGTCGGCTTCGCGTTCCAGCAAGCGCCCGAAGGCGATCACAAATTCGCGCAGCGGTGCGATGGGGTTGGTGTTCATGGGCGGTGTAGGGCAGGGTAGTTCAGCGTGTCCACACCTGGGCATCGGTGATGGCGCGGACGTCCACGCGCGTGGGCAGAATACCGTCGCGGGCCGAGCGGTCGGCCACTTTTTGCAAGGCGACCACGTCGGCTTCGCTGACCGGCCGGCTGCTGACCGCCGCGCGCGCTGTGATCGTACGCGCATTGTCCAGCGGCAAGCGCGTCAATTGGCTGTAGACCTGGGCAAAGGCTTCGGCATTGGCCTGGGCCCATTCACCCGCACGGCCCAGCCGGGCAAGAAAGTCGGCAATTGCGGCGCGCTTGTTGGCATCGGCCAATGCAGGCTCGCTGGCGGTGATGAAGGCCAGCGCAGAGTTAATGCCGCGTCCATCGCGCAAGATGCGTCCGCCTTGCTGCGTGGCGACTGCGTAATAAGGGTCAAAAATCGCCCAAGCATCGATCTGACGGGAAGCAAAGGCTATGGCAGCGTCGGTCGGCAACACAAAGCGCACATTCACCTCTTCACGGCCGACACCTGCCTCCTCCAGCGCACCATACAGCTGGTACTGTGAAATACTGCCGCGCGCCGACGACACCACCACGCTGCGCCCGCGCAGATCGCGCACGCTGCGTATGGGCGAGTCTGCCTGCACCACGATGCCCAGCGATTCAGGCAGACCGACGCGGGTAGCAACTATCTTCAGCGGCGTGCGGCCCACAGCAGCGGCCAGCACTGGCAAGTCACCTGCAATGGCGGTATCTACCGCCGCGCTGCGCTGTGCCTCGAACAGTGGTGCCGCACCCTGGAAGTTGGCCCAGCGGTAGCTATAGGGTGCGCCCTCCAGGGCCTTGGATGCGTCGAACAGGGCGCGCAGACCGCCGGCCTGGTCGCCCAGAACCAGGGTGGTGCCGGGGGCTATGGTGCTGCCCGCTTGTACGGGCAGGGTGGTTGCGCCCAGGCCCAGCAGGCCGGCCATGGACAGGCCTTGTTGCAGCAGGTGTCGGCGTGTGGGAGGGGGTGGGGTGTTTGGAGTCATGGATGGCTTTGCTTTTCAAGTATCTAGGTGGATGTAGCCTGCAAGGCGGATTTGCCGGCGGCCACCAGCGCGGAGTCGTTTTGCGGTGTGTGCACGCGGCCGCACAGCACGTCGCGGTAGTGGCGCTCCAGCGGGTTGTGCCGCGTGAGCCCGTGGTTGCCACTGAGCTGCAGCGCGATCTCCACCGCGCGGATGGCGTTGTTGGTAGTGGTGTACTTCAGCAAGCCGCTGTCGCTGGGCGAGGGTGTGCGCCCTGCGTCCACCTCGCTACCCGCATGCGCCAGCAGCACGCGGTTGCTGTGCAGCAGCGCGGCGATTTCACCCGCATGCTCCTGCACGCGCGGCAGGCTGGCCAGTGGTGCCCCCAGGTTGGTGGGGCTGCGGGTACGCAGAAATTCGCACAGCCAGTCGTATGCCGCCCGGGCTACCGCGTCGTAGATGCTTCCCAGTAGCACGCCCATCCAGGCCTGCTGGGTGGCATAGTGCTTGGCCAGATCCGCGCTTTCAGACCAACCGGCCGGCGGCCGCAGATCGACTGCAAATTCGGGTGCAATGTGCACGTTTTCAAAGACCACCTCATGGCTGCCTGAGGCGCGCAGGCCCAGGTGGTTCCAGCTCTCCACCACGCGCACGCCGGGCGCATCCCGCGGCACCAGAAAGTTGCCCACGCGTGGCGTGGCTTCGTCGGTGCGGCCCCATACCGACAGCCAGCGCAGCCCGGCGATGCCGGTGGTGTAGAGCTTGTGTCCGTTCAGTATCCAGCCCGTTGCGGTGGCTGTCCCCACGGTGTCCGGCAGGCCACCGCGCGCCGGTGAACCCAGTGCGGGTTCGACACGCAGGGCGTTGATCAGGGCGCCGTTTTGTACGCCGTCGCGCAGCACCTGGTCGCGTACCGCAGTCGGCCAGCGGCAGTCGCTGCTGCGCAGTGCCAGGTGCTGTAGATAGGTCATGGTGAGTACCAGGGCGGTAGCCGGTTCACCCTTGGCCACCGCTGCGATCACCCTCCGTGCAGTGCCCAGCGTGGAGGCATTTCCACCCAGCGCAGTAGGTGCCAGCAAGCCCACCAAACCATGCTGTTGCAGCGTGGCGAAGTTGTCGTGCGGAAACTCGGCACTCGCATCCAGGTGTGCGGCGCCGGCCGCGAACTGGGCCGAGAGCTGTGCGAGCAGCACGGGGTTGTGTGCCGATGTGTACGGCGCCAACGTTGGGAGCGCATCGCTTCCCAATGGTGTGGACGCTGCGGCGAAGCGATGCAAGCTAGTGGAAGACATGGTGGCGAAGTTAAGCGCTGCGCCTACGCAGTACAACAAAGTTTCTTGCATATCGATGTGCGACTTTCTACGTTGGCACATCGGCGTCTGCGACTTACGCTGCAGGCTTCTTCGTACTTGCGGCAAAGCCTTCATTACCATGCAATCTTCCCGATTCCACGTTACCGTGCCGCCGCTTTCAGGGTGGTCGCGACGCCAGTGGTTGCAAACCGCTGCATTGGGTGCAATGGCTTCTGTGGGCGGTGGCGCGTATGCTGCCAACTCCACGGCGGACCTCTCCGGCGTGACCCTGCGCATCGGTACTTACAAAGGTCTGTGGAGGCCCTTGCTGCAAGCCGCCGGACAGGCTGACACGCCTTACCGTATCGACTGGCGTGAGCTCAACAACGGCGTGCTACACATTGAGGCGATCAATGGTGACGCGCTGGATGTGGGCTCGGGTAGCGAAATTCCGGCAGTCTTCGCAGCGCGCCAGAAGGCCAATGTGCGCTTCATCGCCGCTACCCGCGAGGACCTGAACAACCAGGTCACCTTGGCGCGCAAGGATGCGCCCATCCAGCGGATTGCCGATCTCAAGGGCAAGCGCGTGGGCTATGTGCGTGCTACCACGGCACACTATTTTCTGAGCAAGCAATTGGCCGAAGCAGGACTCGGGTTCAACGATATCCAGGCCGTCAGCCTCACCCCGGCCGACGGGCTTTCGGCCTTCGCACGTGGCGATCTGGATGCCTGGGCCATCTACGGCTACAACGGGCAGATTGCACGTACGCAGTACGGTGCCCGCCCCATCAAAACAGGGCTGGGTTATTTGTCTGGCAACTTCCCGGTGTATGCGAATCCGCGCGCCGTGGACGACCCACGGCGCCACGCAGCCATCACGGACTATTTGCTGCGCCTGCAGCGCTCATACGTTTGGGCCAACGCCAACTATCTGTCCTATGCCCGTGCCCAGGCGGCAGAGACCCGCGTGCCGGTGGGCGACCTGGTGGAGCTGTTCAACGGCCGCAGCACCGACTACAGCCTGGGCCCCGTTAACGACACCATTGTGCAGAGCCACCAGGATGTGGCCGACACCTTCCAGCGCCTGGGCGTGCTCGACGGGCCCGCCGTAGTGGCCCCGTTCTGGGAGCGCAGCTTTGGCAAGGCCCTGGCGGCACGCGCTGCTGCCTGAACCTACCAACTTCCTTCACACACATCCCCTACCTGATTACTTCTAGGAGCACTTTTCATGAGCTACGGTCCTATTGAATTCATTGGCATGATCCAAAGCCAGAAGGTCTCGGAGATCCATGCGGCGCGGGGTCCTTCCATCGACCGCGACTACGTACGCGCCTTTGCCCAGGCGCATGAAGAAGCGGGCTTTGACCGTATCCTGGTGCCCCACCATTCCACCAGCCCGGATGCCACATTGACCGTCGCCTACGCCGCGTCGGTGACCGAACGCATCCACTTCATGCTGGCACACCGCCCAGGCTTTGTGGCCCCCACGCTGGCCGCCCGCCAGTTTGCTTCGCTGGACCAGTTCAGCGGCGGCCGGCTGGCGGTGCACTACATTTCGGGCGGCTCGGACGAAGAGCAGCAGCGCGATGGCGACTGGCTGGACCATGACCAACGTTACGCGCGTACCGATGAATACCTGGATGTGCTGCGCAAGGTCTGGACGGCCGACAAACCCTTTGACCACCAGGGCGCGCACTACCACGCCAAGAATGCCTATTCCGAGGTGAAGCCGGTGCAGTCATACAACGGCAAGCCGCATGTACCGGTGTACTTCGGTGGCGCGTCGGAGGCGGCGATTCCGGTGGCGGGCAAACATGCAGACGTATATGCCTTGTGGGGCGAATCGCTGGATCAGGTGCGTGAACTCACTACCCGCGTACGTGCCGAGGCCGCCAAGCATGGTCGCACGGTACGCTTTTCGGTCTCGTTCCGCCCCATCCTGGCCGAGACGGAGGAGAAGGCCTGGGCGCGTGCCGAAGCCATTCTGGCCGAGACCAAGCGCCTGCGTGTGGTGCAGGGCTTTGGCCGCGGTGGCCCGCAGCAGAGCGAGGGCGCCAAGCGCCTGCTGGCTGCGGCCGACAAGGGTACGCGCCTGGACAAACGCCTGTGGACCGCGATTGCGCAGGAGATCGGCGGCCGCTCCAACAGCACGGCGCTGGTCGGCACGCCCGAGCAGGTGGCCGATGCCTTGCTGGACTATTACGACCTGGGCGTGACCACCTTCCTGATTCGTGGTTTCGACCCGCTGGAAGACGCAATTGACTACGGCCGTGAATTGATTCCGCGCACCCGTTCCCTGGTGGCAGAGCGCATCGCCGCGCAAAGGAAAGCAGCATGAGTGCCGTACTGTCCATCGACCGCACTGCGGCATCTACGCAACTGAGCTTCAACCCCCGTCCGCAGCAGAAGTTCTGGTTTGACCCACCTGCGCCTCGTATCACCATGGAGGCTGAGCGCCGCCACCGCCAGGAGCGCCTGGCAGGCGCCTTTCGCCTGTTCGCTCGCTTCGGTTTTGCTCAGGGGCTGGCCGGCCATATCACCGCCCGCGACCCGGAGCTGACGGACCACTTCTGGGTCAACCCGCTGGGCCTGCATTTTTCGCGTATCAAGGTGTCGGACCTGCTGCTGGTCAACGCCAAGGGCGAGACCGTGATTGGCGACCGGCCGCTGAACAAGGCCGCGTTTGCCATCCACGCGGCCATCCATGAATACAACCCCAAGATCATCGCCGCTGCCCACACGCATTCGATCTATGGCAAGGCCTGGTCCACCCTGGGCCGCAAGCTGGACACGCTGACGCAAGACAGCTGCGCCTTCCATGGCGACATAGCTTTGTTCGACGACTTCACCGGCATGGTGGTAGACGACAGCGAGGGCCTGCGCATCGCCAAGGCTGTGGGCGACGGCAAGGGCGCCATCCTGCAGAACCACGGCATCCTGACCGCAGGCCCCAGCGTGGAAGCCGCCGCCTGGTGGTATATCGCGCTGGAGAACGCCTGCCACACCCAGCTGTTGGCCGAAGCCGCCGGCACGCCCAAGCCGATTGACGAGGTGGTGGCACGGCACACGCACAGCCAGATTGGTGGCCCCGAGGGCGCGCTGCATGCCTTTGAAAGCCTGTATGAGGGCCTGGTCGAAGCCGAGCCCGAATTGCTGGACTGAGCAGCAGCCCATCGTTGGGCACCGTCATTGATATTGAAATTCAAGCCAAGTTTTATGCACACGCCACCGAACCGCCGTCGCCAGTTTCTGACCCATGCGGTGGGCGCAGCGTCCGCGCTGGCCCTGCCCGTCTTTGCGCAGACACGCCCCGTGCTGAAGGCCGGTGACCAGAAGGGGGGCTTGCGCGCGTTGCTGGAAGCAGCGGGCGCCCTGGATGGCATTGCCTACGACATCCAGTGGTCTGAGTTCCCGGCCGCCGCGCCGCTGGCCGAGGCGCTGAACGCCGGGGCGGTGGATTCCGGTCCTATTGGCGATGCTCCACTGATCTTCGCGCTGGCCGCTGGCGCACGGGTGAAGGCCATCGGCGCGAACCGCTCCGACTCCTACGGCACGGCAGTGCTGGTGCGGCCCGATTCGCCACTGAAGGGGGCGGCCGACCTGAAGGGCCGCAGCGTGGCCACCAACCGTGGCTCCATAGGCCACTACATCACGCTGAAGGCCATCACCCAGGCTGGGCTGGCGGCCGAAGACGTGAACTTCCGTTTCCTGGCCCCAGCCGATGCCAAGCTGGCGCTGACCCAGGGTTCAGTGGATGCCTGGGCTACCTGGGAGCCGTATACCGCCCTGGCCGAAACCAGCCGCCACGCGCGCGTACTGGTTAGCGGGCGCGGCCTGCTGCCCGGCCTGAGCTACCTGGCCGCTACCGACACGGCCATCGCTAGCAAGCGCGCTGTGCTGCAGGACTTCTTGCAGCGCGTGGTGCGTGCCCAGCAATGGTCGTATAAGCATGTGGACGCTTATTCGGCCGCGCTGGCTCGCATCATCGGCATTCCGCCCGAGGCGGCCAAGCTGCAGTTCGAACGCCGCCAGCAGCAGTGGATACCCATCAACACCCAGGTCATCGCCGACCAACAGGGCACGGCAGATTTTTACCAGCAGGTGGGCCTGATCAAGCAGGCGTTGGACGTGAAGGGGACTTTTGACACGGGCTTTGGACTGGTCAGCTAGGACGCCGACTTAGAGCAGCTAACAAAAGCCTGTCATCGTCAAACGTACGATACGCGATTCACGACAAGAGGCTTTTGCTATCCACTCTTAGATGCAATCAGTCGGCATGCATATCCACTATCAAACCTCGCAGCCATTGGTTGCTCGGATCCTTGTGGTACTTCGCATGCCAGAAGAGGTTGATGCCAATCTGTGGCAGCTTTACCGGATGCGTGACGTATTTGAGGTTGAAGGGTTCGACCATGCGCTCGGCAAGCCGCTCTGGTACGGTAGCAATCAGGTCGGTGGTCTGCAAGATGTGACCAATCGCGACAAAGTGCGGGACTTTGAGTTTCACCCGCCGTTGGGGTGAGTTGCTGTCGAGGATCTCATCGACCTTGCCGTGGCCGGTACCCGCCGAGACCACGGCCACATGGTCGGCCGCGAAGAATTCCGACTCACGGATAGTTTTTTTTTCCAGGGCATGGCCCTTCCTGAACAGGCAGACGTAGCGCTGGACGAACAGGCGCCGTTGAAAGAACCCGGCCTTGAGCTGCGGTAGCAGCCCGATGGCCAGATCGACTTGGCCACCCTCCATGGCGTCCTTCAAGTTGACGGCAGTGTTGCGCACGGTGCTGATCGAAACCGAAGGCGCCACTTCCTGGATGCGCTGCATCAGCCGCGGCAGGAAATAGATTTCACCAATGTCGGTCATGCCCACGGAAAAACTGCGCTTGCTGTGGGCCGGGTCGAAAGAGCTGCGCGCATTCACGGCGCTGTGGATCATGCCCAGCGCATAGCCGATCGACTCCGCCAACTGGTCGGCAAAAGGCGTGGGCTGCATGCCGGTCGGGGTGCGCAGAAAGAGCTCGTCGCCGAACAGCTTGCGCAGGCGCGCGAGCGCGTTGCTGACGGCGGGCTGGCCCAGGCCCAGGTTCTCCGCCACCTTGGAAACTTTTCTTTCCTTGAGCAGCTGGTTAAAGATTACCAGCAGGTTCAGATCCATATCTTCGAGTTCCATTGCCGCCTCGCTTAACTATTGATTCAAATGATGTTAATCATTGATGTCATTGTATTGACTGATTTTGATGCGGTATCGATCATCACCCCCACTGAGCCGATTTCCCCACGAGACAACCAAGCGACAGAAGAATATGGAAATTTTTGTGCGTCCTTTGCAGCGCCGAATCAGCGTCAACGCGGGTGTCAACCTGCTGGATGCTCTGCGCGCCAACGACGTGCCGGTGTCGTACAGCTGCCTGGCCGGACGTTGCGGCACCTGCCGCTGCAAGGTGGTCGAAGGCGAGGTGCTGGAGTCGGGCCGCGAAACGCAGCGCCCGGGAGCGGATGACGAGCACTACGTGCTGGCCTGCCAAACCTTCCTCACGGAATCCTGCACGGTTGAGATTCCCGAGCCCGACGAGGTGGTGGTGCACACCGCCAAGATCGTCAAGGCGACCGTGGTCGCCATTGAGGACCAAACCCACGACATCAAGCGCATTCGCCTGAAGCCCGCTAAGCCCATCGAGTTTTCTCCGGGGCAGTACGCCCAGCTCCAGTTCACGCCCGAGCATATTCGGCCCTATTCGATGGCCGGCCTGCATGCCGACGGCGAACTGGAATTCCATGTGCGCCTGGTGGCCGACGGCCGCGTCACCGGCTACATCGCCCATACGCTGAAGGTGGGCGATGCGGTGCGAGTCAGCGGCCCGCTGGGCTCGGCCTATCTGCGCCGCAAACACGAAGGGCCGATGCTGTGCGTTGCCGGTGGCACCGGTCTCGCGCCCATCCTGTCCATCATCCGCGGCGTGATCGCCGAAGGCATGCAGAACCCGATCCACCTGTATTTCGGCGTGCGCTCCGAACGCGACATCTATGGCCGCGAATGGCTGGACGCGCTGCAGCGCCAGCATCCGCAACTGCAGGTGCATGTGGCGGTGACTTCGGGCACGGCGCCGGGTTGTCGCACAGGCTTGGTGACCGAAGCCATCGCCGAGGACTGGCGCAGTCTCGAAGGCTTTCGCGCCTACCTCTGCGGCGCACCGCCCATGGTGGAGGCCACGACGCTGCTGGTTCGCCAGATGGGCATTTTGCCCTCGCAGATCTACGCCGATGCCTTCTACGCCAGCGGCACCTGAGTCGTACCCCTTGCAGGATTTTTCATGAACGCCAACAATCTCGACCCTACTGCCCAGCAGCAACGCAAGGCCTACTACGACCGTATCGGCATCGACAGCATGACGCCGCTGTGGGAAGTGCTTGGCGCGCTGGTGCCGCACCAGCCCAAGTCCCCGGCCGTGCCGCACCAGTGGAAGTATGCCGCGGTGCGCGACAGCGTCATGGAGGCAGGCTGCCTGATCAGTGCCGAAGAGGCCGAGCGGCGCGTGTTGATCCTCGAGAACCCGGCGCTGCGCGGTCAGTCCTGCATCACGCAGTCGCTGTATGCCGGGCTGCAGCTCATCATGCCGGGGGAGGTCGCGCCAGCCCACCGCCACACGCAATCGGCGCTGCGCCTGGTGCTGGACGGCGAGGGTGCCTACACCGCGGTCGATGGCGAGCGCACCACCATGCGCCGTGGCGACTTCATCATCACCCCGGCCTGGACCTGGCACGACCACGGTAATCTTGGCAATGAACCAGTGGTTTGGCTCGACGGCCTCGATATCCCCATCGTGCGTTTCCTCGACGCCGGTTTTGCCGAGAAGAGCGATAGCGCCTACCAGGCTGTGACACGCCCCGAAGGCGATGCACTGGCGCGTTATGGCGCCAACATGGTCCCGGTCGATTTCTACCAGCAGCCTGCGGAGCCGACCAAGGTGTTTGTCTACCCCTGGGAGCGCACGCTGGCCTCGCTGCAGGCGATTGCCAGCGGCACGCCCGATGCCCATTTCGGCCACAAGCAGCGCTACGTGAATCCGGCCACCGGCCGCTCCCCCATGCCGACGATGGCTGCGTTCTCACAACTGATTCCCGCCGGTTTCGAGACGCGGCCCTACCGCTGCACCGACGGCACGGTGTACGTGTGCCTGCGCGGCAGCGCCGAGGCCAGCGTGGCGGGCCAGAGCTTCCGCCTGGAAGAGAACGACGTGATCGTGGTGCCGTCCTGGCACAGCCACCAGTTCCGCGCCGGCCCCGAGACCGTGCTGTTCAGCTATTCCGACCGCCCCGTGCAGCAGGCCCTGGGCCTGTGGCGCGAACAGCGCAACTGATCTTTCTTTTTCCCTTCGAGAACACACCCCATGAACTATGTGATCCAACCCGCCGCCATCCCTTCACTCACCGTGGCCGGCACAGCCGAACGCTTCCCGGTCAACCGCATCTTCTGCGTGGGCCGTAACTACGCCGCGCATGCACGCGAAATGGGCAAGGACCCTGACCGCGATCCGCCTTTCTTCTTCATGAAGCCCGCCAACGCGGCGGTCGATGCCGCGTCGCCGGCGCGCATTCCGTACCCACCCAAGACCGCCAACTTCCACCATGAGATCGAACTCGTCGTTGCCATCGGCAAGGGTGGCAAGAACATCGCCGTGGCCGATGCACTCAACCACGTCTATGGCTACGCAACCGGCCTGGACATGACGCGCCGTGACCTGCAGCTAGAGGCGCGCGACAAGGGCCGGCCCTGGGAGTTCGGCAAGTCTTTTGCGTTGTCGGCACCGATCGGGGCCATCTCAAAAGTGGCCGATGTGGGGCACATCGCCGAGGGCGCCATCAGCGTCCTCGTGAACGGCGGCGCGCGCCAGTTGTCCGATGTGGCCAAGCTGATCTGGTCGGTGTCCGAGTGCATCGCCTATCTCAGCGAGTACGAAACCCTGGAACCCGGCGATCTGATCATGACCGGCACGCCCGAAGGCGTGAACGCGGTGGTGGCGGGCGACGTGATGCAGGGCGATATCGCCGGACTGGCCGGCATCACGGTGAGCGTCGGGGCTTGAAAGGCTGAGCAGTGGCAACGCATTCGATCCAAGGAGACAAGAGATGACCACATTCACCCCCACCCCCACCCCCACTTTTCCCGTCAAGATCCATTGGGAGTCAGAAGGCACGAGCCGCATTCCCTTCATGGCCTACACCGACCCCGATCAACACAAGAAAGAGCTCGAGCGTTTCTTCTACAAGGGGCATTGGAACTATGTCGGCCTGGAAGCCGAAGTACCCAACGCTGGCGACTACAAACGCACGGTGGTGGGTGAACGCTCGGTCATCATGGTGCGCGACGCCGACGGCGGCATCAGCGTGGTCGAGAACGTCTGCGCGCACCGCGGCATGCAGTTCTGCCGTGAACGCCATGGCAACAAGAAGGAATTCGTCTGCCCCTACCACCAGTGGAGCTACACCCTCAAGGGCGACCTGCAGGGCGTGCCGTTTCGCCGTGGCGTCAAGCAGGACGGCAAGGTCAACGGCGGCATGCCCGCCGATTTCAAAACCACCGACCATGGCCTGACCAAGCTCAAGGTGGCCACGCGCGGTGGTGTTGTCTTCGCCAGTTTCGACCATGAGATCGAGTCTTTCGAGGATTTTGTGGGCCCGGTCATCCTCGGCTACTTCGACCGGCTCTTCGACGGACGCAAGCTGAAGATCCTGGGCTACAACCGCCAGCGCATTCCGGGCAACTGGAAGCTGATGCAGGAGAACATCAAGGACCCCTACCACCCTGGCCTGCTGCACACCTGGTTCGTCACCTTCGGCCTCTGGCGTGCCGACAACAAGAGCGAGCTGAAGATGGACGCCAGGCATCGCCACGCGGCCATGATTTCCACCCGTGGCCAGTCCGGCCGGGCCGACCAGGTCACGCAGGTGTCCAGCTTCAAGGAGAGCATGGCGCTCAACGACCCGCGCTTTCTGGACATCGTGCCCGAGCCTTGGTGGAATGGGCCAACCGCAGTGATGATGACGCTGTTTCCCAGCGTCATACTGCAGCAGCAGGTTAACAGCGTGTCGACGCGGCACATCCAGCCCGATGGCCACGGCGCCTTCGATTTCGTCTGGACGCACTTCGGCTTCGAGGACGACAGCGAAGAGATGACGCAGCGCCGCCTGCGCCAGGCCAACCTGTTCGGCCCGGCCGGCTTCGTGTCGGCCGACGACGGCGAGGTCATCGAGTTCTCGCAGCAGGGCTTCGAGCAAAAGCCTTTTCACCGCACCCTGGCCGAGCTGGGCGGCCGCACGGTTGAGGATACCGACCACATGGTCACCGAGACGCTGATCCGCGGCATGTACGCATATTGGCGCGAAGTGATGGAGGCGGAGGTATGAGCACTGCTGTGAACATAGTCTTCACCGACTACCTGCAGATCTTGCAGCTTTATGCAGACTACGCCCGGGCCGTCGATTCTGGCGACTGGGACCAGTGGCCCGAGTTCTTCACCGACGACTGCATCTACAAACTGATTCCGCGCGAGAACCACGAGCGCGGCTTTCCGCTGGCCACGCTGTTCTTCGAGAGCAAGGGCATGCTCAAAGATCGCGCCTACGGCATCCGCGAGACGCTGTTCCACGATCCGTATTACCAGCGCCACGTCGTCGGTGCGCCGCTGGTCCACAAAGTCGAGGCCGAGCGTTTTGAGACCGAAGCCAACTACGCCGTGTTCCGCACCAAGCTGTCGCAGGAATCGACCGTCTTCAACGTCGGCCGCTACCTTGATGTGATCGTGCGCACCCCCGCGGGGCTGAAGTTCGCGTCGCGCTACTGCGTGTACGACAGCGAAATGATCCCCAACTCCATCATCTATCCCATCTAAAGGCCATGAGTTATTGCCATGATTGACTCCCAATGGATTGACGCCGCCGATGAAGACGGTGTGCCCGAAGACGACGTGATTGGCCTGCAGGTCGCGGGTAAAGACCTGGCCCTGTACAAGGTCGAGGGCAGTGTATTCGCGACCGACAACATCTGCACCCACGGCCACGCACGCCTGTGCGACGGCTTCCTTGACGGCTACGAAATCGAATGCCCGCTGCACCAGGGCAAGTTCGACATTCGCAATGGGCGTGGCACCTGCGCGCCCATTGTCGAAGACGTGCGCAGCTACCCGGTCCGCATCGAAGGCGGCCGCGTTTTTCTGAAACTGAGCGACTGACCGCGTTCCGTTCCCCCACTTTTATTGCAGGAGACAAAAAAATGAAGACACTACAGACCCCCTTTCGCCGTACCGCTTTCGCCGCTCTGATTGGGGCGGCGCTTGCGATGGGTAACCCCTTCGCCACGGCGGCGACCATCGGCCTGATGGCGCCGCTGTCCGGGCCGGTGGCTGTTGTCGGACAGGACCAGGTGGACGGTTTCATGCTGGCGCTTGAGCAACTGGGCGGCAAGCTAGGTGGCCAGGCCACGACGGTGCTGAAAGAAGATGACCAGCTCAAGCCGGAGATCGGCGGGCAGATCGTGCGCAAGTTCATCGACAAGGACAAGGTCGACGCCATCGTGGGCCTGAGTTTTTCCAATGTGCTGATGGCCAGCCTGCCGCGTATCGCCGAGTCCGGCACCGTGGCTATTGCCACCAACGCCGGCCCGTCGCCGCTGGCGGGTGCGGGCTGCAAGGCCAACGTGTTCTCCACCGCTTGGCAGAACGACGGCGCAGCCGAGGCCATGGGCAAGTACGCGCAGGACAAGGGCGTGAAGAAGGTTTACCTGATGGCGCCCAACTACCAGGCCGGCAAAGACATGCTGACCGGTTTCAAGCGCTACTTCAAGGGCCAGATCGTTGACGAGGTCTACACCCAGGTGAACCAGCCCGACTACTCGGCCGAACTGGCCCAGCTGCAGGCGGCCAAGCCCGACGCGGTGTTTGTGTTCTACCCCGGCGGCATGGGGGTGAATTTCGTCAAACAAATGGCGCAGGCTGGCCTGATGGGCAAGCTGCCGCTGTATTCGGTGTTCACGGTAGACGGCACGACCCTGCCGGGCCTGCGCGATGCCGCCATCGGCAGCGTCAGCGGCGCCATGTGGGACGCGGCCCTGGATACGCCGGAGAGCAAAAAATTTGTCACCGCCTTCGAGGCCAGGTACAAGCGTACGCCCAGCGAATACGCGGCCACCGCCTATGACGCGGCCAACATTCTGAACATCGCACTGGCCAAGGCCAAGCCCGGGGATGCGAACGCCCTGGCCGCCGCCGTCAAGGCCGCCGGCAATGAAGTCAAGTCCGTGCGCGGCCCCTTCGCCTTCAACAATAACAACCTGCCGGTGCAGAACTACTACGCCTTCGAGACCGTCAAGACCGGCGGCGGCATTGCCGGCAAGCTGGCGGCCACGCCGCTGGTGAACCAGTCCGACGCCTACCACGCGCAATGCGCGCTGAAGTGACGCCATGAGCACCATGCTTGTTTTTGCGCAGCTGCTCAATGGGCTGCAGTTCGGGGTACTGCTGTTCCTGCTGGCGGCGGGCCTGACGCTGGTTTTCGGCATCATGAGCTTCGTCAACCTGGCCCACGGCTCGCTCTACATGATGGGCGCGTATTTCGCGGCCAGCGCCTTCCAGTACACCGGCTCGTTCGGCCTGGCCGTTGCGGCGGCGATGGGCGGCTCGCTGCTGCTGGGCCTGGCGCTGGAGTTCGTTGCCGTGGCCCGGCTCTATCGGCGCGACCACCTCGACCATGTGCTGGCCACCTTCGGCATGGTGCTGTTCTTCAACGAGCTGGTGCGCATCATCTGGGGGTCGCAGCCGGTCTTCCTGCAGGTGCCCGAGTTCCTCGGTGGCGCCATCGACATCGGTGGTTTCAGCTACCCGGCCTACCGCTTTGCCATCATCGTCGTCGGTTTGGTGGTGGCGGTGGGCTCATGGTTGCTGATCAACAAGACCCGCGTCGGCATGCTGATCCGCGCTGGTGCGGTGAACCCGGCCATGGTCGCCGCGCTGGGCGTCAACATCCGCTTGCTGAACGCCATGCTGTTTGGCGTGGGGGCGATGCTGGCCGGCCTGGCCGGGGCCATGGCCGGCCCGATTCTGTCGGTGCAGTCGGGCATGGGTGAGTCGGTGCTGATCACCACCCTGGTGGTCATCGTGATCGGCGGCATCGGCTCGGTGACGGGGGCTTTTTATGCGGCACTCATCGTCGGCATTGTCGACACCATGGGCCGCGTCTTCCTGCCCCTCATGCTGCGGCAGATCGCCGAGCGCTCCCTGGCCGATGCGGCCGGCCCGGCGCTGGCTTCGATGCTGGTCTACCTGCTGATGGCGGTGGTGCTGGCCTGGCGTCCGCAAGGACTGTTTCCCGCCCACCGGTAGTTGCCATGCACACTCTGTTTTCACGTCCCGGCACCTGGGTGCCACTGCTGGTGCTGCTGTTGCTGGCCACCGTGCCCTTCGTTGCGCAGGCTACCGGCCAGTCGTTCTATGTCGCATTTTTTGCCCGCATCATCATCTATGCGATTGCGGCCTGCGCGCTCAATATCGCGCTGGGCTTCGGCGGCCTGGTGAGCTTTGGCCACTCGCTGTTCCTCGGCCTCGGGGCCTATGCGGTGGGGCTGGCCTCCTTCCATGGCGTCGGCAACGGCTGGGTGCACCTGGCGCTGTGCCTGGGCGTCTGCGCCTTCGTCGGCCTGGTTACGGGCGCCATCAGCCTGCGCACCAGCGGCATCGCCTTCATCATGATCACGCTGGCCTTCGCCCAGATGGGTTACTTTCTGTTCGTCAGTCTGAAGAATTACGGCGGCGACGACGGCATGGCTATCGCGCTCGCCAGCCGTTTCGGCCCGGTGGACCTGTCGTCTGCGACAAGTGTCTATGTGGCGGCCTTCGTGGTGCTGGTGCTGTCGATCTGGTGCCTGGCCCGGCTGCGGGTGGCACCGTTCGGCATGGTGATCCGCGGCGCCAAACAGAACGCGCGCCGCATTAGCGCCGCTGGCATTCCGGTGCTGCGCTACCAGCTGCTGGCCTATGTGATGTCGGGCATGCTGTGCGGCGTCGCCGGCCTGCTGCTGGCCAACCTCAACGCCTTCGCCTCGCCCAGTTCTTTGGCTTGGACGGTCTCGGGTGAGCTGATCGTTATCGTGGTCATCGGCGGCCTGGGCACGGTGTTCGGCCCCTTGATGGGCGCACTGGTGTTCCTGGGCCTGGAGGAAGTCCTCAAAGGCTTCACTGAACACTGGATGGTGGTCTTCGGCCCGCTGATCGTCATCGTCGCACTGCTGGGCAAACGCGGCATCGTCGGGCTGCTGCAAGACTGGGATGCACGCGGCGAGTCGGTGGCGGTCTCGGCTGCACCGGCCTCCGCAGGCGTGCATCACGCAGTAAACGCGAAAGGAGCTGTCTGATGGCCAGCGTACTCCGCACCGAAGCATTGACCAAGCGCTACGGCGCGCTGCTGGTTACCGATGCCGTGTCGCTGGACATCGGCGACGGCGAACTCCACGCGATCATCGGCCCGAACGGCGCCGGCAAGACCACGCTGATCAACCAGCTCTCGGGCGAGCTGGCCGCCGACAGCGGCAGCGTCTGGTTCAAGGGGCGCGACGTCTCCGCGCGACCCATCCACGAGCGCGCCCGGCTCGGCCTGCTGCGCTCCTACCAGATCACCTCCATCTTCGAAGACTTCAGCGTGCTGGAGAACGCCACTTTTTCTGCACTCGCCTCGCGCCAGCATGCGTTCAAATTTTGGGCGCCGATGCTGGCCAGCAAAGAGTCGCGCCGCGTCGCCGAAGAGTCTTTGGAAGCCACTGGCCTCACGCACCGGCTGCATGCCGCCGCGGGCGATCTGGGTTATGGCGAGCGGCGCCAGCTGGAGTTGGCGATGAGCCTGTCGGCACAGCCACAGTTCCTGCTGCTCGACGAGCCCATGGCCGGCATGAGCGTGCAGGAATCCACCGCCGTGGTGGCACTGCTGCAGCGCCTGAAGCGCCGCTACACCATCCTGCTGGTCGAGCACGACATGGATGCCGTCTTTGCCCTGGCCGACCGCATCAGCGTGCTGGTCTACGGCAAGGTCCTGTTTACCGGCACGCCGGATGAAATTCGCAAGCACCCGGAAGTCCGCGCGGTCTACCTGGGCGAAGAAGAAGCCGAGGCCGCAGCATGAGCGCGTTTTTATCCGTCAGGAGTCTGCAGGCCTCGTATGGCCATGCCCAGGCCTTGTTCGACATTTCCTTCGATGTCGGCGAAGGCGAAGTGGTGACGCTGCTCGGACGCAACGGCATGGGCCGCTCGACCACGGTGAAGTGTCTCTTTGGCATGCTGCCGGTGCGCGGGGGCAGCGTGTCCGTCGCCGGGGCGCGGGTCGACCATTTGCCTTCGCACCGTATTGCCAGGCAGGGCTTGGCCCTGGTGCCCGAGGGCCGGCAGGTGTTCTCCAATCTCAGCGTCGAGGAAAACCTGGTGGCCACCGCCCGCGACGACAAGAAGGGCGCCGGCCGACGCTGGGATCTGCAGCGGGTCTACAGCTTTTTCCCGCGGCTGAAGGAACGCCGCGGCAACCTCGGCTCGCAGCTGTCCGGCGGCGAGCAGCAGATGCTGGCCATTGGCCGGGCGCTGATGACCAACCCGCGCTTGCTGGTGCTGGACGAAGCCACCGAAGGCCTGGCGCCGGTGATTCGCAACGAGATCTGGCGCGCACTGGCGGAGCTGAAGCAGGACGGCTTGTCGCAGATCGTGATCGACAAGAACGTGAAGGCCTTGTTGGGCCTGGCCGACCGGCATTTCGTGATTGAGAAGGGGCGAGTGGTGTGGGGCGGCACGTCCGCTGAACTCAAGGGCCGGCCGGAAATCGTTCATCAATATTTGGGAGTTTGAAACATGGACCGCATTCTTCACACCTACTTCCGCAGCTCGGCGGCCTACCGCGTGCGGATCGCGCTGAACCTCAAGGGCCTGGAGACCGAGCAGGTCTTCGTGCACCTCAGCCGCCATGGCGGTGAACAGTTCGTTGATACATTCAGGGCGATCAACCCGCAGTCCCTGGTGCCGGTATTGCGCGATGGCGAGGTGCAGGTCAGCCAGTCGCTGGCCATCATCGAATACCTGGAAGAGGTCTATCCGCAGACGCCGCTGCTGCCGGCGCATGCCGCCGACCGCGCCTTCGTGCGCCAGCTGTCGCTGGGCATCGCCTGCGACATTCACCCACTCAACAACCTGCGCGTGCTGAAGTACCTGACCGGTGCGATGGGCGTGTCGGAAGACAACAAGGCGCAGTGGATTGCGCACTGGATCTCGATCGGCCTGCAGGCCTTCGAGGCACAGCTGCAGCGGCGCACGCAGGCGGGGCGCTTCTGCCATGGCGACACGCCGACGCTGGCCGACTGCTGCCTGGTGCCCCAGGTGTTCAGCGCCCAACGGTTCGGGGTCGACCTGTCAGACTGTCCTTTGGTGAACGGAATCTACGAGAGATGTGAGCAGCTCGCGCCTTTCGCAGCGGCCCATCCTTCGCGCCAGCCCGACGCGGAGTGATGCAACCAGCGAAATAGCCGCTTGGGCTCACGCCATCTCGGGTTGGGTAGTGGCCCCGGTAAGCTTTGAGAGCTGGTTGGTTGTTGAAACTGGTTTGCTAGAAAATGGGCACTGTACGTCGGCAGCTTGCGCCACTTGTAGCGCTGATGATGGCGTGACTGGTGGTCGGCGCCCGCATCATCGGCATCCCGCCCGAGGCCACCAAGCTGCAGTTTGAATGCCGCCAGCAGCAGTGGGTGCCCATCAACACCCAGGTCATCGCTGATCAACAGAGAACTGCAGGTTTCTACCTGCTGGTGGGCTGGAGCCAGCAGGCGTTGGACGTACAGAGGGTGTTGGATGCCGGCTTGGGTCTGACTGATTGAGATGGGTAAATGCTATTGAAAATGTAGCTGCTGGTGCACGTAGAACCTGCGCTAGCAGCACAAATAATGCCCAGGCTATGTTGTCATGGGAAGGCAGGCAAGCTTGAAAATGTCTTCAGCCCGAAGGCTGCACGGAACGGCGTATAGCAGCCAGTGCGTTCACGCCGCCCGGGTGGCTACAAACTTGGACACCTGCGGCCCCAGCACCAGCACCATCAGAAACCGGGCCAACTGCATGGCCATCACAAAACTGGCATCCACCGCACTGGTGGCGGCAATGACCGCCACAGAATCCGCGCCGCCCGGGCTGGTCGCCAGATAGGCGGTGAGCGGATCAATGCCGGACAGCCAGGACAGCGCGGTCGCAATCACGATTCCAAACGCCATCAAGGCCACAATCGACCCCATCACATGCGGCAATGCACGCAATGCGTGTTTCAAAATGGCACGTGTAAAGCGCAGTCCGATGCTCCAGCCGATCAAGGCGTAGGCTACAGCCAACAAGGCACCCGGCAGCTCGATCACCAGCAGACCCGTCGCCTGCAATGCGGTACCCAGCAACAAAGGCAACACCATGGCGCCTGCGGGAATGTGCAGCCGGCGCGCGACCAAAGCGGCCCCAAATGCCAGCAGCGTCGTCAACGCCACATTGGCTTGGTTGTCCACGGTGAACCAGTGCATGCCAGCCACCACGGACGGGCCGGTATGCGGGGCAAAAATGCGCGCCACCAGTGCGGCCGTTGCCGTCACCATCGCCACCCGCAAATACTGCATGAACGCCACCAGCCGGGTATCCGCCCCGTAAGACTCTGCCATCAGCACCATGGCAGAGGCGGCGCCGGGTGCCAGCCCCCACACCGCGGTGGTGCCCGGGAAGATATTGCGGCGCATCAGGATCCAGCCCAACACCGCGCTGGCCGCAATGACCGCGCTCGTCACCAGCAAAAAAATGGGCCAATGGGTCGCCACATCGGCCAGCGCAGACGGCTGCAGGCTGTGGGCCATCAGACAGCCGAGCACTCCTTGCGCCATAGCAAACAAGGTAGGAGGGATGCGCAGCTGAATGTCCCGGGACGACAGCACAATCCCCACCAACATGCAGCCCAGCAGCACCCCGGCAGGCAGATGTATTGCGGTCAGAAGCCAGGCCAGCCCGGCACTCGCCGGAAGCAGAACACCCCACCAAGCCAGTGGGGTTGTGTGAAAGAAGCGGGTGAACATGGGAACAAATGTGCCATACCTGCAGGCCTGGTTTCGGCGCGAAGTGGGTGCGTGCAGTACCGGTTGCTGCACATAGGTTTGGGTATGTAGATGTCCATCAACGCCCAGGCTATTGCCGAACGGCAGGGCAGGGCGGACTTCTGCCAGCAGGTGGGCCTGATCAAACAGCCGCTGGATGTGTCTGGGACGTTTGATACCCGATTGGAGCTGGCGGGCTAGGTCTTCTTTGTGCTATTGAAATAGTAGCTTCTGGTGCAGGTAAATCCTGCGCTAGAGGCGTTTTTTACACTGCACCAGTGATGCCAAAACAGGCTATCGGGGGCTTATATGCGTCAACGGACATTGAGCACGGAGCATAGTCCAGCCATTGCAGATACCTTGGCTGTGTTGCTGATGGATAGTCAGCAGAAGGCTGGATGCTGTCCTTCACCGGCGGCGTCCGAGCGTCACCAAGGTGCCCAAAGCCGAACTTCGTTGAACCGCAGCGACGGGCTGACTCCAACTGCTCAGCTTCGGCAAGTTCTGCTGTAGGGCCGCCGCTCATCCAGAACAACGTCCCGGCTGGACGGGCCAATTTGACGGCATCGACCGGAGCTGAAAGGCTGCTGAAGATAATGCTCCAACAAGGGGGGTGACATGAAATTTCCAAAACTGTCGGTGCGGGACGATGAGTTCAAAAAGGCCTTTCTGGAAGGCAAGTTCGCAATCGACTGCGTCAATATCAAACTGACCCAGAACGGGGTCGCCAATCCTCCGGTTTACTCGGCAAGCGGAACGCTGCTTGTCACCCCGGAAAGGGGCGTCGAGGGTAGCCTTGTTTTCCCAAAGACCGGGAGCGTTCAGATCAACCCCATGGGCTGGCTGCAACAGCAGCTCCAAACCCTTTCGGGGCAAGTCTTTGCCGACAGCCGCTATTTCAAACTCGAGGCCACGGACGCCTGGGGACGGGTTTGGATGCACCCTTCGGCTTACGTTGATTTGGAAGATGCGTCCGGCGCCGCGACCTTGAAGGTCAGTTGCGACTATTTGTCATGCGAAATCAAGACCAAGGATTCATCTGCATGCTGGACACACATGGTGTCGCTCGACGAGATTGAATTTCCCTTGAACGTTGTTACTGACACGTCGTTGGGCGTTGGCAGAAAGGGGGTCAGTCTCGCTGCGGCGCTCTCGCGCGGCTGGATTGAGAAGATGACGGTGGAGTTCGACCCCGGCCATCGAAAGGCTGGGGTCCGATATGCCGAGCTTCACGCGCAGGGTGAGGCCGGCGCGACCTTTCCGCCGGGTTTTGAGGAACGCCTCATGGAGGCGATCTCATTCGCGACGGCCACGATGCCGACGTGGGTTATGACTGAAACTGAGAATGGCGGCGTTAGGACAATCGAGTTGTTCAAGTCGCGAAGCGGCAATAGCGGAGGCATGGTTCATGCGCCGCTGTCCACGTCCATTGGAATCAACGACAAGCACTTCTACTCAATGCTTGATCGATACTTCAAGTATGCGTGCGCTCATTCCGTGGCAGGCGAGCCTGCCCCGCTGTCGGGAACGCTTGGCAAGCTCTACACGCTAAGAGGCGTTTGGGTGGATACCGTTGCGTTGACCGTGTCGGTCGCCGTGGAGACCATCTTGGCCGAGGGCATGTTCAAGCCCCTCGGTGAGCCGCTCCAAGAAGCGTTGGACGACATCGAGAAGGTGTTGAAGGCCATCAGCGAGTCGGGCGCGTCGGCGAGCGTGATCAAGCGCGCGACTGGCTCCGTCAGCCAAATGAAGTCAATCCGAGCCAAGGACAGGCTTTTCGCTCTGCAAGCGGTGGGCGCCGTCACTACCACGGAGATCGACAACTGGGGCGGCCTCCGAAACAAGACAGCGCATGGAAGCTTGCGCGTCGATCCGAAGAAGCTCCAAAAGCTCATCGATGACATCTACAGCTCCGTGGCGCTGGCTTACAAGTTGGTCTTCCTGCTCATCGGCTACGACGGGATGCACAACGACTACTCGCGGCACGGATGGGGCACTAGCGAGTTTTCTGCCAGCGACATTCAAGCGAAGTTGAGCGCGCCGAAAGCCCCGCCCGAAAGTGAGCCGCTGCCCGCGTCGCCGGTCATCACAGATAGCGGCTCGGCAAAAGAGACTTGATTGTTTGTCCGTGGCCTCGTGGGAACAAATACCCACGGCGAAGGCCTAGATTTCGCCGTCAGGGTCTGACAACGTAAACACAAGCAGGGCAACCTTTAGTGGATCGCCGTTGAACCAGTATTCGTTTTTCGACACCCGGTCCAAGCCTCGGGGGTGGTAGACCACGATGCCGTTGTATGGGGTCAAGCCTTCGGTGATGTCGAACACTGTGGGCACGTCGTCATGGAGGACGAGGTAAGGCGTGGTCGCCAAGTCGAGCGTGAAGGCGTAGACGATCTCATGCGGCTGCTTGTCCTTGGGGTCGCCGGCATGGTCGTGATCAAAAATTGGCTCGTTCCAAAAATGGCTGTCCGCGCTGCGGTCGGTTCCCGTGCCAAGCACCAACCCAAGGCGGTCCGTTTCGACGAAATCTTCATCTACCGAGGTCCGATCAAAGTTGCGGGCCACGACATGACCTGTGTGCCCAAGCGCATCTAGCTCGGCGCGCAATGACTTCTCAAAGTCGGGCCAGTCGGCCAAGGCGACGTGTTTCATGGGTGCGCGTGATTGCCGGTCAAAAGAGATCGCTGTTGTCTATTGGCGGAGCGGGTGCCGGCGCAGGCCCAGGCGTGCCCGCGGTCATCAGCCGCAGAATCTCGCGCAGCTTGTCCAGGAGCTCGTCAAACGTGATCACCACCACGTCCCTAGACGAATGGCGGAACAGGTCAAGCGAGCGCTTTTCTTGGATGGTGGCCGGCGCCGTGCCGGCAATCACGATGCAGTGGACTGCTGAAACATGCGTGTCTCTAAGCGCGGGGTCGTGGGACTTGGCTGCGAAGTTGTTCAAGAGTTGGAAGCGCTGGTCGAGCACTTGCGCCATCGCGCTGGTCAGGTCCTTGTGGGGCGCGTGCAGGTCGCCGCGAAACGTCTTGGCCTCTATTAGCTTGGTCGAGGGGCGCTTGATCTCGATGAGGGCGAGACTGCCGGTGAAGCGCTGCGCAAACAGGAAGTCCACGATGCTCTCGCCAGCGCCGCGCAGCATCGTGCCGCCGACATGAGCCTGGTCTTGGATCATGATGACCGGGTGCGGGAAGGCCAAGCCCAAGACGAAGGGGTTGGCCTTGAAGAAGGCTTGCCACTTCGGCTCAGGCAGGTTCTTGCTGAGCATGTCTTCGATCTTGGCAATCAGCTCTTTCAGCGTGACCTGCTCGATCACCGCCTTGAGCTCCACCAACTGCGAGGGCTGCTCGGCTGCGAGCTTGTCGGCGTCATCGCGAATGACAGTTGCCGCCGCGAGACGGTCGTCGGCGCTGCGGTTCTGAGCGCGCCCGCCCAGCTTGACCAACTCGTAGATTTCTCCAGGCTTCACGTTGGGGAAGCGGCGCTCGAATTGGACGGGATCGGCGACGTGCAACAACTCATTGAATGCGAGCAACTGACGTTCGCGCAGCGACCGCGCGCGCGCGCGCGTAGTGATCGAGTCGATGGCTCGCTTGATTGTCGAAAATCGGTCAATGCCCAGCCTAAATTTTGGCAGCTCCGCCAACGCGCCGCTGCCTGGTTCGATCACCAATTCGGTGATGCCGTGCATTTCGAGGATCGCGTGCGGGATCAATCGGTATTCCCACTTGAAGCCGAGCCCATATTTGGCGTGGCGGCCAAAGCCAGTGGGCAGGCTCTCGAGCATGGTGTCGAAGTCCCTGATGTCCTCCGGCAGCCACCAGGGCTCATCCTTATCGGCCAGGATGGCAATTGTGGTCAGCTCGCCATACTTCGGGGTCAGGAATGCGGGGCGATATGAGGCCGAAACCAACGGGAACATGGTGAGCGCGCGCTCGGTCACGCGGGCGAGAAGAACCATCTGCTGAGTCTTTCCCATCCCGCCTTCTGGATCGGCCTCGCCATGGGCATAGACCTCAGCGCAGTCATCGCCGTCATGGGTGGACTTTTTCAACGACACCCGCATCGCCTCGGCGTCGGGGTTGGCGCCAGGCTCGAGGCCATCGCCGGGATTGCCTTCATGCGCCGGCTCATCCTGATCGGCAAAGAAGTCGTCGTTGATGTCATCCGGTTTGCCGGCTTCGCCTTCGTTCCTCTGCGTCATTGATTGCCCCTCGCTGGATTGGAAATAGGTCTTTGCCTGCATTTTCCCAGCAACCGGCATGGGTCCAGTCACGGCGACCTAGTACCCCGTAGAGAGGCTCTTCGGGCCATGGTTCTTTGGCCACACCGAACGACCGCTTGACACCCGACAGCGTGAGCACGCGTGCGCGCGGCCACCGGCAGCAACCGCTGCTTTGCAGACCAAGTGATGTGTCAGGCCCGCTACCCTCGCCGCATCAGATACGTATCCATGATCCACCCATGCGCCGCCCGCGCCGCCTGGCGCTCCGCCTGAACCCTTTCGCTCACCTCTGCCAGTGGCCCTGCAATGCAAATCTGCTGAGCCATACCCAGGTAGGCACCCCACCAGATGGTGATGCCCTCGGGCGGCAGGTGTTGAAAAGAGCAGTTGCCGTCCAGCATTACGGCCACGGTGTCGGCGCTTTCGGGCCAGCCGTGGTCGCGCAGTTGGCGGCCTGTGGTGATGGTGACGGGGGCGTTGATGTCGTTCAGTGCGATGGCGTGCGCGGCGGTTAGGGCTTGCAGCGCGGTGATGCCGGGCACCACAGACACTTTTAATGGCAGCTGCAAAGCCAGGCGTTCGGCGATGCGCAACGTGCTGTCGTAGAGCGAGGGGTCGCCCCACACCAGCAGGGCTATGCGCCCGCCTGCTGGTAGATGGGCGCGCATTTTTTGGAGCCATACGTTGGCAATGGCGTCGTGCCAGCGATTGACGGCGCCGGGGTAGTCGGGGTCATTGACGTCGCGTACCGGCATGTCGAACTGCACCACTTGGGTGGCGGGGTTGGTCACCAGCTCCTGGCACAGCTGTAGGCGCAGCTCGGCCAGGTCGGCTTTGCCTTCGCCTTTGTGGGGCACCAGGATGAGGTCGGCGGCGTTCAACGCTTTTACGCCTTGGCGGGTGACGTGGTCGGGGTTGCCGGTGCCTATGCCGACCAGGCAGAGATCGATGTTCATTCCGTGCCTGCCGGGAAGCGTGGCGCGGTGCCCAGCGGGCGGTAGCGGCGGTCGTAGTCGCCTGCGTAGAGGCGGCTGTGGTCAAAGCTTTCTGCACCCAGGGTGTGCCCGACCAGGATCAAGGCTGTGCGCTCCATGCCTTCGCCCATCGCGGCTTCAATGGTGGACAGTGTGGCGCGCACCACGCGCTCGTCCGGCCAGCTGGCGCGCCAGACCACGGCGACCGGGCAGTCTGCGCCGTAGTGCGGCACCAGCTCGGCCACCACGCGGGGCAGTACGTGGATGGACAGGTGGATCGCCAGCACGGCTTGGGTGGCGGCGAAGTTGGCCAGCGACTCGGTGCTGGGCATGGCCGATGCGCGGCCAGAGGTGCGCGTGAGCACCACAGACTGGCTCAGGCCGGGCAAGGTTAATTCAGCCTCCAGCGTGGCGGCGGCGGCGGCGAACGAGGGCACGCCGGGCGTCACGGTGTAGGGGATGCCGAGTGCGCGCAGGCCGCGTAATTGCTCGCCCATGGCCGACCAGACCGACAGGTCGCCCGAGTGCAGGCGGGCCACGTCTTGGCCGGCGGCATGGGCGGTGCTGATTTCGGCCAGGATCTGCTCCAGCGACAGCGGGGCGGTGTTGACGATGCGGGCGCCGGGTGGGCAGTGGGCCAGCACGCCTTCGGGCACCAGGGAGCCGGCATACAGGCAGACGGGGCTGGCGGCGATCAGGTCGCGGCCGCGCAGGGTCAAGAGGTCGGGGGCGCCGGGGCCGGCGCCGATGAAGTGGACAGTCATAGCCGGGTATTTTCCGCGATGGCTGCGGTGGCCATGCGGTCGGTGGATACACCCCGGGCCGTGACTAGTTGCGCGCCTATGCCGGCTGCGGCCAGTGCTGCCGCTTCGGCCAAGCTGTGGCCGCCGTAGCGGGCGGGGGCATGGGGGCTGGCGTTGGCGGCTTGCTGCTGCAGCGTGGCCAGTGGCACTGCCAGTACGGGTAGCCCCAGTTCCGCAGCCAGCTGCCGCAGGGCGGGGGCATGGGCCTTGTCTTCGGCCGTGGCCAGCGCGCTGATGCCATGGGCACCAGCGGCCTGCAAGGCGCTGCGCAGTGATGCCACTGTGGCCTGGGCGCGAAAGCCCAGGCCAGCGATTTTTACCACCGTATTCAGAGCGTTATGCTCCACTGCACTACCGGGCGGGCGGGTTGCCAGCCACGCATGCTGCCCAGCGGTGCCGATGCGGCCAGTTCGATGCGTAGCAAATCGCCGCCGTGCTGCAAGTGCAGCTGGGTCAACGCGGATTCGGTTTCCAGCGTGACCGCATTCACCACCAACCTACAGCCAGAGGGAGCCAGGGATTGCAAAACCGTGAACAGTGCCAGATTGAAACCACCGCCGACGAAGATCGCCTGCGGTGGCGCCAGACTGGCCAGCGCCTCGGGCGCCAGGCCTTCGACTACGTGCAGAGTGCCGGCCAGGCCATAGCGGTCCACATTGGTTCGGATATTGGTCACGCGCGCGGCATGTTGCTCGACGGCGCTGGCGCGGCCACCCGCCAGACACCATTCCACCGAGACGGAGCCCGAGCCCGCGCCTATGTCCCACAGGTGTTCGCCGGGGCGGGGCGCCAGGGCGGCCAGCGTCAGCGCGCGCATGGGGGACTTGGTGATCTGGCCGTCGTGGGCAAATTCTGTGTCCGGCAGGCCGGCGCTGCGTGGCAGGCCCAGCGCGCCTGCCACCTCGATGGCAAGCGCCACGGGGGCGGCAACATCCAGCAGATCAAAACCGGTGGCCGTGCTGTGGCGTATGCGTTCACGCGGGCCGCCCAGGGCTTCCAGCACGCACAGCGCAGAGGCGCCAAAACCTTGCTGGTCCAGCCAGGCGCTGAAGTCGCGCACGGCCGTGCCGTCGCGCAACAGGCACAGCAGGCGTGCGCCGCGCTGCAGGCTGGGGCGGATGCTGGCAAATGGGGTGGCGTGCAGGCCGTGGCAAGCCACTTCTTCCAGTCGCCAGCCCAGGCGTGCAGCCGCCAGCGAGAACGTGGAGGGCGCGGGGTAGGCAGTCCACTCCGCTGCATCCAGTTGCGCTGCCAGGCTACCGCCGGCACCAAACCAGAACGGGTCGCCCGAGGCCAGCACAGCCACACGTTGGCCGCGCAGTGCCAGCACCGGGGCCACGTCGAAGGGCACGGGCCATGGCTGGCCGCGCGGCCCGGCATCGGCCAGCGCCAGGTGGCGCGGTCCGCCAAAAATGACTTCGGCAGCATCCAGTGCTGCGCGGCTGGCATCACTCAGGCCAGCCAGCCCGTCTTCGCCTAAACCTATGATGGAAAGCCAGGGATCAACCATGCTACGCATCCTCGTATTGGGGGGAACCACAGAAGCCAGCCAGCTGGCCTGCGCCCTGGCTGCGGCCGGTATGGACGCAGTGTTTTCGTACGCCGGCCGCACCGAAGCGCCCGTTGCACAGCCACTGCCTATGCGGGTTGGCGGCTTTGGCGGTGTCGCGGGTTTGCAAACCTGGCTGCAGGCACAGGGTATCAGCCATGTGGTGGATGCCACCCATCCGTTCGCGGCACAGATGAGCGGCAATGCGATTGCGGCCTGTGGCGCTTTGGGTATTCCGTTGCTGGCCCTGGAGCGCCCGGCCTGGGTGGCTCAGGCTGGTGACCAGTGGCAGCATGTGCCCGATATCGAAGCTGCCGTTGCCGCATTGCCCCAGGCGCCGGCCCGGGTGTTTTTGGCGATTGGCCGGCAAAACCTGGCCGCGTTTGCGGTGCGTCCGCAGCACCATTACCTGTTGCGTCTGGTTGATAACGTGCCGGACCTGCCCTTGCCCCAGGCCGAGGTGGTGCTGGCGCGCGGCCCATTCACGGTGGACGGCGATCGTGCTTTGATACAGGCCCATGGCATCAGCCATGTGGTGGCCAAGAACGCCGGTGGCAGCGGCGCAGAGGCCAAACTGGTTGCTGCGCGAGCGCTGGGCATACCGGTAATCTTGGTAGACCGCCCCTACATTCCTGCCCGCGCCACTGTCGCCACGGTGGCCGAGGTGATGGACTGGATCGCAGCTCATCCTGCGGTTCGTGGCGTGTAGACGAAGCGCCCCACGCGGCGCGTGGCGGCATTGCCGACCAGCACCACGGTGCGCATATCGGCCATCTCGGGCGTGGCCTCGGCCAGTGTGACGGTAAGGATCTGTTCCTGCGGCGTAGACACGGCGCGTGCAAAGGTGATCAGCCTGCCAGGCCCGCAGGTCTCGCGCAGTACGGCCAGGATGCGGCCAAAGGTGTCGGGTCGGCTGGCCGAGCGCGGGTTGTAAAACGCCATCGCAAAATCTGCCCCGGCGGCGGCGCGCACGCGAGTTTCGATCAGGCTAGCGGGTTTCAGGTTGTCGCTGAGGTTGATGGCGCAGAAGTCGTGGCCCAGCGGCGCACCGGCGCGGGCTGCGGCGGCCAGCATGGCGGTGATGCCGGGCAGCACGCGGATGTCCAGCTGCTGCCATGCAGGCTGGTTTTCCAGGGCTTCGAACACCGCCGAGGCCATCGCAAACACCCCCGGATCGCCGGAAGAAACCACCACCACCTGGCGCCCTTCGGCGGCCATGGCCAGCGCGGCAGCGGCCCGGTCCAGCTCCACCCGGTTGTCGGAAGGGTGCAGCGTCAGGCCGGCGCGCGGCGCAATGCGGGCGACGTAGGGGATGTAGCCGACCACGTCGGTGGCGGCATCAATCGCGGCGGTGACTTCGGGTGTGACCAGATGCGGGTCGCCCGGGCCAAGACCCGCAATGCACAGCCAGCCGCTCATTCCAGTACCTCGGGGCGGCGCCCATGGCCGTGCACCAGTACGATGGCGAAGTAGGGGCAGTCGGTGCCGTCCACTTCGATTAGTGGCACAACGCGCTCGCCCGGCATGGTGCCGCGTTCGACCAGCCAGGCCTGGTCCAGTCGACCGGCGGCAGCCAGCGCGTTGCGCACGCGTGGCAGGTTGCGGCCGGTCTTCATGATGACCAGCGCGTCGGCGGATTGCATATGGCGCAGCAGCTCGGCCTCGGGCAGCGTGCCCATGAGCACGGTCAAGACGTCGTCACCCCAGGTAATCGGTGTGCCGGTGGCCCACCAGCAGCCCACCATGCCCGGAATGCCGGGTATCACTTCCACGGCGGCGCGGCCCTGTAGCCGGGTGAACAAGTGCATGAACGAGCCGTAAAAGAAGGGGTCACCCTCGCACAGCACCAGCACGTCTTCGGTTTGCGCCAGCACTGCCAGGCGGGCGGCCCAGTCATCGTAGAAGCCGGCCAGGCAGGCGATGTATTCGGGGCTGTCGAAGGGCAGCTCGGTGGTCACCGGGTATTCCATTGCGTATTCGGTCACCCCTGGTGCCAGCATGCCTTCGACGATGCGCCGAGCTTGGCCGGGGCGGCCTTTCTTGCGGAAGTAGGCGACATGGCCGGCGGCGCGGATCGCGCGGTCGGCACGCACGCTCATCAAATCGGGATCGCCGGGGCCCAGCCCGGCGCAAAGGATGCGGCCCATCAGATTTCTCTCCGGCTGGCCAATGCATTGACTGCGGCGACGGTGATGGCCGAGCCACCCAGGCGGCCCTGCACTACCAGTGACGGCGCCGGCAAGTCGGCCATCAGCGCGGCCTTGGATTCCGCCGCACCGACAAAGCCCACTGGGCAACCGATGATGGCGGCTGGACGTGGGCAGGCCGGGTCTTGCAGCATGTTTAGCAGGTGAAATAGCGCGGTGGGCGCATTCCCTATGGCCACCACGGCGCCGGCCAGGTGCGGCCGCCACAGCTCCAGCGCGGCGGCGCTGCGGGTGGTCGATAGGGTCTGGGCCAGCTCGCGCACAGCGGGGTCGTTTAGTGTGCAGATGACCTGGTTGTTGGCGGGCAGACGGCTGCGGGTAATGCCCTCGCTGACCATGCGCACATCGCACAGGATGGGGGCACCGGCCTCCAGCGCGCTGCGAGTGGCTTCGGCCATGCCTTCGGAAAAGCGCACATGGGCTTCCAGGCCGACCATGCCGGTAGCGTGGACCATGCGGACGACGGCCAGCTCTTCGATGGGGTTGAAGCGGGCCAGATCGGCCTCGGCCCGGATGATGGCGAAGGACTGGCGGTAAATGGCTACGCCATCGGTTTCAAATGCGTGGCGCATGGAATGTGGGGAACAAGTAAGAAGCAATGGATTCGGTAGACAAGGCCTGTACATCGGGGGAGGCAGATGCCGTGCCGTTACGGATCAGGTCAAAGCCCGCCGGTGTTGCCACCAGTGTCAGCGCGGCGCGCGGGTGGGCGCAGCCCTTGCTGCAGCCGGAGACATGCAACAGTTGGCCGGCGGGCATCTGGGGGGCCAGCGCACGGGCCAGGGGCCGTGTGGCGGCTAGGGCCTGCAGACAGCCAGGTGCGCCGGTGCATGCGACCACGCGCAGGCGCGGATCGTCGGCCTGGGTGATCAGGCCGGCCAGGTCGGGCGCCTGGGTGGCTCCTTCGACCAGGAGCATGTGCCAGGGCGTCATGCGCAGCGGGCCCAGATCGGCCAGGGCGGCGAGTGTGGCTGCGGCGAGCTGGCCGAATTCGGCTCCGGCCAGCCAGCCTGCTGCGACTCCGCCTGGCTGGGGTTGGGTGGCCGCAGCCGGGGTCGCCATTGGCGTTTGAAATTGCGCTGGGAGGGCCTGCGGCGCCAGCGCCGCCATCCGGCTGCGCCCCGGTGTTGCGCCGCGCTGGGCCAGAAACCAGCGGGCCAGCTCTATCGCGGCGGGCACGGTTTCGTTCGTCGACACTTCGGCCACGGTCGCATAGCCATCGGCACGCACGGTGTAACCCAAGGCGTTGCGTTCGATGCGGATGTCGGCCGAGGTGCTGCCCAGTATGGCCCGTGGGCCTGTATCTACCGCAAAGCCGAACTTGCCTGGCAAGTCGGGCGCGTCCGGTGCGGCCAGGGCCTGGGCCAGGGTGTTGGCGATCTGCAGGGTGCCGTCGCCCGGCGTCCAGAACGGCGTGACGACGATGTTCCGCCGGGCTTCGGCTTCCGGGCTGGCATCTAGCAGGTCCAGATCCCGCAGCGCCTGGATCAGCCCGGGGTGCGATGCGGGCGCAACGCCACGCAGCTGCAGATTGGCCCGGCTGGTCAGGTCGAGCAGGCCGTTGCCATGGCTGTTGGATAGCGCGGCAATCCCGGTTGCCTGTGCCTGCGTGAGCCGCCCAGCCTGCGGGCGTACACGCACCACCAGCCCGTCGCCCGACAGCATGGGGCGCAGCGCACCGGGGCACCAGCCTTTGATGTGGGGCGTGTTGACGGGGGGCATGGTGGTGGCGACGGTTGCGGCGGTTCGCATCCCAGGGCGGTGGACGTGTTGGAGTTGTTTTTGATGCGGGGTAGGGCCGCCGGGGACGTCGCGCCAGAGCCTCGGCCTTTAGGCAAACGGCATGGCGCGGAACAGCTTGGAAATCCCTACGGCAATGCCCCAAGTATCGCATTACGGGTGCCGTGTCCCCAGCGCCTTGCACAGGCACCTCGGCAGCCTGGAGCTGTGGACGGCAGTTTTGAAGGAAATAGGGGGCTGGCGCACATGGAATCTGCGCAAGCAGCTATGGAAAATATAGCTGCACATAAAACCTAATTCCGTTTGTATGCAAAATTACCGGATCTTTACGTTTGCTTCACCACCTGGCATGTATAGGTATTGAATTTGTGGATCACAGTGCGTATCTATTAAGTACTACTACCTGGACGAGGTTTTTATGAACTTCCAAGAACGCGAACAACTGACCCAGTTCCTGCAGCAGCTGGCTCTGGCCAAGGGCGGCCCCAAAGACCCCGAAGCCCATGCGCTGATTGAAAGCACGGTGGCCTGCCAGCCGGATGCCACGTATTTACTGGTCCAGCGCAGCTTGCTGCAGGACCAGGCACTGCAAGCGGCCCAGGCGCAGATCGCCAGCCTGCAGGCCGAATTGCAACGCAGCAAGGCACCGGCTTCGGCAAGCGGTAGCTTTCTGGACAGCACGGCATGGGGTCGCAATCCTGCTTCGTCGGCGTATGCGCAGTCGCCTGTGGCGCCGCCTGCATCGGCGCTCCCACCTGCCTATTCGCCCGCACCTGCACCTGTTGCACCTGTGGCGGCTGCGCCTTCACGCTTCCAGGCGCCCAGCTTTTTGACCAGCATGGCGACCACGGCGGCTGGAGTGGCAGCCGGTGCCTTTTTGTTCCAGGGCATTGAGAACCTGATGGGCCACCACAACAATGCGTCGGCATCGACCTTTGGCCTGACTGAGCTGGTGCCCGCCTTCCCATCGCTGGACAGCAATTTCCTGGGCCAGAGCGATAGCAGCCTGGCCAGGGATGCCGGGGCTTTTGCGGTGGATACGCCGTCCAGCATGGACAGCTCGGGTAACGACGAGGTGTTTGATCTCGGCGATATGGGTGGCAACGACTGGGCCTGAGCGGCCCTAGAGTCTGTTCACCATCTATTTGAGCGGAATCACCGTGCCACGCTCTACCGGCACGGCGGTGACGGCATTTTGCGGCGAACCGTCGATCAGCTTGTCTGAATAGGTCAGGTAGATCAGCGCGTTGCGCTGTTTGTCCACGATCCGCACGATGCGCAGCTTCTTGAACAGGATGGACAGGCGTTCGTTGAACACCTCATCCTGCTGGGGCAGTGGTTTGCTGAAGCTGATGGGGCCAACCTGGCGGCAGGCAATGGATGCCTCGGCCTTGTCTTCGGCCAGGCCCAGCGCGCCCTTGATGCCACCGGTCTTGGCACGCGATACATAGCAGGTCACGCCTTGCACCTGCGGGTCGTCATAGGCTTCGACCACGATCTTGTGGTCCGGGCCTATCCACTGGAAGGCCGTGTCTACCGCGCCAATTTGTTCAGCATGTAGGCTGCTTGCGCAGGCGACAGTAATACCTGCGGCAGCCATCCACGCTTTCATCGAAGGGCCTCTGGCAGTTCGATCTTCACTTCCAACACTTCCAGGTTGTCCTGGCGTTCCAGGTGGACCTTGATGTCGTCAGCGTTGATGGACACGTATTTGCTGATCACGGCCACCAGTTCGCGCTGCAGTGCGGGCAGGTAGTCAGGACGGCTGGCGCCGCGGCCGCTGCGCTCGTGCGCCAGAATGATCTGCAGCCGCTCTTTGGCGACCGTGGCGGTCTTTTTCTTTTCCCCCAGCAGGAAAGACAGGAAAGACATGGCTTATTTCCCCCCGAACAGGCGCTTGAAAAACCCGGGTTTCACGGCTTCCACAAAACGCATGGGTTTTTCTTCGCCCAGGAAGCGTGCCACCACGTCCTTATACGCCTCGGACACATCGCTGTCTGCCAGATGGATGGCCGGCAGGCCCTGGTTCGATGCCTGCAGCACGGTTTCCGACTCGGGGATCACGCCCATCAGCGGAATGCGCAGGATGTCCTGAATGTCTTCCAGCGACAGCATGTGGCCGTCTTCCACGCGGGTGGGGTTGTAGCGGGTGATGACCAGGTGTTCCTTGACGGGGGCTTTGCCTTCTATGGCGCGCTTGGTCTTGGAGCCCAGCATGCCCAGGATGCGGTCGGAGTCGCGTACGGACGAGACTTCGGGGTTGGTCACCACCAGGGCTTCATCGGCAAAGTGCATGGCCATCAGCGCACCGGTTTCGATGCCGGCGGGTGAGTCGCAGACGATGTACTCAAAGCCCATGTCGCCCAGATCCTTCAGCACGCGCTCCACGCCGTCCTGCGTGAGGGCGTCCTTGTCGCGGGTTTGCGAGGCGGCCAGCACGAACAGGTTGTCGCACTGCTTGTCCTTGATCAGCGCCTGGTTCAGATTCGCTTCGTTGTGGATCACGTTGATCAGGTCGTACACCACACGGCGTTCGCAACCCATGATCAGGTCCAGGTTGCGCAGACCGACGTCAAAGTCGATCACCGCCGTCTTGTGGCCGCGCAGAGCGAGGCCGGATGCGAAGCTGGCGCTGGTGGTGGTTTTGCCAACGCCACCTTTGCCGGATGTCACCACAATGATCTTGGTCATGGGATGCGGGTCTTTCTGGGTTGAGAGTGTTTAAAGAAGAGGTTCCATCACCAGCTTTTCGCCTACCAGGCGAATCTGGGCCGCCTTGCCCAGCACATCGGCGGGCAGCGGGATTTCGGAGGTGCGGTAGGTGCCGGCAATCGACACCAGCTGGGCTTCCAGGCAGGTGCTGAAAATGCGTGCATCGGTATTGCCCTTGGCGCCGGCAATCGCGCGACCACGCAGCGGGGCGTACACATGCACATTGCCGTCGGCCAGCACTTCGGCACCAAAGCTCACCACGGCCAGCACCACCAGGTCGCCGCCCCGGGCGTAAACCTGCTGGCCGGATCGCAAAGGCTTGTCGATGATCAGCGTGCCGGGCGCCACAGCGGGGGCAATTGCTTCGGGTGCCACGGGCGCAGGGGCGGGAGCCGGCAGCGGCTGTGCGTGGGTAATGTCGGGTGCTTCCACCAGGCCTACGGCCACGGCTGCGGCGCGTTGTTCCGGGCTGCCACCGTGCACGGCAATGGCATGCATGCGGTAGCTGTGCAGCAGCACGCACAGTTGTTTGAAGTCTATGGGCAGGGCTTCTTCCTCGACCTGCGCCAGGTTGACGACTACCGGGTCCTGGTCAAAGAAGTCGGGCGTGTCGCCATAGCGCGCTTCCAGCTCTTGCCCCAGGATGTTGAGGTTGGCGGTCTTGAGCACCAGCGCCATCAAGGGCAGCGTAGCGCTTTTCAGGTCAAAGCAGGCACGGGAGTGCCCAGCGGGGACAGACGACATGGGAGGGGAGGGGGCGAAAAGGCGCGATTTTACAGTCCAGCCGGGCGGCAGCCGCGCTGACTACACCCTGTTGCGAATCTGGTCCCAGCCCGATCTGCCCGAACGAAAGCGGTTGCTATATTTTTAGTAGCTGCTGGCGCAGGTGTATTCTGCGCCAGCGCCCCATTTCTTTTATGAAACTGGGGCGCTGCCTGGAATGGCTTAGGCGGCGGCGACGCGCTGGGCCAGGTGGGCCAGGGCTTCTTCCACCTGGTCCACCAGGATCAGGCACAAGTCGCCGGGCTGCAGGCGTTCCAGGGCCTTGTCGATGGCGATGAATTCGCCATAGATTTCGTCCACCTGGCGGGTGCGCTGGGCGTTGGCCAGGCCCTCGCGCAGCAGGGCGACGACTTCGCCGTCGGCGCGGCCACGCTGGCATGCGTCTTCAAACAGGATCACGTCGTCAAAAGCGTCGCCCAGGATGATGGTTTGCTCGCGGATGTCTTCGTCGCGCCGGTCGCCAGCGCCGCTGATGACCACCGAGCGGCGCTTGGCCGGCATGGCGTCCACGGCGGCGACCAGGGCGCGCATGGCGTCCGGGTTGTGGCCGTAGTCGGCAATGATGGTGGCGCCACGGTAGTCCATGACGTTGAAACGGCCAGGCGCGTTGTCGGCGTCATTGGCAAAGCTGGACAGGCCACGGCGAATCGTGTCCCAGTTCAGGCCCACGCCCCAGGCGGCAGCCACGGCGGCCATGGCGTTGTCCACCTGGAAGCCAATGGTGCCGGCACGGGTCAACGGCACATCGCGCAAGGCGATCTGTTCGCGCCAGGAACCCACGGCCGCCACGATGTGGTCGCCATCCACATACACCGTGCGCCGGCCTTGGGCCCGGTGTGTGGCCATCACCGGGTGGTGGCGGTCGGCGGTGAAGAAGATCACGTTGCCGGGGCAGGAGGCACCCATGGCCGCGACGATGGGGTCGGCGGCGTTCAGCACGGCATAGCCGGTGGCCTGCACGTTTTGCACGATCACGCGCTTGAGCACGGCCAGGTCTTCCACCGTGGTGATGTAGTTCAGGCCCAGGTGGTCGCCGGCGCCGATATTGGTCACCACGGCGACCTGGCAGCGGTCGAAACCCAGGCCCTCGCGCAGCAGGCCGCCGCGCGCGGTTTCGAACACGGCCGCATCCACGTCGGGATGCATCAGCACATTGCGCGCGCTTTTCGGGCCCGAGCAGTCGCCGCTGTCGATCTGGCGGCCGTTGACGTACACGCCGTCGGTATTCGTCATACCTACGCGCATGCCGCTGCTGGTGAACAGATGGGCGATCAGGCGGGCGGTGGTGGTTTTGCCGTTGGTGCCGGTGACGGCGACCACCGGGATACGGCCGTCTTCGCCGGGCGCATACAGGTTGCTGACCATGGCTTCGCCCACATTGCGGCCCTTGCCGAAGGAGGGCGAGATGTGCATGCGCAGGCCGGGCGCGGCGTTCACTTCCACGATACCGCCGTGCTGGTCTTCCAGCGGCTTGAGCATGCTTTCGCAGACCACGTCCACGCCGCAGATGTGCAAGCCAATCATTTGCGCGGCGGCCACGGCCTGGGCCGCGACGGCGGGGTGCACGTCGTCGGTCACATCGGTGGCGGTGCCGCCGGTGCTCAGGTTGGCGTTGTTGCGCAGAATGATGCGCCGACCTTTTTCGGCAATCGATTCTGGCTGCAGGCCTTGCAAGGCCAGGCGGGCGATGGCGATGTCGTCAAAGCGGATCTTGGTCAACGAGGTGGCATGGCCTTCGCCGCGCTTGGGGTCGGAGTTGACGATGTCCACCAGCTCGCGCACGGTGTGCACGCCGTCGCCCAGCACCTGGGGCGGGTCGCGGCGGGCTGCAGCCACCAGTTTGTTGCCCACCACCAGCAGGCGGAAGTCGCTGCCGGGCAGGAATTTTTCCACCATGACTTCGCCAATCTCGGCGGCGGCGGCATAGGCCACTTCCAGGTGCGGGCGGTCCACGATGTTCACGGTGACGCCCTTGCCCTGGTTGCCGTCTTGCGGCTTGACCACGACGGGCAGGCCGATTTCCTGGGCGACTTGCCAGGCTTCATCCAAGCTATTGACGGGGCGACCCAGAGGCACGGGTACGCCGGCGGCGTGCAGCAGTTTTTTGGTCAGGTCTTTGTCTTGGGCAATCGCCTCGGAGACAGCGCTGGTGGCGTCGAACTCAGCCGCCTGGATGCGGCGTTGGCGCGAGCCCCAGCCAAATTGCACCATGCTGCCCTTGGTCAGGCGGCGGTAGGGAATGCCGCGGGCTACGGCCGCGTCCACGATGGCGCCGGTGCTGGGGCCCAGGCGTTCATCTTCATCGGTTTCGCGCAGCTGGGCGATGGCGCTGTCCACGTCGAATGTGGTGTTGCTCAGGGCGGCCTGGATCAACGCCTGGGCGAGTTCGAGTGCCTGGCGGCCAACAGCCTCTTCGCTGTATTCCACGATGACCTGGTAGGTGCCCGCTTGCGGTGTGGAGGCCGTGCGGCTGAAGGTCACAGGGCAGCCGGCCTGGGCTTGCAGGGCCAGGGTGGCGGCTTCCAGCACATGGGCCAGGGATACCGAGGCGTGTTCGCGGTTGGGGCGCAGCGGGCCTATGGCGGGGAACAGTGCGCGTACGGTGGCCTCGAAGCCGGGCAACTGGCCGATGGCACGTTCGTTTTCCACGCACGAAACCACGGCTTCGACGGCGGTGTGGCGGCTCCAGAGATTGGGGCCACGCAGGGCCCGAATGCGTGAGACTTCCATCAGTCGGTCTTTCTATCTTCTTGTTCGGTACGGTAGGGCGCTGCTGTGGGCACGGCGGGGAGTACGGTGCGCGCGGTAGGCAGGTCCAGCTCAAAGGTCTTCAGGCCGGCGACGATCAGGTCGGGCGAGATGTCCATGGCCCAGGCGGCGGCAATCGCGGCCAGGATGGGTTCCAGCGGCACCTCGCGCTGCCAGACGGCAGACAGGATGTCCAGGCTCACCAATGGTGCTTCGGAGCTGCCGGTGGCCAGCATGATGTAGCCCTTGTTGACCACCACGGCACGGCCTTCGGTGGCGCGGTGGGCCACGGTGGCTTCCAACTGCGGGTCCAGGCCATACAGGATGGAGCTGCCGTCACAGAGTTCGGCCATCTGGGCCACGCGCGCGTTGGCCGCATTCAGCACGGCCACGCCTTCGGGCAAGACTACGTCTACCTGGGTACGCAGCACTTTGTAGAGCTGGTCTTCCTCGGTGATGTCGAATTCAGCCAGCTTGTCTGCGCCGCCCATGTCGGTGACGATGCCCACGGCACAGCGGTCGTAGGCCAGGCCGTCGCGCAGGATGCTGGCCGCGCCGTTTTCAATCACCGCGGCTTCCATGGAGCGGTTGATCAGCAGGCGGTGCGACGGAGCCCAGTGGGCGCAATCGGTGGATTCAATGCGGCGGGTGTCCAGGAACAGGCCGTCGCGGCAGGCCAGGCCCACGCGCAGGCCGCTCAAGTGCAGCAGCCAGGCGACCAGGCGCGAAATGGTGTGTGTGGCCTGGGTGCCGGCTACGCCAACCACCGGGATGCGGCCGGTTTCATGCTCGGAGAACAGGTGGTCCACGATGGCTCGACCCACGGGGCGGGGGGCGCCCTCGGCCGGTTTCAGGTGCATCAGCAGGCCGGGGCCGGCATTCACTTCGACGATGGCGCCGCCTTGGGCGCTCAGCGGCTTGGAGATGTCCTCGGCCACCACGTCCACACCAGCAATGTCCAGGCCCACGATACGAGCCGCCAGCGAAACGATGTGGTCCACCTCGGGGTGCATCTGGTCGGTGCAGTCGATCGCCACGTTGCCGTTGCGCTGGATCAGCACCTGGCGGCCAGCGGCGGGTACCGAGTCGGGCGTCAGGCCCTGGCGCTGCAGGTCCAGCAGCACGGCTTCGTCGCCACGGGTGTCGATCAGGCCCAATGGTGCGTCTTCGTGGGTGCCCCGGCGCGGGTCGGTGTTGATATGGGTATCAACCAGCTCCACCACGGTGGAATGGCCGTTGCCGGTGACCCAGGCCACTGAGCCGCGTGCGGCGGCGACCACGCGGCCACCGACCACCAGCAGGCGGTGCTCGTTGCCGCGCACAAAGCGCTCCACCAGCACCTCGCTGCCGTGCTTTTCGGCCACCAGGTAGGCGGCTTCGATGTCGGCCTGGTTGCTCAGGTCCAGGGTGACGCCGCGGCCATGGTTGCCGTCGGATGGTTTCACCACCACGGGCAGTCCGATGTCTTGCGCGGCTTCCCAGGCGGCGGCCGGGCTGTCCACGGCCACTCCCTCGGGCACGGGCACACCGCAGGACTGCAGCAGGGTCTTGGTCAGGTCTTTGTCATGCGCGATGCCTTCGGCGATGGCGCTGGTGAACTCGGTCTCTGCCGTCCAGATGCGGCGTTGGCGGGCACCATGGCCGAGTTGCACCAGGTTGCCGTCGTTCAGGCGGATGTGCGGAATGCCCCGGTCGGTGGCGGCGGCCACGATGCAGGCGGTGCTGGGGCCCAGGTAGCAGTCATCCACCTCGGCGCGCACGGCGGCCACGGCGGCGGCTACGTCAAACGGAACATCGTTGATGGCCGACATCAGCAGCCGGTGGCCTTGGGCCAGGGCGGTACGGGCAACCTGCTCGTCACGCGCCCGGAACACCATGCGGTAGACGCCGCGCTGGGAGGTGCTGCGGGTTTGGCCAAAACCGGTGGGCATGCCCGCCAGGTTCAGCAGCTCGATCACTGCGTGCTCCAGGATATGGCCGGCCCAGGTGCCTTCCACCAGACGTTGCAGGAAGCCACCGCGTTCGCCAACGCCGCAGTGGTGTTCCACCAGGGCGGGCAGCATGGCGACCAGGCGGTCGGTAAAACCTGGCAGGAGATTGGAGGGGTAGTCTTCGAGTTCCCCCAGGTCTAGCCAGACTTCGAGAGCCGGTCGGTAGGTCCAGATGTTGGGGCCGCGCAGGTAGTTGATGCGCAGAAGTTGGATATCGTCCTTGGGGCTCATGTTCTTCGGGGGTGTTGTGGCCGGGCACCCCGGCTGCGGGTGGCTATTGTGCACTTTGCTATATGGTAGTGAGAAATGAAGGCGCCATCGGCGAGAATCTGAGGCCCCGCTGAGGCGCTGGCCCATCTGGCACCAAGTATGAGATCGCGGGGTCAAAAAAATGCAAGAACACCATACAGTCGATATTTCCCTTGGGCTGCAAAAGCAGCTCCTTGCCCACGAGAACGTCGTAGCCAGCCTGTCCGTTGACCTGGATACCCAGCTGCGTTTTGTGCCCGGCCTGCTGGCCTTGACCAACCAGCGCCTGCTGGCCTGCCAGGATGGCGTGTGGACCAACTGGCCGCTGGCTTCAGATCTGGCCCTGCGCCATTTCGACCATGCTGGCGTGGGTACGCTGGAGTTGCACAACAGCCACACCCGTTTGGCCAGCTGGCGCTACACCCTGGCTGCCGATCCGCAGGCGCTGCGCCTGCTCAAGCTGTTCGAGCAACGCTTGGTACCAATCGACCCACTGGCGGTGGCCGACGACCCTGGCCTGTGCCCCACCTGCCATTCCCCGTTGCCGCCCGATAGCGACGAGTGCAGCGTCTGCCAGCGCGAGCTGCATACGCCGCCGTCCACCTGGGTGCTGCTGCGCCTGTGGCGCTTTGCCAAGCCTTACCGCAAGCAGCTGGCGGCGGGCTTCGGTCTGACGCTGGCGTCCACCGCAGCGTCCATGATCCCGCCCTACCTGGCGATACCCTTGATGGACGAGATACTGATCCCGTTCCAGAACGGCCAGACCATCGAACCGCATAAGGTGGTGGTGTACCTGGGCGGGCTGCTGGGTGCCGCCTTGCTGGGCTGGGGGCTGAACTGGGCGCGTACCTATATCTTGTCGCTGGTGTCGGAGCGCATTGGCGCCGACCTGCGTACCGCCACCTTCGACCACCTGCTGCAGCTGTCGCTGGACTACTTTGGTGGCAAACGCACTGGCGACCTGATGTCGCGCATCGGCTCGGAAACCGACCGCATCTGCGTCTTTTTGTCGTTACATGCGCTGGATTTCGCCACCGACGTGCTGATGATTTCCATGACGGCGGTGATCCTGTTCTACCAAAACCCGCTGCTGGCGCTGGTGACACTGATTCCCTTGCCCTTCATCGCATGGATGATCCATATCGTGCGTGACAGGCTGCGCACCGGTTTCGAGAAGATCGACCGGGTCTGGTCTGAAGTAACCAATGTCCTGGCTGATACCATCCCCGGCATCCGCGTGGTCAAGGCATTCGCCCAGGAAAAGCGCGAAGCCCAGCGTTTCCGCTCGGCCAACAAACACAACCTGGAAGCCAATGACAGGTTGAACAAGGTCTGGTCGCTGTTTTCGCCCACAGTGTCGCTGTTGACCGAGGTCGGCCTGCTGGTGGTCTGGGCCTTCGGTATCTGGCTGGTTTCCAAGCAGCAGATCACCGTGGGTGTGTTGACCGCGTTCGTGGCCTATATCGGCCGCTTCTACACCCGGCTGGACTCGATGAGCCGCATTGTGTCGGTCACGCAGAAGGCGGCGGCTGGCGCCAAGCGCATTTTTGACATCCTGGACCATGTATCGAATGTGCCGGAACCCACCCAACCCGTGGTGGTCGGCTCGGGCATGCCCGGCGCGGTGCAGGTGCGCGGCCAGATCGAGATGAAAGGCATTGGCTTCCGCTACGGCAACCGCTCGGTCATCCGTGACATGGATCTGGTGATACGCCCGGGTGAAATGATCGGCCTGGTGGGCCACAGCGGCTCGGGTAAGAGCACCCTGGTGAACCTGATCTGCCGCTTTTACGATGTCACAGACGGCTCTATCCAGGTGGACGGTACCGATATCCGCCGTTTTGCCGTGGCCGACTACCGCCGCCACATCGGCCTGGTGCTGCAAGAGCCCTTTCTGTTCTTCGGCACGATTGCCGAGAACATCGCCTACGGCCGGCCAGACGCCAGCCGCACCGAGATCGTGGCGGCCGCGCGCGCCGCGCATGCGCACGAGTTCATCCTGCGCCTGCCCCAGGGCTATGACTCGCTGGTGGGCGAGCGTGGCCAGGGCCTGTCGGGCGGGGAGCGCCAGCGCATTTCCATCGCCCGGGCCTTGCTGATCGACCCGCGCATCCTGATCCTGGACGAGGCCACCTCATCGGTGGATACCGAGACCGAGAACGAGATCCAGAAGGCGCTGGACAACCTGGTGCAGGGCCGCACCACCATCGCCATCGCCCACCGTTTGTCCACCTTGCGCAAGGCAGACCGCCTGGTGGTGATGGACCGCGGTCGGGTGGTCGAGGTCGGCCCGCACGAGGAATTGATGGAGCGCCAGGGGGCGTACTGGCGCCTCTACCAGGCCCAGTTGCGCCGCACTGAAGCCGAAGACGAGGGTTTAAGTTTGTCCGCCTCCATGCCGATAGCCCATTCGGCCCACCCTGCAGGTAATCCATGATGGCTGTGTTGACCCCTGATTTCCAACTGGAACGTGACGCTTTTGGGCGTCTGGTGCTGGTGCTTGCCAGCGGTGAGCGCCACGAGGGCGTGCTGCCGGTACGGGCATTTCCCATTACGTCGCCTGAAGAGGGCTTGTCCCTGGTTGGCACCGAAGGCCGCGAGCTGGTGTGGGTAGCGCAAACCAGCAGCCTGCCGCCAGCGGTGTGGGCGCTGTTGTCTGAAGAATTGGCCAACCGCGAGTTTGTGCCCGAGATCCGGCGGCTAAAGACCGTGTCCACCTTTTCCACCCCCAGCGTGTGGACGGTGGAGACCGATCGGGGCGACACCGAGTTCGTGCTCAAGACCGAGGAAGACATCCGCCGTCTGGGCCGGACCGGCCTGCTGATCGCTGGCGGGGCGGGCGTGCAGTTCCGCGTGCGCGACATACTGTCCCTGGACCGCGCCTCGCGCCGCCTGCTGGAGCGCTTCCTTTGAAAACTTGAGGGCCGGGAAAATGTTTCTTTGTAAAGATTTTTATCTTTTTTAAGAAATAGCCCTAAATAAGCCTCCATTTCTGCCGTTAACCAAGATACGTGGTGTGGAAAAAGTATTCCATCGCCCTCTAACCTGGTGAACGCTATGCAACTGCCCTCTGTTGAACGAACCGCTAGCTGGCCGTCGACTGCCGCCGGTACGCATTCGGGCATCGGTGCGGCGGCCCCCAAGGCCGAGTCCGCATTGATTCAGGAAGCGACCGCCAAGGTAGAGGCGGCGTCCAAGCCCGAACCTTCCACGAAAGTGGATATCTCCACCACCCAGCAAGAGATTGCCGCGCTAGAGGCTGCGGCACGCTTGCGAGCGTCCATCCAGCCGGCGGCCAAGGAAAAAGCCGACGAAGCCGGTGGCATCAAAGCAGTGGCCGGTGTAGCCAGTACCGCGGCCAGCGTGGCAACTGCGGCGGCCTCGGCAGCCGCTGTCGAGACCAAGAAGACACAAGACCCGGTTCAAAGCGCAGCACCCGAAGATACCGCCAAGACCGCCAAACTTGTCGATGCCGGCAAGGAGCCAGGCCCGAACCAGCCCACGACGACTGAAAACGAGCCGTCCAAAGACTGGACCACCACGCCCCAGGCCTCCGATAAAAAGGTGGAAAACCCGCCGCCCGAACCCCTGTCAAAGAAGTTGCTGGACTTTTTGCAGGCCCTGTGGCGCGCCGGTGGCAATGCGGTGGACGTGACCAACCAGGCGACCAACCAGGTTTTGAATTCTGAAAAGCAATCTGAAGGTCCGCTGACTTATTCCGACCCCACCATCGTGAAAAAGACCAGCAGCAGCGTTTAAACCGCCAAGGTATTTTTAAAGGGCCCCGACGGGGCCCTTGTTGTTTCAGCCCTGGCTTTGCACCAAGTGGTAGCGAGCCGCAGCGCCTTCGGCCTGTGGCTCCAGCGTCCAGCGCGTGCTGTGGAATGCGCCGATGGCGGGTCTGTGAGCTATTGAAATAATAGCTCCTTGCGCTTGTTTTACCTGCGCTAGCAGCCGTTTGTAGACGGCTTCTTCGGTGGGGGCGTCGAGTGCGCTGGTGGCTTCGTCGGCATAAATCCAGCGGGGTTTCTTCAGCAGAACGCGTGCAATTGCCAGCCGCTGCTGCTCGCCACCCGAGAGTTTTTGGCTCCAGGCGGCTTCCACGTCCAGCTGTTCACCCAGGTCAGGCAGCAAGGCATCTGCCAACGCTTGGCGCAGCTGTGCGTCGTCGTATTGGTCGGCTGCCGAGGGGTAGGCCAGGGCATCGCGCAGCTTGCCGTCCGGGAAATACGGCCGCTGGGGGATGAACATCGCATCTTGCGGCTGCGCGACTTGCCCGCTGGAAAACGGCCAGATGCCCGCCAGCGCACGGAACAGCGTGGACTTGCCGCTGCCCGAGGGGCCGTTAAGCAGAATGCTGTCGCCAGGCGCTGCATGCAGGTTTTGCCCTTGCAACAAGACTTGGCCATTCGGCAGGCGCAGGGTCAGCCCATGGACATTCAGCGTATCGGGCGCTGCAGAATTGATAGCTGCTTGCGCAGACTCTACCTGCGCCAGGGCCTGAATTTGTTCTTCAAACGAAGTCAAGCGGTCGGTGGTGGCGCGCCAGGCGGCCAGGCTGCTGTAGTTGTCTACAAACCAGCTCAGCGAATCCTGCACCCGGCCAAAGGCGGATGAAATCTGCATCAGCTGGCCCAGCTGGATGGCGCCACTGAAAAAGCGCGGTGCCGCAACGATGAAGGGAAAGACCACCGCCGCCTGGCCGAAAAAGCTGTTGAACCAGATCAGGCTTTTCTGCGCCTTCAGCAGCTTCAGGTAGTTGGCCAGCACGGCCTTGAAGCGCAGGTCCAAATGGGCTTTTTCGGCAGCCTCACCACGGTCCAGTGCGATCGATTCGCTGTATTCCCGCACCCGCACCATGTGGTGGCGGAAGTCGGCCTCGACTTTTTGTTGCTGGAAGTTCAGCTTGATCTGCGGGCGGCCAATCCAGTAGGTGATGACGCTGCCGGCTAGGCAGTACAGCACGGCCATCCAGACCATGAAGCCGGGGATAAAGTATTCGCTACCGCCCAGGCGGAACGAGAAGTTGCCTGACAAGCCCCACAGAATGCCGACAAAGCTGACCAGGGTGACCAGCGCGTTCAGCACGCCCATGCACAGGTCGATGGTCAGGCTGGTGAACTGGTTCAGGTCCTGCTGGATACGCTGGTCGGGGTTGTCCGGGGTGGCGAGTGCATCGGTCTTGGCAAAGCGGGCCAGTTCCATCTTGTAGAACGACTGGTTGCTGAGCCAGCGGGCCAGGTAGTGCTCGGTCATCCAGGCGCGCCAGCGCATTTCCAACAGCTGGGTCAGGTAGAACTTGTAGACCGCCAGGATGATCAGCGCGAAGGCGATGTAGGTAAAGCGCCCCAGTTGCTGCCAGAACACGGCAGCGTTCTTGTTTTGCAGCGCGTCGTAGAACACCTGGTTCCACTCGTTCAGCAGCACTAGCAGGTAAACGCCCAGCAGGTTCAGCGCCACGATGGCGGCCAGCAGGGCGCGGGCCTTCCATTTTTCTTCGGATTTGAAGTACGGAATCGACAAAGCCCAGACTTTGGCGGTCTGGGCTTTCAGATTGGAAAAGCGCGAAGCAAGACTCATGGGTGTGTGACGTAGGTAGAGTGGACAAGCCCGCAGATGGACTGCTGCGGCGCGGATTAGTTCGCGGGGTTGGATACGCCGCTGCTCACATGGCCGGCCGGTACGTGCTGCGCGGCGGAAGTGACGTGACCGGTCTGGTCGTCGAAGAAGAAGTCGGGTTCGAATTCGCGCAGGAACGGGCCTTTCTCCAGCCCGCCCAGGAACATCACCTCGTCCACAGCAATGTTCCAGCGCATCAGGGTGAGGATGGCGCGCTCATGCGCCGGTGCGCTGCGGGCCGTGACCAGGGCCGTGCGTATGCGCATATTCGGGGTGCTGGCCTTTTGCAGGCGGTGTAGCGCGGCCAGCAGTGGCTTGAACGGGCCGTCGGGCAGCGGTATGGAGGCATGTTCGACCTCGTGCTGCTGGAAGGCGGGCAGGCCATCGGACTGGTAGATGCGCTCGGCCTCATCGCTGAACAGCACGGCGTCACCGTCGAAGGCGATGCGCACTTCATGCGGGTTGCTGTCGCCGGCCTGGGCCGATTCGGTCAACACCCGTGCTGCGGGAAAGCCCAGGTTCAGCGCCTCGCGCACGTCTTTTTCATTGGCCGACAGGAACAGGTGCGCGCCCAGCGCCCGCAGGTAGCCGAAGGGCGCGCGGCCCTGGGTGAACACACCGCGCTCCAGCTGCAAATTGCTGGCCTGGCTGGAGCGGAAGATGCGCATACCGCTGACCGGGTCGTTGCGCGACAGTATCACCACCTCGACCCGCTTCACGCCATCGGCGTTGAAGGCCAGTAGCTTTTTTACCAGCGAAAACGCCACACCCGGCTTGGCGGTGATGTCCAGCCGCTCGTACTGCAGCTGCATATAGGCTTTGTCGTCGCCCGCGTCGAACAGGCGGTTTTCTTCTTCCAGGTTGAACAGGGCGCGCGATGAAATCGCCACCACCAATTTGTCGTCTAGGGTCAGAGCCATAAGTGTTCTCGTTAAGCCAGTGCGTATGTTGCCAGGTTCCCCCGGACATCCAAACGAGCCTGTCTCACTCCAGAAATACCGCGGAGCCGGCTTCGCCGGGCCGCTGGTATTGCCCCCTGCAAGGGGGAGGAGGCCACACGCAGTGGGCAAGCCTGGGGGGGGGGCACTATTTCGCGAACTGGTTAAGTTGGATGATGGGCATGAGTACAGCCAGCACGATCAGCATCACCACCAGGCCCATGGCCACGATCAGCAGTGGCTCCAGGATGGTGGCCAGGGCCATGGCGCGGCGCTGTACCTCGGTGCCCAGCTGGCGGGCGGCGCGCTGCAGCATCAGCGGCAGCTGGCCGGTCTGCTCGCCCAGGCGGGCGAACATGGCCAGCAGGCCGGGGAAGCGTTTCTTCTGCGCCAGGGCCGATGCCAGCGGCGCACCTTCGCGCACCAGCACCAGCGCGTCTAGTGCATCGGCGCGCATGGCGGTGTTGTTCAGGGTTTCGGCGGCGGCCTGCAGGGCTTTCAGAATGGGTACGCCGGCTGCGGCCAACATCGCCAAGGTGCTGGCAAAGCGCGCCGCGTTGTAGCCGCGTGCCAGTGTGCCCACCAGCGGCAACTTCAAAAAGGCGGCGTCGAATTTTTGACGAATCAGGGTGTTAGCGTAGGCGATACGTGCGCCGATAGCTGCAAAAATAATAGCAATCAACATGGCCCAACCGTAGTTGCGCACCACGTCGCTGATGGCCAGCATGGCCACCGTCAAAAACGGCAGCGCGCGCTTGCTGCCGGCAAACACGTTGGCCACCTGCGGCACCACATAGCCGACCAGGAACAGCACGATGGCAATCGCCACCAGGGTCACGATGGCCGGATAGAGTGCTGCACCGATCAGCTTGGACTGCAGGGCCTGGCGTTCTTCCAGGTCGGTGGCCAGGCTTTCCAGCACCCCGCCCAGCGCACCGCTTTGCTCGCCCGCGCCGATCACGGCGGTGTAGATGCCGGAGAATTCGCGCGGATGCTGGCCCAGCGCCTTGGCAAAGCTGGCGCCGGCATTCACCTCGGCACGTAAGGATGCCAGCAGATTGCGCTGGCGCTCGTCCTCGGCCTCGTCGGTCAGTGCGGTCAGTGCCCGCTCCAGCGGCAGGCCGCTGGACACCAGGCCGGCGACCTGCCGGGTCCAGATGGTCAGGCCGGAGGCATTGAAGACTTTTGTCTCGAACAGTGTGGTGCGCAGGCCGGTGCCGGCCGATGCATTGCCGCCACTGGCGTTGACGGGGGTTACCGCCAGCGGCACCAGCGCCTGGGCGCGCAGCAAGGCTCGCGCGGCTTTGGCCGTGTCGGCCTCCATCACCCCTTTGCGGGACTGGCCCTGGGCGTCTACGGCTTCGAAGGAATAGGCGGGCATGGGGTGGGCTTAGGCTTGCAGCATTCGGCGCGACAGCAGGTTGCGCAGATCGCGTCTGCCGTCTGCAATCACATAGACAAACACAATGTCAGCAGACACTTTGTAGATGATGCGGTAGGGTTTGAAATAGGTTTCGCGGTATTCACGGTTGCCCAAGGCGAGCAACTCTTTGGGAAAGGCACCACGTTCGGGGAATGTCTGCGAGGAGGTCAGAACTCCTTCAATTTGCTCCAGAACGTGCAGGGCTTTGAGCGGAGCATCGTGTTGCGCGATGAAGTCCACCAGTTCATTCAAATCCGTCTGCGCGTTCTCGGTCAGCTCCACCCGATAGGTCTGCGTCATGGGGTTTTGGACGATAGGCGTTGGCGTATATCGCCGATGGCTTTGGCGGCTGGTACGGTGCGGCCTTGCTCAATTTGCTGGTTGCCCAGTGCCAGTATTTTAAGCAGGGCCAGGGTTTGCTGGTCTTGTTCGTAGCTGGCAATGTCTTGCAACACGGCCGTGGCTTCGCCATTTTGGGTGATGACCATAGGCTCGCGCTGCTCTGCCAGATCACGTAGCACCTGGGCGGCATTGGCTTTGAGATAGCTGATGGGTTTGATGTGGGAGGCGGTAAGCATGGGCTGAATATAGTCTTTATTTAGTCCCGCGTCACGCGCAGCAGCTCTTCGCGCGAGGTTACGCCGGCCAGCACCAGGCGTTCGCCGTCTTCGCGCATCAGCAGCATGCCGGCGGCGCGCGCGGCGGTGCGGATGTCGGCTTCGGCGGCGCGGTTGTGGATTTGGGCGCGGATGGCGTCGTCGGTGACCAGCAGCTCGAAGATACCGGTGCGGCCGTGGTAGCCGGTGTGGCTGCAGGCTTCGCAGTTCTTGCCGTGGCACACGGGGCACATCTTACGTACCAGGCGCTGGGCCAATACGCCCAGCAACGAACTGCTCAGCAGGAACGGCTCCACGCCCATATCGATCAGCCGGTTGACCGCGCTGGCGGCGTCGTTGGTGTGCAGCGTGGCCAGCACGAGGTGGCCGGTGAGGGACGCCTGGATGGCGATCTGCGCGGTCTCGAAGTCGCGGATTTCGCCGATCATGATCACGTCCGGGTCTTGCCGCAGGATGGCGCGCAGGGCCTTGGCAAACGTCAGGTCGATCTTGGCGTTGACCTGGGTCTGGCCGACGCCGGGTAGCTCGTATTCGATCGGGTCTTCCACCGTCATGATGTTGCTGCTGCCGGCGTCCAGGCGGCTCAGGGCGGCGTACAGCGTAGTGGTCTTGCCCGAGCCGGTGGGGCCGGTCACCAGAATGATGCCGTGCGGCTGGTTGATCAGGTTTTGCAGCTTGTCCAGCACGTCGCCCTGCATGCCTACCGATTCCAGCGTCAGCTTGGCGCCGCTCTTGTCCAGCAGGCGCAGCACGGCACGTTCGCCATGGGCGCTGGGCAGGGTGCTGACCCGCACGTCCACCGCTCGGGTGCCGATGCGCAAGGAAATGCGGCCGTCCTGCGGCAGGCGTTTTTCGGAAATGTCCAGATCCGCCATGATCTTCAGGCGCGAGATCAGTGCCGCGTGCAGGGCGCGATTGGGCTGCACCACCTCGCGCAGCGTACCGTCCACGCGGAAGCGCACGCTGGAATGGCGCTCATACGGCTCGATATGGATGTCGCTGGCACCGTCGCGTGCGGCCTGGGTCAGCAGCGCGTTGAGCATGCGGATGATGGGCGCGTCGTCGCTCATCTCCAGCAAGTCTTCCACGGCCGGCAGCTCTTGCATCATGCGCGACAGGTCGGCATCGCTCTCGACTTCACTGACCACCGATGCGGCGCTGGACTCGCCCTGGGCGTAGGCGGCGCTGATACGCTGGGCCAGGGCCTCGGCGCTGAGGGTTTCGATCTGGCGCACCGGGTATTTGCGCATTACCTCGCTCAGTGCCGAGGGCGTGGACGCCGGGTGCAGCCAGAGCGTGTACTCACCCAGGTTCTCTTCCAGCAGCAACTGCTGGGTGCGAGCAAAGGCGTAGGGCAGGGGGTGGCGCATCGCTTACGGGGTAGTCGTGGTGTTCGTCGATGCTGGCGCAGCCAGAGATGGCATGGCCAGGGGCAGCGTGGTCAGAGGCTTGGGCACGTCCACTTTTTTGTCGGAGGCCGGCAGGACGGGGATCACCGAGGCATCCGGCACGGCGGATAGGCCGACGCGTGGCACCGGGTTCACGTCCTGCTGCTGGCCGCGCATCATGTCGTAGCGGTCCACCGCCAACGCATCACTGGTGCCGGCGTCACGTACCACGATGGGCCGTAGGAACACCATCAGATTGGTCTTGTTGCGGGTACGGGTTTCGCTCTTGAAGAAGTTGCCCAGGAAGGGCAGATCGCCCAGCCCGGGCACCTTTTCCACATTGCCCGAATAGTCGTCTTGCAGCAGGCCGCCCAGCACGACGATGGAGCCGTCGTCTACCAGCACATTCGACTCGATGGAGCGTTTGTTGGTGGTCGGCCCATTGGTGTTGCTTTTGGTGGAGGCGTCCACGCTGGAGACCTCCTGGTAGATGGCCATCTTCACCGTGCCGTTCTCATTGATCTGTGGGCGTACGCGCAGGGTCAGACCCACGTCTTTGCGTTCAACGGTCTGGAAGGGGTTGGACGTGCCGGTGGCACTGTTGGTGGTGTAGGTGCCGGTGACGAAGGGCACGTTCTGGCCGATGACAATCTTGGCTTCTTCGTTGTCCAGGGTCAGCAGGTTGGGCGTGGACAGCACGTTGCCGGTGCCGGTCTGGTCCATCAGCCGGGCCAGTGCACCCAGCACATAGGTGCCCCCGATCTTGGTGGCCACGCCCAGGTTCAGTCCCGGGCTGAGGGTAGTACTGGTGCTGCCAGTGGCGATGCTGGTGGCCAGCGTGGCCAGGTTGCTGCTACCGGAGCCGAAGTTGGTGCCCAGGCCCACGCTGCCCAGCACGCCCTGCCACTGGATGCCGAATTCGGCCGCTTTGTTGCTGCTGACCTCAACGATCAGACTCTCCACCAACACCTGGGCGCGCCGGCCGTCGAGCTTGTCGATGACAGCACGTAGCTGGCGGTACTGCGGCTCGGGCGCGGTGATGATCAGCGAGTTGGTCGACGGGTCGGCCTGTATCTGGCCGCCGGTGGACGGCTGGTTGCTGGTGGTGCCGCTCAAGGCGCCGCTGCTGCCCGTGCTGCTGGAGTTGGACGAACTGCTGCTTGAGCTGCTATTGCTACTGCTGCCGGAGCTGGTGGGGCTGAGCCCGCTGGACATGCTGGAGCTGTTGCCCGAACTGCCGCTGCCGGAGCTGCTGGAACTACCGCGCGCCTCGCCGCTCATGGCGGCGCGCAGCGTGGTGGCCAGCTTGGTGGCGTCGGCATTCTTCAGGTAGACCACATAGATGTTGCCGGCCTCGCCGTTGCCGGTGTTGACCGTGGGCTGGTCCAGCTTGGCGATCAGCGAGCGGACCAGGGACACCCGCGCCGGATTCGCCGCGCGCAGGATGATCGCATTGCTGCGCGGCTCGGCCAGCAGCGTGGTTTTGAACGAGCTGTCTGTCTGCCCGGCGGCGGGGGCTGCGCCGGTGGTGCTGCCGGACTCGACCAGCTTGGTTACCAGCGGCACCAGGTCGCTGGCGATGGCGTATTTCAGCGGGATGATTTCCACGTCCGACGCGTTGGACACATCCATGGCCGCCACGATGCGGCCGATGCGGCGCAGGTTGTCGGCATAGTCGGTGATCACCAGCGAGTTGTTGCCGGGGTTCAGGTTGATGGTGTTGTTCGGGCTGATCAGCGGGCGCAGCACAGGCACCAGGTTGGCGGCGTTTTCGTAGTTCAGCTTGAAGATCTGCGTCACGATCTGGCTGCCCACGGCGGCATTGTTCTCGCCAATGGTCACCGGGCCGGGCTGCAGTTTGGCATCGGCCTCTGGCACGATCTTGTCCAGCCCGCTGGACTCGACCACGGTAAAGCCTTGTAGGCGCAGCGCCGCCAGGAACTGGCTGTAGGCCACGGTGGGGTTGACCGGGTGGTCGGTGCTCAGCGTCATGGTGCCCTTGACGCGCGGGTCCACCACCACGTTGCGGCCGGTGATCACGGCCATGGTGCGGGCCACCGATTCAATCTCCGCGTTGGCAAAGTTCAGCGTGATGGGCTCGCCGCGCTTGGCCGTGCTGGCCTTGTCGCTTGCCGGCCCCTGGGCCAGTGCGTTTATAGAAAAAAGGCCGGTAGCACAGGTGAATCCTGCGGTGATAGCTATTGAAATAATAGCTTTAGGAAAGCGCGAAGACAGCGTGGGTGTGCGGGCTGGGGTCATTCCATTAACCTACTTTGATGATGGCACGCGCGCCGTCGCGCCGACCGATGATGTTGAGAAGATTGGACAAAGCGTCGATACGATCCGGGGCGGCGGTGGCCACTCCGTCGAAATGCAGGCGGGTGCCGACCCACTGGCCGCTGCCGGTCAGCTGCAGGCTGCCCTTCAGGGTCTCCAGCTGCAAGGTGTTCGGATTGCCGCCGGCCAGTGTGACCCGGTAGCTGCCCATGGGCTTGAGGGTGGACAGGCGCGAGGCGATGTCGATAGCCTCCAGCTGGGCCCGGCCGCTGAGTTGCATGCGCCCGCTGTTCAGGTCCACGACCAGGCCCTGGGTGGCCAGCGTTAGCGTGCCCTCGGGCTGCAAGGTATTCCAGGGGGCGCCCAGGCCGGCCAGCCAGGCGGCCGGCCAGTGGGATTGGCTGTCGGCCAGCGTCAGCTCGCCACCGCCCCAGTGCGGCGCGGCCCGCAGCTGCAGCGGCTGGGCCATGCAGCATTCGGCCAGGATGTCGGCGGACACGCCGCTGAAGGAGGGGCGTAGGCGCCAACGCAGTCGCTCGGGCAGGGCGGCCTGGTCGCGGCTGTCCTTGCCGCCCGACAGCACCAGTTGGGCCGAACCGTCCCATACCGTGCCCAACGGGTCTGCCAGCTGCACCTGGCCTTGGCTGGCCTGGTTCAGTGCGGCGGCCAGCCAGCGTGCAGGGGCAAATACCAGCAGGGCCCAGGCCAGGCCCAGGCAGGCGCCCGCCCAGGCCCAGCGCCAAGGCGCGGTGCGAGCGGGGGAAGTTGAAGGTTTCAGAGCCACGTTCTAGCGCTTGGGCAGTGCCAGGACCAGGCTGCCGTCCCAAGCGGGCTGGGACGCATTGGCTGCGGTGCTGGCGGGGCTGCGCACTAGCTTGGCCTCGGTGGGCAGGGCGCGGGCATTGATGCGTACCTGCGCCAGCCAGCGGGTCAGCGCATCGGCAGGGGTGTTCTTCAGGGTGACGCTGACGCGTTCGCCCAGCACATTGATCTGCGCGGTGCCGGATAAATCGGTCTTGGCCGAGGCCTGCACGCTGCGCAGGGCCTCGTCAAAGCCGAGTGCACTCTGGCTTTTCAGGGCCTGTACCTCGGCCTGCATGCGGTGCATGTTCTGCAGCTGGGCATCGAGTTCGCGGTGCTGTGCGTTGGCAGCACGCAGGGTTTGCAGGGCGGGGCTCAGGGCCAGCCACCACAGCAGGGCCAGGCCGACCAGGGCTCCTGCGGCCAGCATGCTGCGGCGCTCGCGCGGCGCCAGGGCGGCCCAGTGGGGCTGCAATTGCAGCAGGAAGGACGGAGTCTTCATGGTGTGGCTCCGTTGGCGGTTTGCAGTACCAGCAAGTTGCCTTCGCTGCGCAGGCTGTAGCCGCTGCTGCGCAGGCTGGCGATAGCGTCGGGGCCGGGTGCCGGGTCCAGGCCCTTGAGCCGGATTTCGCCGGGGCTGAAGTCCAGCTGGCTGGCAGAAGTTTGCGGCGGCAACACCGCACCGAGCGCGCTGAGCATGGGCTCCAGGTCACGTGCCGAGGTGGCCCCTACGCTTTGGCGCAGCAGGTCCAACTCGCGCGCCATTTGCACCGGTGCATTCACGACCAGCTTTACCTGGGGGAAGGTTTGCGTCAGGCTGTCGCGGATGGCCTTGCGCTTGGCTTCCAGGCTATTGCTTTCCTTCCACGCCCAGGCGTTCAGGCCGATCAGCTGGGCCAGCAGCAGCAAGCCCACACCCCAGCGCGCGGGGCGCCAGGCGGGGGCTTGCAGTATGCGTTCGGCGTGGCCGGCCAGGGTCTTCCAGGCGCGGCTGCTGCCGGAGTTGGTGAGGTCAAATTGCGCCAGGTCCCAGCGGCCATGGGCCGAGGCCAGCCAGCGTTCGGCGCTGTGCTGCAGGGTGACCGGGCGCTGTGCCAGCTCTTCGGCCATGCTGGCGACGGCGGGCTCGGCGACGATCTCCAGCGTGTCGGCTGCGCCTCCCAGGGCCATTGCCAGTGTGGCGTGGTTCAGCGGCAGCAGGTGGACACCCTGGGGTCCGGCGTGGACGATCTGCGCCGCCTCGGGCGTGCCCAGGATGTGCACCCTGTCGCTACCCTCGGGTAGGGGGCTGAATTCGGGCACGATGCGCGCCACTGTGCGCTGGCTGGCCTCCAGCACCGCCAGGGCGCTGCGCAGCCAGGCGCGATTGCAGGCGGCAACCCAGACCGGGCCTTCGCTGGGCGCATCGGGTTGGACGGCGAAGTGCAGCTCGGATGGCTCTTCCAGCAGGCGTTCTTCCAGCAGGCCTTCCAGCAGGGCGCGCAGGCGGGGCGTGTCGGCTGCACGGCCCAGGGCGCTGCGCTGCAGGCTGCCCTTGGGCAGCTCGACGCGGTGCCAGGACAGGGCTTGAGCGGGCACCACGGCCACCAGTTCGGTGGCGGTGGCCACGGGCAGCAGGGCGGCGGGGGCTCGGTCGTGCGATCCCACGCTGTGGCCGTCCGGCGTCAGCACGTAGTCCAGCGGGCCTGCGCTGCCGGTAGATTCAAGAGGGAGTAGAACGATCAGGGTACTCATGGGCGTGACAACGTGGAACAACTTGCATGCGCTGGGGCGCCCTGCGTACGGCAGACGAAACTCAGGCCGGCCATTGTATGTAGAGACTGTGACGGTCCCCGTTGGCAAAGACCCTGCTTCACAGCGGTGCCTTGCCGGACGGATCGGCCACCGCACGCTCGCGCCACAGGGTGCTGACATTGATGCCGTCACGCTGCACCAGTGAGCGCTCCAGCACCGTAGTGGCGCCCATGCGCAGCCGGCCCAGCACTTCGAAATAGCGGGTGGCCACGCCGTGCTCGGATTCGCTGAAGCTGATGCCCGGCTGGTTCAGCAGGGTGCTGGCATCGGCCGTGCTGCGAAAGTATTTGCTGGCGCGGGCGCTGACCAGCTTCTGCGCATCGGCCATGGACAGATTGGGCACGCTGGCTACCAACACCTCGGCACTGGCGGTGTTCAGGTTGACGGCGGTATGCACGGGCAGTACCGACACATAAGGTCGCAGCGCGGCCACGCTGCTGGGGCTCAGGCCCAGCCAGCCCAGGTCTTCGGCGCGCCGTGGCACCAGTGGGATGCTTGGGTTGTCGCTGTTGGTCTGCGTGCTGTCCAGCGCCAACTGCAGCTGGCTGCTCATCTGCGTCAGCTCCTGGGGCGACAGCTTGAGCTCTTCGAACAAACGGCCGAAGGCGGCCAGGCTGACTTCGGAGATCTTGTTGTTCTCCACCAGATTCATGATGTTCATGCGTGACTGCATGTCGGTGATTTGCCCGGACAGAAACGCGTCTACCTCCTCGTCGCTGGTCATGCCGCCGGTGTTGTTGCGGTCGGCCGCCAGAAAGGTGGACAGGCGCGACTCCTGCAGTGGCACGGCCCAGGGTTCGGCCAGGTGGTCGGCTCCGCCAGAGCGGGCGTCTTCGCGCAGTATCAACCGCGCCCAGTCCAGTGCGCCGGTGAGTATCCAGGCCGACTGCACGCGCTGGCGTTCCGCCGCTTCCACCTCTACGCTGCGCCACTGCTGCCATAGCGAGGCGGCGGCCAGTGTGGCGACCAGGGTGACGGTCAGCATGGCGAGCAGCAGTGCTGCGCCGTGTTGGTTGTGTTTGCTATTTATTTGAGAGCTGCTTGCGCAGGTATTAGCAGCGCCAGAGGCCGATTTTTTATGTAAATAGCGGCGCGGGCTCATGACTTGCCTCCACCTACCGTCGGCCGTATCCAGTCGCGCGTCAGCACACCGCTCAGAGCCTGGCCGGGCGGCAGGGTCAGCACCAGGCGCACGCCATCGGGGATGCTGGAGTCGGTGGATGCTGCGCTGGATGCCGTACTGCTGGGGGCCGTCGCCGTGGTGGCGCTGCTGGATTGCGGGTTGCTCCAGGCGCCGTCGCGGTAATAGAACACCTGCCAGTCGCTCAGCGGGGTGAGTGCCACCTCGGCGCGGCGCGCCTCGTCACCCGGGTTCTGCGCCCAGAGTGCGGCATTGTTCCAGGCCTGGGTCAGTGCCGCGTTGTTGCGTACCACGGGCGACTGCCAGCGCAGCCACTGGTCGGTGCCGTCCACATTGCGCAGCGACCAGGCCACGACCAGCGGGCCGGCGGCGTTGGGTTCGGTGCTGCGCCGCACCAGGCGCAGGCTGCGGCCATTCCAGTCGATGGTGCTGATGTTGGGCAGTTGCAGCAGGGCGTTGAGGTCGGCGCTCCATTGGCTCAGGCCGGCCTGCAGCGTCAGCACCTCGTCGGCGCGTTGCTGGGTGCGGGTTTGTGCCCGCTGCATGCCGTCCAGCCCGCGCCAGCTCAGCACGGCCAGCAGCGCCATGACCATCAGGGCCACCAGCAGTTCGACCAGGGTGAAGCCAAGCGATTTTTTCTCCCTTCCAGAGACGCCATGGAACCGGCTTTGCCGGGCCATAGACGTCGCCCCCTGCAAGGGGGTTGGAGGCCACGCGCAGCGGGCAAGCCTGGGGGTGTTCATCAAAATCGCCCTACGATGGTGGAGAGGCGCAGGATGGGCGCGTTGGCGGCAAACACCTGTGCATCCACCCGGCGAAAGCTGGGGTTGGGGGTGGGCAGCACGCTGAGCCGTACCAGGTAGCTGTGGCCGGCCTGTTCGCAGTTGATGTCGGAGTCGCCCACGCCGGGCATTTGGGTGGACAGGCGCATTTTGATGAGCTCGTTTTCGGCGCACATATGTGCCAGCAGCACATCGGTCTGGCGGGTGGCATTGGTGGTCAACGCCTGGGTGGCTTGCAGGCCGGCGATCAGCGCAATCGACACAATGCCCAGCGCAACCAGCACCTCGATCAGGGTGAAGCCACGGACGATGGATAGACGGGTGCGGGCCTTCACGGTGTGACTGGCTGCACGGTGAAGGGGCGCGCGCCATCGGTGGCAATGCGCAGCAGTTCGTTGGGCTGGCTGATGGACTGCAGCACAACTTCCTGGCGGCCAATCACCGGTTCGGGGCCCAGCACGACCGGGCTGGTGTTGCGCGCCACGGTGTCGTTGCCCAGCCAGCGTTCGGGCAGGGTATGGGGCGGCAGACCGTCGAACTGGAAGCCGTCCGGCGTGCTGCTCCAGCGCACCGGCACACCGGTCGCCCGCGACTGGGCCCGCGCCGATTCAAACAGGGCGGCCAGCCGCGCCGCATCGCGCTCCAGCAAGGTCTGGCTGTTGTCGCGCAGGGCAAAGGCAACGCCCGCGCTGGCTATGGCGATGATGGCGACGACGACCAGCAGTTCAAGCAGCGTGAAGCCCCGGAATGGCTCCCCCCCGATGCGCCTGCGGCGCCTCCCCCTCAAGGGGGCGAACCCAGTGGCCCGGCAAAGCCGGTTCCACGGGTTCCCTGGAAAAGAGCACGGCTGTTGCATTGGCCGCAGGGTTGCCGCTCGGCGCACGAAGGCACTGAATCGGATCAGAAGGCTACTGCCAGCTGCCGATGTCGGCATTTTTGCCTTCGCCACCTGGTTGGCCGTCGGCGCCGAAGGACATCACATCGATCTCGCCTTGCACGCCGGGGTTCAGGTACTGGTAGGGGCGGCCCCAGGGGTCGTTGGGGAGCTTTTCCACATACGGCTTCCAGTTGGGCGGCACCGGGTTGGTGCTGGGCTTGGCGACCAGGGCTTGCAGGCCTTGCTCGGCGGTGGGGTAGCGTTGGTTGTCCAGCTTGTAGAGCTTCAGTGCCTGCATCAGGTTGTGGACATCGGTCTTGGCGGCGGTGGCGCGGGCGTCGTCTGCGCGGTCCAGCACGTTGGGCACGATCAGCGCGGCCAGCACGCCGATGATGACGAGCACCACCATTAATTCGATCAGGGTGAAGCCGGCATTACGCATATTACGCACGCGGCGGTAAAGGGGGTGAAGGGGGCTGTGGAGTGTCATGGGCTGCGATGATAATCAATGCATGTTAATCAATGCATCTGATTCTGTAATGGAACGCTGGACTCCCCGCCTGGTGGCCTTTGTGGTCTGGGCTCTGGCCCTGGCCAGCGTGGCGTACTGGGGCTTAAAGGCCACGGCCGCACCCAGTGGTCCGCAGGCCGCCGTGGCCGGGCCGGGGGCTGTGCCCGTAGACGCGGCGGCGGTGGCGCATGTGCTGGGCAGTGTAGGGCCCATGCCAGTGGCGGCTGTCAACCCGTCCACGCGCTTTGTGCTGTCGGGCGTGATTGCCGAGCCAGGCCGCCAGGGGGCAGCCCTGATCGCCGTGGACGGCAAGGCGCCCAAGCCCTACCGGGTGGGCAGCCTGGTCGATGGGGCTTTGCTGCTGCAGTCGGTGGGCCCGCGCCGCGCGGAGCTGGCACCCAGCATGGACGGGCCGGCCGCTTTTGCGTTGGAATTGCCCGTCAGAAAGTAGTCCATTCGCCGTAGGCGGGTGCTGCCTGCGGCCATTGGTCGGCGCGGTGAAGCGTGCGGACACCGGCGGCCAGCAAGTTGCAGGCCCGCGCTACGCCCGCATGGCTGATCCACAGCATGGGCTGAGGCCCCACAGCGTCCCAGGCTGTGCCCACCCGCTGCATGAAGCCATGTACGGATTCGCCACCGCCCGGGCGGTAGTGGGCGAAGTCGGAGGTCCAGGCGTCCAGTGCGGCTGGGCCGATGGCTTCCCAGGTCTGGCCTTCCCATTGGCCAAAATCCATCTCGCGCAGCCGCGCATCAAATTTCAGCGTCAAATCGGGCCGCAGCGCAGACAGTGCCTGCGCAAGCTGCTCGCATCTTTGTAGCGTGGAACTGCAAACAACCATGTCTGCGGGCAGGGTGGCGGCCAGACGGGCGGCAGCGGTCTGTGTCGCCAAGGTGTCAGCTGCCACATCCAGCACGCCGTAGCAAACGCCAGGCGCCACCAGCGGACGGGCATGGCGGGCCAGCCAAAGCTTCATGGCAGGGCCACGGCGGCGCCCAGATAGAAGGCAATCTCGCAGACTTGCTGCGTGGCGCCCAGGCAGTCGCCGGTAAAACCTTGTAGCCACCGGGCGAACAGGCGCTTCATCCATAAAAACGCCAGACTGCTGGCGGCCAGGCTTGCTATTAAAAATGTAGCACCTTGCGCAAATAATACCTGCGCTAACGGCATAAAACACCATAGCAACGCAACGACCAGTGCCGTCCCGCTGATCTGGCCCGCCAGGGGTTTGCTTTTGGAGGTGGCCGCGTCGCCCACATGGGGCAGCAGGCGCACCAGCAGCAGTGGGCAAAAGCGCGACCAGACATGGCCGCCGAGCAGGGCTGACAGCAGGGCGTGGCTGCTGTAGCTGCCGAGCAGGGCCAGCAGCGCCACCTTGGACAGCAAGGCCAGCACCAGGGCCATGGCACCGAAAGCGCCGACCCGCGAATCCTTCATGATCTCCAGCGCGCGGGCCCGGTCGGCGCTGCCGCCCAGGCCATCTGCCACGTCGGCCAGGCCGTCTTCATGGAAGCCGCCGGTGAGCAGCACCGTGGCCACGGTGCACAGCACTGCAGCCACCAGCGCGCTGCCTGGGCGTTGCTGCAGCAGCGTCATGGCGGCCCCCGCCACGCCGCAGGCCAGGGCCGCCGCCAGCCAGCCCACACCGGGCAGGTGCGCCGCGCTGGCCCGCAGCATGGCCGGGCTATAGCCCACCCAGGCCGCCAGCCGCCCCGTGATGGGGATGCGAGTGAAGAACTGGACGGCCAGCAGGTAGTGGCGGACGAAGGCCAAACGCGTCAGCTCTGCAGAAACAGTTGGTAGACGGGGTTGTTGGTTTCTTCGACGTAGGGGTAGTCCAGCGTGGCCAGGAATTTGTCGAAAGCCTTGGCATCGGTCTTGGGCACTTGCAGGCCGACCAGGATGCGGCCGTAGTCCGCGCCCTGGTTGCGGTAGTGGAACAGGCTGATGTTCCAGCCCGGACGCACCAGGCTCAGGAACTTCATCAGCGCGCCGGGCCGCTCGGGGAACACAAAACTGAGCAGGCGCTCGTCCTGCGCCAGTGCCGACTGCCCACCCACCATGTGGCGGATGTGCTCTTTGGCCAGCTCGTTGTGGGTCAGGTCCAGCGCCTTGAAGCCGTGCTTGCTGAAGTTGCTGGCGATTTTCTGCGATTCGCCCTTGGCCGTGGTGGTCAGGCCGACAAACACATGGGCGGCGTTGCTCTTGGCCGCGTCGCTGATGCGGTAGTTGAACTCGGTCACATTGCGCGGTCCGCCGGGCAGCTGGCCTATGGCTTCGCAGAAGCGCTTGAAGCTGCCGCGCTCTTCGGGGATGGTGACGGCGAACAGGGCTTCACGCTCCTCGCCCACTTCGGCGCGCTCGGCGACGAAGCGCAGGCGGTCGAAGTTCATGTTCGCGCCGCACAGGATGGCGGCGTAGGTTTCGCCTTTTTTCTTGTGCTTGGCCACGTATTGCTTCATGGCGGCCACGGCCATGGCGCCCGAGGGCTCGACAATGCTGCGCGTGTCCACGAACACGTCCTTGATGGCGGCGCAGACGGCGTCGGTGTCCACGGTGATGTACCCATCGACCAGCTCGCTGGCGATTCGAAAACCCTCTTCTCCTACTAGTTTGACGGCTGTGCCATCTGCGAATAGGCCCACATCGGGAAGTGTGATGCGCTTTTTGGCCGTAACTGACTGCAGCATGGCATCTGAGTCGTTCATCTGCACGCCAATCACCTTGATCTCAGGTCGCACGGCCTTGATGTAGTTGGCTACGCCAGAGATCAGGCCTCCGCCGCCAATGGCGACGAAGATGGCGTCCAGCTTTTGCGAGCCCAGGCCTTGTAGCTGGCGCAGAATTTCCATGGCGATCGTGCCCTGGCCGGCGATGACGTCCGGGTCGTCAAATGGGTGCACAAAGGTTAGCCCCTGCTTTTTTTGCAGTTGGAGTGCATGGTTGTACGAGTCGAAATAGCTTTCGCCATGCAGCACCACTTCGCCACCCAATGTCTGTACTGCATCCACCTTGATTCGTGGCGTCGTCGTGGGCATGACGATGATGGCGCGCACGCCAAGTTTTCGGGCGCTAATGGCCACGCCCTGGGCGTGGTTGCCCGCGGAGGCACAAATTACGCCCTTTTTGAGCTGCTGTGGCGTCAGGTGCGCCATCTTGTTGTAGGCGCCGCGCAGCTTGAAGCTGAACACGGGCTGTGTGTCTTCTCGCTTGAGCAGAACCGTGTTGCCGAGGCGGCGGCTGAGGTTGCGCGCGGGCTCCAGGGCGGATTCGATAGCGACGTCGTAGACGCGGGCGGTCAGAATCTTTTTCAGATAGTCGGCGGGGGTCAGCGGCTTGGCCGCTTTGGTTGGTTTCTGGGCCTTGGGGGCTTTGGCGGGTGCGGTCGTCATGGGTTCTCCTGGGAGGGAGATCATAAGGGGCCGGCCTGTATGCGCTTGCGCGGCCTGCTAAGGGCATAAAAAAAGCCCCAAGTCTTGCGACTCGGGGCTTAAATCCACCTTTTCAGAGGGTGGAGGAGACAAACGGTGCACACGGGTTAAATGTGTGCGATGGATTTATTGTAGTCGTTTTCCCTAGGTCTTGCTGCGTTGCAGCATCCATGTGTTGCTTAAATCGTGAATTAATGCGCGCTGCTAGGCAAAATCGGTCTTGTTCTCATAATTAGGCTTTGCCTCAGAAAGATACGCAGCATGGAATGCACAGTCAGTTGGACCGGCGCAGCGGGTACCCGCTCCGGCATGGGTTTTGTGGCCGAGACCGGCAGTGGCCACACTTTGACCATGGATGGAGCGCCTGACAGCGCCAAACCCGAGAATGGCGGCCAGAACCTGGCGCCCCGCCCCATGGAAACTTTGCTGGCCGGTACCGGCGGCTGCACGGCCTACGATGTGGTACTAATTCTGAAGCGTGGCCGCCATGATGTGCGCGGCTGCTCGGTCAAGCTGTCTGCCGACCGCGCCGAGGTCGACCCCAAGGTGTTCACCAAGATCAATATGCATTTCACCGTGACTGGTAAAAGCATTCCCGCGGCTGCCGTTGAGCGTGCAATTGCCATGAGCCATGACAAATACTGCTCCGCCACCATCATGCTGGGCAAGACGGCCGAGATCACCACCAGCTTTGACTTGGTCGAAGCTGCCTAAGATTTAAATCCTGTGGGCCACGGTCGTCATGACCTTGGCTGCCATGCGCATCATGGTTTTGATGGGAGCCGGCAAATCGATCGCTCCCTGGATCTTGGCTTCGTGGGCATGGCGCTCTTCGTCATCCTTCATTTGCACCACGATGGCCTTGGATGCATGGTCGTTGCTCGGTAGGCGTTGCAAGTGGCTTTGCAGGTGGGCCGACACCTGGTTTTCGGTTTCCACAACAAAGCCCAGGCTCCAGCGGTCACCGCCCAGCTTGCCAGCCGCCAGCCCCAGGCCGAAGGCACCGGCGTACCACAGTGGATTCAACATGCTGGGCCGGCCTCCTAACTCGTCCAGCCGTTGGTGCGTCCAGGCCAGGTGGTCGGTTTCCTCGGCGGCGGCATGTTCAAAATGCGCGCGTAGTGCGGGAGTGGGCGTGACCAGAGACTGGGCCGTGTACAAGGCTTGCGCGCACACCTCGCCCACGTGGTTGACGCGCATCAGTGCGGCGGCGTGGGTTTTCTCCTCGGCGCTTAGTTCATGCGTATGTTCCGGCACCGTGGGGCAGGCACGGTTGCCATGCGGGCGGGTGAAGATGGTGCGCAGCGCAGAGTCTGCGACGCGGCAGATCTGGTCAAGTGAAGGCGGGTTGGGTAGCGACATGCGGTGCGTGTAATTGGGCAAACAGGGCTTCACTGTAAATCAGTGCGGCTACCCTATGCGGCCTGGGGCGCACGCCCCCGTGGACAGAGGGCTTGTTCTTGTGTCAGAAGCGGTGGCGCAGGGCCAACGCCAAGCCGTTCGAATCGGTGCCCGCACTGGCGGTGACGCCCCCCAGAAAGCCGTTGCCGCCCGGTGCCAACTGGGATGCACCGCTGTTATTGAAGCGCGTCAACACGGCGTTCAGATCGGTGCGCTTGGACAGCGCATAGGTGTAGGCTGCCCCATAGGAGTCGCGGTCGGCGTTGTTGGCTGTCCTGTCGTTCATGGTGTTATAGGCCACGGTGAAGGTGTGCGGGCCGCTGCGGATGCGGTAGCCAATATGCAGCAGGCGCGCGTCTTGTTGCACCGCCCGGATGAAGGCGTTTTGCACGGCTGCGGCGCTGCTTGCACTGGCGCCTTTGGAGACCAGCAAGGCCGCCACGCTGGACAGATCGGCGGGATGGTCGTCCTTGATGGTGGCGTACATGGTGCTCAAACTGCCGGGACCGATATCTACCGAAGCGCCCAGGATGGCGTTCGTCAGCGCTTTTTCGCCCAGTTCGTTGTTCTGCGTGTTGTAGCCCGCACCCAGGGAGAAGCCTGTGCCTTTGTAGGTGGCCATGGCGCCCAGGAGCCGGTTTGCCGAGTTGCTGCCCCCCACTTCACCGGCTGCCACCATCAGGCTGGCGCTGAGTCCGCCGGCCTGGACGGCGTATTGCAAGGCATTGCTGGTGCGGATGGTGAACGAAGCGGGGACCGACACCAATTGACCCAGGGCCAGGCTGGATTCACCGTGCATGGAATCAAAAGTCGCCGACACTACATAGCCAGGGGTGTACTGGCGGCCCGCCATGATCGCGCCCACAGGTGTGACCAGTCCCATGAAGGCCTGGCGGTCAAACAGGTTTTTGTCCGTAGTATTGACGCCGAGCCGCGATCCCAGTGCGCCCGCAACCGCATTCACCAAGGGCTGCGCCGTGGCGGGAAGCCCCATCAGCGTGGCTGTGTTCAAACGGTCTGGTACCTGGGCTCCAGATGCAGGAATATTGGAAACCGCACCGGTATCGATTTCAAACCGGCTTTCCAGCGTAAACAGGGCGCGCATGCCACCACCCAAGTCTTCGTTGCCTTTCAGACCCCAACGTGATCCTTCCATGATGCCGCTGGCCAGCTGTGTGACCGTGCCTTGCTTCAATCCGGTGACGTGGTTGAGACCCACGTCGGCGATGCCGTAAAGTACGACGCTGCTGGTTGGCGCTTCTTGTGCCGCAGCGACGGTCGCCATGTCCGTGAGCAAGATCGTCGTAGCCAGCAAAGTGCTTTTTTTCACATTGTTCCTCGGTTGCTATTGTTAAAGTGGCCTGGGCTTAGCAGCAGAGCCGGCGCTGCCAGTTCCTGGACGGGGCTCGAAAAAGCCGAGCAAAGTTACACATTCCGTGCGGCACTGACTGGTGTAAATTTTTTATGTAGTTTCGTGACTCTTTGTAATTGGGGTTTGCGAAACAGCCTGATTCATGTGGAATATACGGATTGCCAAGTGTGGGGCGCTGGAGCCCGAGGTATTCTTGCATGCCCAAAACGTTGTTTTTAGTCAACAAATCATATGTTTATTCTGAAAACGTCACTGCTTTGTCCGAGGTCGTCTGCTTTAATCCCATCAGCTTCTGAAACAAGGAGTGGGGTTGAGGTTACAGCCTGACTGTGAACCCGACATCTTTTAATCTTTGGAGAACCTTTCCATGAAAAAATCCCTGATCGCCCTGGCTGTACTCGCCGCTTCCGGCGCCGCCATGGCTCAGTCCACCGTGACCCTGTACGGTTTGATCGATGTCAGCCTGCAAAACTACAAGGCTCCTACTCTGGCTGCCGGTTCGACCCCAACGACCTTCACCAGCACCAGCCTGTCGCAAAACCGTATGGCTTCCGGCCTGCAAAACGGCAGCCGTTGGGGCTTGAAGGGCTCTGAAGATCTGGGCGGCGGTTTGAATGCTGTGTTCGATCTGCAAAGCGGTTTCAACGTTGACACTGGTAGCAGCGCACAAGGTGGTCTGCTGTTCGGTCGCCATGCTTTCGTCGGTTTCAGCGGCGGTTTCGGTACGCTGACCTTCGGTCGCCACGACACCTCCCTGGATGACGCCATTGGTGACTTCCTGCCTTCCGCACACAACAGCGCGGATGCCACCAACGGCCCTGGCATTAACGCTGCGAACGCTGCTACATTGGCAGCTTACAACGGCGCAGCAACCAAGACCACTGCTCTGCAAACGGCCTACCTTGGTGCTGTGAATGGTTCCAGCTCGTTTGCTGGCAACGTCGGCTCATGGATTGGCTACAACTCCCGCGTTGACAACAGCATCAAGTTCCAAACCAACAACTATGCTGGTTTCCGCGCTTCCGCTGTGTACGGTCTGGGTGAGAACAAGTCCGCTACCGCGGGTGCAACCCACACCCTGTCGTTGGCTGCCCGTTATGATAATGGACCTGTTGGTCTGCTGATCGCTTACCAAGATGAAGTCTTGGCAAAGTCGGCAACCGGTGATAGCGATCTGAAGAACACGTTGTTCGGTGCTTACTATGACTTCGGTGTTGCCAAGATTTACGCCGACTACAACATTGCAAAGCTGGAAGTTGGCACGTACGACGCCAAGAACAAGGAATTCGCTGTGGGTGCTTCCGCTCCCGTGGGTGCCTTCACGCTGCGCGCCGAATACGCTCAGTCCAAGGGCGACATTCTGTTCGCAGACAACAAGAGCAAGGGCTTCGACCTGGAAGTTCTGTATGACCTGAGCAAGCGCACCACGCTGTATTCGTCGTATGTCAGCACCAAGCACACGCAATTGGTTGACAGCACGACAAGCCTGTTCGCCGTTGGCGTTCGCCACAAGTTCTGATGTAACGCCAGCCTTTATGGGCTGGCTTAGATCAAGCTGATAAAAGCCGCTGGGTGCAAACCCAGCGGCTTTTTTACTTTTTCAGGCTGCTGGCGCAGATGACTTCTGTGATGGCTGCTATCAAAACTAGAGCGGACGATTGCGATTACTCGGCGGCCGGCCCCTTCTTGTTCTTGCGCGCGTCCTTCTTTGCCTGGCGGGCGGCATCCAGGGCTTGGCCGGCGGCCAGCCATTGGGCGAACTCTTCCGGTGTTTCCAGGGTGATGCGGCCTAGCGTGGCGGCGCGGAATTCGGTGAGCACGATTTCGGCGGCTTTTTGCAGATTGACTTTGCCCTTGCCCAGCAGGCCGCCGCGCTTGCGGGCGATTTCGGTGAGCAGGGCCACGTCGGTCAGGCCCAGGATGGGGTCGAGCTTGTAGCGCTCTTCGACCTGGCCGGCATAGTGTTTTTGCAGGATCAGCAGCAACTCCAGTGCTACCTCTTCTTCGTCAAAGGCATTGCGGCCAATCGAGCCGGCGGCGGCCAGGTGGTAGCCGCTTTGCTCGACGATGATGCGAGGCCACAGCATGCCGGGCGTATCGTAGGCGTAGAAGTCGTCGGCCAGTACGATACGCTGCTCCAGCTTGGTGATGCCGGCCTCGTCGCCGGTTTTTGCGGCGCGCTTGCCCTTCAAAGTGTTAACCAGGGTGGACTTGCCCACGTTGGGCACGCCGCATATCAGCACCCGCATGGGCTTGACCATGCCGCCGCGTAAGGGCGCCAGCAGCCGGCAGGCGGGTATCAGGCGCTGGGCTGGCGCGGTTTCGCTGGCGTCCAGGGCGATGGCACGGGTGCCGGGCAGGGCGTTGTAATGGTCAAGCCACAACGCAGTGCGCACCGGGTCGGCAATGTCCTGCTTGTTCAGTACTTTGAGCGTGGGCGTGTTGCCGATCAGCTCGGCCAGCATGGGATTCGCGCTGGAGCCGGGCAGACGCGCGTCCAGCAACTCGATCACCACATCGGTTTCCTTCAGGCGCTCGGTGATGGCCTTCTTGGTCAGATGCATATGACCGGGGAACCATTGGATGGGCATGTTGTTTTCTTCTTTCTAGGTTTTGGATGCGCCAAAGGACACCAGATCCAGCGGCAGCGCCGTGGTGGACTTGATCTGTTCCATGGAAAAGGCGCTGGACACGCCGCTGAGCGGCATGGTCTGGATGAGTTTTTTGTAGAAGCGATCGTAACCGTCGATATCGGTCGTTACGACTTTGAGCAGATAGTCCACGTCACCGCTCATGCGGTGCAGTTCCAGTACTTCGGGTAACGCGGAGGCGGCGGTCGTGAACTGTTTGACCCATTTTTCATCGTGTTGCTGGATGCGCACGCTGACGAATGCCGTGACGGGCAGGCCTACTTTTTTTCCGTGCACCAGCGCCACGCGGTCGGTGATGTAACCCTCGTCTTCCAGGCGCTTGAGGCGTTTCCAGCAGGGCGTGCTGGACAGGCCCACGCGTTCGGCCAGCGCGGCCACAGACAGATCACCATCCAGTTGCAGGGCACCCAGGATAGCGTAGTCCAAGCGATCTAGTGAATTCATGCTGTTATTTTAAGTTATATGCGTGTTTTATTCTTGATTTTGCGATTTATTGCTCGAATTTGAAATGTATGTTTGGAATCTCGTGGGTAGCATGGCGCTCTTTCAGCTAGCTTACTGACCACCATGCCGACTGATATTTACCTGGACTGCAACGCCACCACTCCCGTGCTTCCCGCTGCCTTGGCCGCTGCGCAACATGCTATGGGCGCGCTGTACGGCAACCCAAGCAGCACCCATGTCAGCGGATTGCAGGCGCGCCAAGTGGTGGATGCGGTGCGAGCCCGCGCCACGCGGGTGCTGGGCGCTGGCGCTGGTGACGTGGTGTTTGTCAGCGGCGCGACCGAGGGTATACAGACGGCGGTGTTGTCAGCCCTGTGTGCCGTGCGCGCGCAGCGAGCCCGGGGGGCGGATGTGGGGCCGCTGCTGCTGTATGGCGCCACCGAGCACAAGGCCGTGCCGGAAAGTCTGGCGCACTGGAACCAGGTCCTGGGTTTGCAAATGGAGTTGCGCGCATTGCCGGTGGACAACCATGGCCGGCACGATCTGGCAGCCCTACGTGCCTGGGCGCCCCGGGCGGCGCTGGTTTGCACCATGGCCGCCAACAACGAAACCGGCGTGGTGTCCGACCTGGCGGGCATAGAGTCCGTGCTGAACGAGGTTGCGCTACAGGCCTACTGGCTGGTGGATTGCGTACAGGCTCTGGGCAAACTGCCTTTGCAGTTGGCGCAGACGCGTATCGACTACGCACCTTTTTCCGGCCACAAGCTGTATGCCCCCAAGGGTATAGGCCTGCTATATGTGCGTGAAGGTGTGCCGTTCACTCCGCTGATGGCAGGCGGTGGACAGGAGCAAGGCTTGCGCTCTGGTACCGAGAACATGGCGGGCATTGCTGCGCTGGGCGCGGTATTGCAGGCGCTGGAAGAGGGCGGCAGTTTTTGTAGCCCCATGCAGATGCTACAGTTTCGAGAGCTGCTGGCAAAGAGTCTGCGTGCAGCGTGGCCCGATATTGTCTTCAACGCGGTGGAATACGCACTGCCGACCACCTTGAACTTCTCCGTCCCCGGGGTGCCTAGCAGCGTGCTGGTGGATGTGCTGGATGCTGCCGGTGTACGTGTCAGCGCGGGCAGTGCCTGTTCGGCGAAAAAGGCGGCGCCCAGCTATGTGTTGCAAGCCATGGGCTTGCCGGAATGGCAGGCTGCATCTGCGGTGCGGCTGTCTTTTGGCGCGCTGGCAGACGCAGCATTCATTGACGCTGCTTGCGCGCGCATTGTTCGCTGCGGCGAAGCGCTGCGGTTACAACGCCCGCCGATGGAAATGTTGCCGGATGAGACCTTGGAGTCGCTGCGTTTGGGCCCCGCGCTTGGGGAAGACCCGGCGTGCAGTTTGCCGCCTGCAGCGCTGGCGGAATTCTGGCGGCAGCATCCGGATGCCTTGCTGGTCGATGTGCGCGAGGCCCATGAACATGCGGCGGACACGCAGTTGCAACGCTTTGGTCGAGCGGCCAGCAATATTCCTTTGGCTGAGCTGACCTCGTCCTTGGCGGTCTGGCTGCGCCAGCCGCGACCGGTGCTGCTGTTTTGCCGTACCGGCCGGCGCAGCAGCCAGGCTTTGCAGCGCCTGCGCCAGCTGGGCTATGCCCAGGCTTGGCAGGTCGCTGGCGGCGTGGTGGCTGCAGCTGGCGATTTGCTCTAATATTTGTAGCTGCTAGCGCAGGTATTACCTGCGCTAGAGGGCTTTAGAACGGATAGAGCTGGCCGTTTGCCATGCGCACCCGTTCGCCGATGCGCAACTGGCCGGGGTTGGGCACGTCGAACTGGCGAATGGCGCCGTTATCGCCCTGCACGGTGACCCGGTAGCTGATGCGCACCTGGGCTGCCTGGTTATTGCTCTCGATCTGGTTGCCGGCAACGGCGCCGCCCACGGCACCCAGCACGGTGGCTAGGTCTTTACCTGAGCCGCCGCCGATCTGGTGGCCCAGGACCGCACCCGCTACGCCGCCGATCACGGCACCGGCGCCACTGGGGCCCTGGCGTTGCTCGGTCTGCATTTGTTCAATATTCGTCACCCGACCCACTTCGGAGCGCGGTACCGGCTGGGCGACCGGGTAGGGCGCGGGCTGCTGCTGCACGGGGTAGGCCACGGGTTGCGCCTGGTGGTAGGGCGCCACCATGCAGGCCGTGAGGCTGCTGGCCAGCACGACAGCGGAAAGAACATAAGCGGCAGAGGCAATGGAGCGCATGGGAACCTTGTGAAAATGAAACATGGTCATCCTAAGACGCGCTCGGTACCTGCATGGTTGACAGCGCGCCAGTGCCATTGGGCCTGGCTTCACCATTTGTCACACAAAACTTGGACAATAGGGTCTTCCCCCGATCCTGACCAATCAGCCTGCCCATTGCCCTGCAGGCTGTACTTTTTTGTGCGCCCCATCGTGAAACTCAAAGACTTCCTCTCCAGCATTCCTTATCTGGCCTGGGTGGTGATCTACACCGCTTTCTGCGCTGGCATTTTTGCTGCCATTCTTGGCGCGGTGACGCCTGAGTTGCGTGAGGAGCTGGACAACTACCAACAGCTGGGCGTGTTGATGATGGTCTGGTCGGCCGGTGGTGTGCTGGGCGCCTTGCAGGGCGGGCGCATGGCCCAGCGCTATGCGCCGCGGCCGCTGTTTTTGTCGTACACCGGCTTGGCCCTGGTCTCAATTTCGTTGATCGTGCTGTCACCCAACTTCACGGTGTTGATGGCCGGCTTCTTTTGCGTGGCACTGTGCGAGACCGCGCTGTTTACCTTGGCCCACAGCATTCTGGCGAACATCCACCCCCAGGCCGAGGTGCGCGCGCGCATGCTGAGCATGGTGGATGTGGCCTTCAGCCTGGGCAACCTGGTGTCGCCCATGGCGGTGATCGGCATCCAGCAGTTCAGCAGCGCCTGGCGCATGCCCTATGCGCTGTACCTGCTGCCGCTGCTGACGGTGCTGTTCGCCTTCTGGCCGCGCCGCCACTTTGAAAACCTGGCGCCCGCGCACCATACCGAGGAGCAAGGTGCCTCCATGTCCTACCTGGAACTGCTGCGTCGCCCGGTGGTGTTCTGGGCCGTGGTGGGCGGTGTGCTCAGCGGTTTTCTGGAATGGGGGCAGAACTTTTGGTATGTGAGCTACGGCATCAACGCCCAGCAGCTCAGTGCGAACGCGGCGCGGGTGGGCCTGCAGTTTTTTGTGGCCGGCATGGTGGGGGCGCGGCTGTGGCAGGCTTTCTGGCATAGCAACTGGCCGCTGCGGCAAAAGCTGTGGCGCCTGAACCTGCTGGCGCTGGCCGGCATGGCGATGAACGTGGTGCTGGCCGGCCAGGGCGGCTGGCTGGCGGCCGGGCTGGGCAACTTCCTGTTCGGCGTGGGTGTGGGCGTGGTGTTCCCGGTGATGCTGGCCATCATGATCGACGGCATACCGGCACAGGCGTCCAAGCTGTCGGCCCTGCTGATGATTGGCTACAGCGTGGGCTCGCAGCTGGCGGGCCTGCTGGTGGGTAGCTTGTCGGACGTGGTTGGCGTGCGCTGGGCCTATTCCAGCATGCTGCTGGTGGTGCTGGCCTTTACCGCCGTGGTCTGGCGCATCGTGGAGTTTGGCAAGGCGCGCAGCCTGGCGCCGCAAGGCTGAGTCGCTCAGCAATTTATATAGCCAAATTGGGCTCTGGCGCAGGTACTATCTGCGCAAGCAGCTATTAAAAGCGTAGCGTTACGCGGACTCTGCCAAAGCCAGGATGGTGTGGACCAGCGCCTGGGCGCGTGGCACCAGCGTGTCCAGGTGGCAGTATTCCGCGTCGGTATGCGCCTTGCCACCTACCGGGCCCACGCCGCACAGGGTGGGAACGCCCAGCGAGCCGGTCAGGCCCGCGTCCGAGCAGCCGCCGGTGGCCTCGCCGGCCACCGTGAAGCCGATGAGGGCGGCGCTGTGCTGGTAGCGCTGCATCAGCTCCTGGCTGGAGTGCAGCTCAAACGGCATGGACTCCGATGTTTGCGTGATGCGCACCTGGGTGTCGGGTACCTGGGGCGGCTGGGCAACCAGGGCGTGGATTTTGGCAAACACCGCTTCACGTTCGGCCAGGGTGCGAAAGCGCACATCCAGCTTGGCCTGGGCGCTGGGTGCCACGGTGTTGGTAGACATGCCGCCGCTGACCAGGCCCACATTGGTGGTGATGCCGGTGCTGTAGTCGGTGAGTGCGTGCAGCGCGATGACCAGATGGGCCAGTGCAGCGATGGCGCTGGCGCCGTCGGCGTGGTTGACCCCGGCATGCGCGGCACGGCCGGTGACGTCGATGAGAAAGGTGGCGCCGCCCTTGCGCTCGGTGACCAGGTTGCCGCTGACGCGGCCGGGCTCGGAGTTGAACACGGCACGCGCACCGCGCGCATGGGCCTCGATGGCGATGCGCCCGTTTTGCGAGCCGATTTCTTCATCCGCCGTGAACAGACCCCGCAAGGGGAAGGGCAGCGGCGGCATTTTTTGCAGCGCCATCATCACAAAGCACTGCAGCACCAGGCCGGACTTCATATCGGCCACGCCTGGGCCGTAACCCAGATCGCCCTCGACCCGCCATGGCCGCTGGGCTACGGTGCCAATGGGGAACACGGTGTCGCGGTGGCCCATGAGCACGACCGGTGCGGCCGTGGGGTTGGCGCCGGGCAGATGGGCCAGCAACACGTCGCCGTCGGCCACGGCACTGCGGTGCTCGGTGGCCATGCCCGCAGCGTTCAGCCAGCCCGCCATGGTTTGGGCTACGGCATCGGTACCGGCCTTGTCATAGCTGCCGGAGTCGATATTCACCAGCGTGCCTAGGGCCGCCTGCATCGCGGGGCGCTGGTCGGCGAGCCAGGCGACTGCTGCGTTGGCCGCGTTGGTCATTTGCCCGCTCATGCGCATTCCTGCATCACGTCGGCACCTTGTTCTGCCAGGTCCCAGAACAGGCCGGCCATGACCTGTAGCGATTCGCGGGTGGTGTCCACCAGGATGTGTTCATTTGGGGCGTGCTGTGAGCAGGCGGGGTAGGAGTGAGGCACCCACAGCGTGGGCAGGCCCAGTGTCTCGGCGAACACGTCATTGGGCAGCGAGCCGCCCAGGTTGGGCAGCAGCGCCGGGCGGCTGCCGGTGCTGCGCTCGATGGAGGCCATGCTCCAGCGCACCCAGGGGTTGTCGGGGTCCAGTCGCGTTGCTGCCATGAAGGCGTCGCCCAGGGTGGCTTCCACATCGTCAAAGCCATGGGCCAGCAGATGTTTCTGGATATGCGTCAGGAAGTGGGCCACATCGCTGCCCACCACAAAACGGATGTGGCAGTGGGCGCGGGCTGTGTGGGGGATGGCGTGCACGGGCATGGCGGGGTTGCCGGTGGTGAAGGCCAGCACTTCCAGGCTGTTCCAGCCGATCACGCGTTCGGCGCTGCTTAGGCCGGGCTCGCCCCAGTGGGGGTCAATTTCGGGGTCGTTCGGGCCGCCGCCGACCTCGATGTCTTGCAGCGCTTTTTTGACGCTCTCGGGGATTTCTTTGGGTAGCAGTCCGGGCACCAGGATGCGCCCGTGTGCGTCTATCAGGCTGGCAATGGCATGCGCCAGCCGGATGCCGGGGTTGCGCAGCAGGCCGCCCCAGTTGCCCGAGTGGTGGCCGCCGTCGCGCAGATTTAGTGATAGGTTGAAGTTGAACACGCCACGCGAACCCAGGAACAGGGTGGCGCGTGAGGCCGACACGCGGGGGCCGTCGGAGGCGAGAAACAGGTCGGCGGCCAAGGCGTCGCGGTGCAGTTCGCAGACTTCTTTTAGGCCGGGCGAGCCGTCTTCTTCGCCCATTTCCAGAATGATCTTGACGTTGTAGCCCAGGCGCCCGCCGCGCACGGCCAGCACCTGTTCCAGCGCGGTGAGGTTGATGGTGTGCTGCCCCTTGTTGTCCGCCGTGCCACGGCCATACCAGCGGTTGCCGTCCACCACGATCTTCCAGGGGCTCAGGCCCGCACGCCACTGTGCGTCGTAGCCGCGCACCACGTCGCCGTGGCCGTAGGTCAGCACGGTGCAGCTGGCGCCCGGTTCGATGCGTTCGGCGAACAGAAAAGGGCTTTTGCCGGGCAAGGGGTTGGCCACGATGCGGCAGCTGAAGCCCATGTTTTCCAGCGTGGGGGTGATCTCTTCTTGCAGATAGGCGTGCAGGATGGGGCCGCTGGCTGCGTCCTGGCTTTCGGTCTTGTAGGCGACGCGGCGGTCCAGCGTTTTCTGGAAATGTCCATCGTCAAAATAGGCGAGCGTTTGTGCCAGGGCTTGGTTGCGACTCATGGGAAATCTTTCTGTAGGGGGTAGGTCAAATGCGGTGTTAGGCGATGGCTTCGCGGGCGATGTCGGGAATGCCCAGGCCGGGCTCTGGCGTCAGCGCAGAGGCCAGCAGCATGCGGGTGTAGGGGTGCTCGGGCCGGCTGAAAATTTGCTCGCGGCTGCCCAGCTCCACGATGGAGCCCTTGTGCATCACGGCCACGCGGTCTACCAGGTGCTCCACCACGCCCAGGTCGTGGCTGATGAAGAAGTAGGTCAGGCCAAACTCGGCTTTCAGGTCCAGCAGCAGATTCAAAATCTGCGCTTGCACCGATACGTCCAGCGCCGACGTGGGTTCGTCGCACACCAGAATATCCGGGCGCAACACCAGTGCCCGCGCAATGGCCACCCGCTGGCGCTGGCCACCAGAGAGCTGGTTGGGGTACTGCTTGTGGGTGCGCTCGGGCATGCCCACCAGGTCCAGCATGTCTCGCACCTTGCGCTCCTGCTCCTGCGTGCTGCCTACCTGGTGCAACGCCAGTGGCACGCGCACGATGTCGGCCACGGTGCGGCGCGGGTTGAGCGACGAATACGGGTCCTGGAAGATGGGCTGGATATGGCGGGCCAGGGCGCGGCGCTGGCTGGGGTCGATTTCGCGGCCGTTGACCAGCACGTTGCCCGAGCTGGGCTCCATCAGCCCCAACAGCATCTTGGCCAAGGTGCTTTTGCCGCAGCCAGATTCACCCACCAGGCCCAGCGTTTCACCCTTGCGTATGCGCAGCGATACGTTGTTGACGGCCTTGATTTCACCGGGAGTGTTGAACAACCCGCGCTTGAGCTTGAACACGCGGTTCAGCGCACACAGCTCCAGCGCAATGTCTTCGCTGCCGGTCACGGGCGGTGTTGGTGTCTTGCGCATCATGCAGCCTCCGCCAGTGTGGGGTAGGGCGTGGCTGTAACGCAGCGCACGGCGTGCTGGCCCGGCAGCAGGGCGTAGGGCACGTTGTGGCTGCAGGCGGGTTGGACCTGGGGGCAACGGTTGGCAAAGGCGCAGCCTTGCACCTCGCCCACCAGGCTGGGCACCACGCCAGGAATGGCTTGCAGGTGGCTGCCCGGCAGGGTTTTGCCACGCACGGGTATGCAGTTCAATAGGCCGCGTGTGTAGGGGTGGCTGGGGTGGGCAAATAGTTCGGCGACGGGCGCGGTCTCCACCACTTCACCGGCGTACATCACGGCGACGCGGTCGGCAATGCGCGCCACCACACCCAGGTCGTGGGTGATAAAGACCACGGCGGTGCCAAACTCTTTTTGCAGCTCGCGTATCAGGCGCAGGATTTGCGCCTGGATGGTCACGTCCAGCGCGGTGGTGGGTTCGTCCGCAATGATCAGGTCGGGCTCGCACATCAGGGCCATGGCGATCACCACGCGCTGGCGCAGCCCGCCGGATAGTTGGTGCGGGTACTGCCGCAAGCGGTCGGCCGCCTGCGGCACGCCTGCCCGCTCCAGCAGGTAGACCGCGCGCTCGCGGGCCTGCGCCATGCTGACATTGCGGTGCGCCCGCAAGGCCTCGCACAGCTGGTCGCCCAGCGTGTAGGAGGGGTTGAGTGCGGTCATCGGCTCCTGGAAAATCATGGACATGCGCGCGCCGCGCAATGCGGCTACCTGCCGCTCTGGCAGGGTTTGCAGGTCGATGCCATCGAAGCGGATGTGGTCGGCGCTGCGCTGGGCTTTGCGGGGTAGCAAGCCCATCAGCGCCAGCGATGTCATGGACTTGCCGCAGCCTGATTCGCCCACCAGGCACAGCATTTCACCGCGCTGCACCTGCAGGTCGATGCCACGCACGGCATGCAGCATGCCGTTGGGGGTGGGCAGGTCCACGCGCAGGTTTTTAACGTCTAACAGAGTTTCCATGATGGCTTTCTTCAGTTGCGACCGTCGGGGGCGGTGAGGTCACGCAGGCCGTCGCCCACCAGGTTGATGGCCAGCACCAGCAGCGCCAGCACCACGCCCGGCACCAGAATCACCCAGGGCTGGAAGAACATGTAGGCCTTGCCTTCCGCCACCATCAGGCCCCAGGAGGGTGTGGGCGGCTGCACGCCCAGGCCCAGGAACGACAGGGTGGACTCCAGCAGAATCGCGTGCGCCATCTCCAGGGTGGCTACCACGGTGAGCGGCCCCATCAGATTCGGCAGCAGCTCGCGCAGCAGGATGTAGGGTGTGGAGGCGCCCAATGACTTGGCGGCGGCGATGAATTCGGCATCGCGCAGCTGCTGTGTGGCCGAGCGCGTGACGATGGCAAAGCGGTCCCACAGCAAGAGCCCCAGCAACACGATGACCACCTGCAGCGAGCCGCCCACCAGCGAGGCTGTTGCCAGTGCCACCAGCACCACCGGCATGGCCAGGCGCGTGGTGATGATGTAGCTCACCACGGCATCCACACGGCCACCGAAGTAGCCGGCCAGCACGCCCATGGTGGTGCCTATCAGCCCCGCCACCAGGGCGGTGACCACTCCGATGGTGAGCGACACCCGCGCGCCAAACAACAGGCGACTGAGGTAGTCGCGGCCCAGCTTGTCGGTGCCGAGCACATGTTCCCAGCTGCCCTTGGCATGCCAGAACGGCGGTATCAGGCGCTGGCTGACGTCTTGGGCGTAAGGGTCGTGCGGGCTGAGCCAGGGGGCAAACAGGGCGGCAATCACCGCCAGGCCCAGCAGGATGCTGCCCAGTGTCAGGCCCCGGTGGCCCAGCACGCGCTGCAGGCTGCGCCGCCAAGCGGGTGTGGGCGGCAAGGACAGCGCCAGTCCCTTGGCGGGAGCGGAAAGGGTGGAGGATGTCATGCTGTGTTCCTCTGGGGGCTAACGGGTACGCATACGGGGATCGAGCGCGGCGTTGAACACGTCGGCCAGAAACGTCAGGCCGATGTAGAACACGGCAATGATCAGCACCACGGCCTGGACCACCGGGTAGTCGTTGCGCGAGATGGAATCCCAGGCCAGCTGCCCCAGGCCTTGCATGGAGTACACCGACTCGATGACCACCGAGCCACCCAGCATGAAGCCGAGCTCCACCGCCGCCAGGGCCACCACGGGGATGATGGCGTTGCGCAGCGCGTGCTTGAAGATCACGCGTGCCGGGCTCAGGCCCTTGGCGCGTGCGGTGCGGATGTAGTCCGCGCCCAGCACGTCCAGCATGCCGGCGCGGGTCAGGCGCATCAGCGACGGCATGGCGTAGTAGCCCAGCGCGACTGCAGGCAGCACGAAGTGTTGCCAGGTGGTGTTGCCCGCGACCGGCAGCCAGTGCAGACCTACGGCAAACACCAGGATCAGCGTCAGCGCAAACCAGAAGTTCGGCATGGCCTGGCCCACCACGGCCACCATCAGCGCCAGTCGGTCAATCCATGTGTCGCGGTAGACGGCGGCCAGCACACCCAGCGGTATGGCGACGGACACCGCCAGCAGCAAGGCAATGCCGCCCAGCTTCAGGGTGATGGGCAGGCGCTCGCCTATGAGTTCCATCACGGTGTTCTGAAAGAAAAACGAGCGCCCGAAATCCAGGTGCGCCGCCGACCACAGCCAGTCTACAAATTGCAGGGTGATGGGGCGGTTCAGCCCATACTGGATGCGGACTTCTTCAATCGCGGCCGCGTTCGCTTCCGGCCCGGCGATGGCGGCTGCCAGGTCGCCCGACAGATGGAGCAGCATGAAGCTGACGATGGCGACCGTCAGCATGACGCTCATGGCCACCAGCAGGCGGCGAAAGATGTATTGCAACATGGGTATGCCCGATAAGTGTGAATAGAGGCACAAAACCAGGCCCGCCCCGGCGGCGGCATGCCTGGGTACGGCTTATTTCCAGCTGGCCTGGACGAAACGGGGCAGCTCATCCGCCTGGGCGGTGAACTTCAGGTCTTGTGTGAACACATAGTTGGTCGAGTAGGAGAACAGCGGCGCCATATAGGCCTGCTCGCTGATGCGCTGCAGGGCCTGCGCGTACTTTTTCTTGCGCTCGACTTTGTCCATGGAGGCATCGGCGGTTTGCAGCAGTGCAATCACTTGCGGGTCTTTGCTGGTGTCGTCCGGGCCACCTTCAAAGAAGTTGCCCACAAAGGCCGACGCATCGTTGATGGAGAAGGAGCCCCAGGCCTGGAAGGTCAGTGGTGCGCGGCCCGAATACACCTCGGTGCGCAGCACCGGGTACTGCACAAAGTGCAGGCGGGCGCGGATGCCAATCTTGCGCAGGTCACCCACCATCGACTCGGCATATTCACGCTCGCGGTAGGCCCACAGATCGGTATCAAAGCCGTTGGGGTAGCCGGCCGCGGCCAGCAGGGCTTTGGCCTTGGCGGGGTCGTAGCTGTACTTCACCACTTTCTCGGTATCGCAGCCAAACTGGGTGCGGAAGCAGGGCGCAAACACCGGTTGGCTGCCGCCGCGCACCAGGCTTTCGGCCAGGCCTTTGCGGTTGATGGCCAGGTTGACCGCTTGGCGCACACGCACATCTTTGAACGGCAGGGCCTCGGGCGTGGTGCCGTTGGCATTCATCGACAAGAAGCCGATACGCATGGTTTCACCACTCAACACCGAGGTGTTGGGCATGGACTTGAGCGACTCGGCCTGGTCCGACGGCACCCGCCAGATCCAGTCCACGGCGCCTGTCATCAGCTGCGCGGCACGCGCTTCGGGGTCGCGTATCACCACAAATTTGATGGTGCCTATCTTGGGCTGGCCGAGCGGGCTGTCCTTGAAGTAGCTGGAGTTCTTGACCATGGTGACGCCCTGGCCGGGGACCACGGCGGAGATCTTGTACGGGCCGGTGCCGATGGGGGCTTTGCTATAGCCCTCCAGGCCCACCTTTTTCATATAGGCGGCGGGGTAGATCGGCGTGGGGCCGGCCAGGTAGTCCAGTGCAGCCGGGAAGGGCGCCTTCAGATTGATGCGCACCTGGTAGTCGCCTAGCTTGTCTACGTTCTTGATCCAGCCGGTGTTTTGACGGGTGGCGATTTTGGCTTCCGGGGCGGTCACCACATTGAAGGTGTAGGCCACGTCGTCGGCGCTGAATTTATCGCCGTTGTGAAAGGTCACGCCCTGGCGCAGGGTGAGCAAAATCGCCGTGGGTGATTCCCACTTCCACGCGGTGGCCAGCTGGGGCTTGAATTCGCCGGTGGCCGGGTCGCGGTAAATCAGTGTGTCCCACGCCATATTGGCCAGCACCACGCCCTCGCGCATATTGTTGTGGTACGGGCTCACGTTTTCAACCTCGTTGTCTGACGCGTAGACCAAGGTATCGTTGGCCTTGCCCGCATGCGCGGCCGTGCTGGCGATGCCGATGGCGAGGGCCAGGCTTGTGTGATGCACCATGGTGGAGATTAACTGCTTCATTTCAAAGTCTTTCTTGGTGGCGTGGGTTGGTTTTCCCATTCTTGTGCAAGAAGCAGACCGCAGGTGCATTCGAATCCTTATAGATTACGTATGATTCCGTTGCCTAAATGGCAATGGACCAATGCGCATGAACCACCCCCCTTTGATCGCCAAGCAGTTGCAAGACACGGCGCTGCGCTATTTCCTGGAGGTGGTGCGCACCGGCTCGATTGCCGAGGCCTCGCAGCGCCTGAACGTGGCCGGCTCGGCCATCAGCCGCCAGATCACCCATCTGGAAGACTTGTTCGGCATCCCCCTGTTTGACCGCCATCCGCGCGGCATGGTGCCCAGCGCTGCGGGCGAGGTGCTGGCCGTGCATGCCCTCAAGCTGGCCCATGACTCGGAGCGCGTGGTGCACGACATACAGGCCTTGCAGGGCATGCAGCGTGGGCGCGTCAGGCTGGTGAGCAACGAGGGCTTTGCAGCGGAATTCATACCCAAGGTGATCAGCGAATTTCTGCTGCAACACCCAGGCATCCAGTTCCACCTGGGGGTGCACCCTCCAAGTGAATGCACGCGCCGCATCCTGCTGGGGGACGCCGACATCGGCATCACCATGAGCCGCCAGGCCGAAAGTGGCATCCGGGTGGAGCATAGGCAACCCTCGCCCGTGATGGCGGCCGTGCGTTTTGGCCATCCGCTGGCGCAGTTCAAAAGCGTCAGTCTGTCGCAGGTACTGGCCTACCCTTTGGTGCTGCCAGAGTCCAACACCACGGTGCGCCAGCTGTTCGACCTGGCCTGCAGCCTGCAAGGTTTGCGGGTGGAGCCGGTGGTGACCAGCAGCTACTTCAGCAGCCTGGAGGGCATTTTGCGGCACCATCCGGACAGCGTCACGATCTCGGGGGAGATATCGGTTCGGTACCAGGCGGCCCGCCAGGAGCTGGCCAGCGTGCGCATCCGGGACCGCAGCCTGGACCTGCGCAATGTGGAGGTGCAAACCGCCGTGGGCCACAGCTTGTCACAGGCGGCCCAGGCATTTTTAAAGCACCTGACGCTGGCCCTGGCGGGCTCGCTTCCGCCAGAGTCGGTGTAATAGTATTGGTGATGAAAATGGCCGCTGGCGCAGATATTGTCTGCGCAGGCAGCTATTTAAAGCATAGCAAGCGCTATGTTGGGCATTTGGCACTGGCGTCTGCATCCAGTGCCGCCAGGGCGGCTGCCATGCTTTGCGCGGCACGCGCGGTCAGGCGTTGTGCACCTTGTGCCAGGGCCTCGGTGCCCAGGCCCACGGGTTCGGACTGGCTCCACTGGCAGGCCAGGTTGCGGGCATCGTCGGATCGGCGGATGGTCCAGCTGAAGCTGGCCTCAATACGGCTGTTTTCCACCGCCTCCCATTGGCGTAGCTGCACGGCCACGCGGTACACCGGCTGGCCGGCCAGGCGCCCGCCGTTGGATACGTCGATGGCGCCCAGCGGCTGCGTGATGCCGGCGGCCAGCGCGTCGCGCAGCTCGGTGTTGAACGGTGCCGACCAGCGGTGTTGGTCCAGTATCTCCAGCTGCCCGCTGGCGGTGCGCACCACCATCTGCGGTCGCGCCAGGCGTTCAGGCAGGGCCAGTGGTTGCAGCTCGACCAGCAGCGGCTTGCCGCTTGCCGAGGTAGGGGCGGGCAGTGTGCCGCTCAGGCTGTAGTAGTGCACCGGCGGGGCGCTGGCGCAGCCTGCCAGGGTGGCGGATAGCGCGGCTGCCATGGCCATCGGGGCCAGCAGGGTGGTCGTCTTCATTTCTTTTCCTCGGATTTGCCACGCAGCAGCGACTCGGGGTGGCGCTCCAGGTAGTCGGTCAGCACCTTCGCGGATGCGGCGGCGCGGTTCACCTCGCGCAGGGTCTGGCGCAGGTCTTGTTGCAGCGGCGCGTCGTCGGACAGCGCGCGGTCGGCCGAGCCCAGCGCCTTGTTGGCGGTGGCCAGGGTGCTGCGCACGTCCTTCATGGCGGCGGTGATTTCGGGGGCCACGTCCTGGTTCAGGTTTTTCACCAGTTGCTCGGCATTGCTTAGCGTGCCGTCCAGGCTGGTCAGGGTTTTGTGCAGGTCATTGCTCAGCTGCTCGAAAGGCACTTTGTTGATCTTGGCGACGATTTCCGCGATCTGGGTCTGCAGTTCGTCCAGGCTGTTGGCTTGGGTCGGCAGTTCCACCGTGCCATCCACCACCCGCAGTCTGGCGGGCGCTGCCTTGGGGAAGAAGTCCAGCGCCACATAGACCTGGCCGGTCAGCAGGTTGCCGGTACGCAGCTGGGCGCGCAGGCCCTTGTCCACCAGCTCTTGCAGGCGCTTCTCGGAGTCGACCTGGACGTCGCTGCGCAGCCGGTCAGGGTAGACCTCGACCAATACCGGCATGCTGAATTCACGCTGGGCCTTGTTGAACTCCACGCCTATGGATTTGACCTCACCCAGCACCACGCCGCGGAAGTCCACCGTCGCGCCGGGCGCCAGGCCGCGCAAGGACTGGTTGAAATGCAGCAGCACGGTGCGCGCCGGGCCGTCTGGCGCCTTCATGGCGTGGGTTTCGTCCTCGGCCAGGGCGAAGCTGGTGTTCTCTGTGGCCTGTGGGCCGGGCTGGTCGTCCGGCGCCTGCATGGCAATGCCGCCTGTCACCACCGTGGCCAGCGACTGGGTGCGCACCTTGAAGCCGCTGGAGTTGACTTCCACGTCCACGCCGCTGGCATGCCAGAAGCGGGTGTTGGCACCCACAAACTTTTCATATGGCGTGTTCACAAACACCCGCAGCGTCACTCCCTTGCCGTCGGGGTCCAGCGCGTAAGCCGCCACCTGGCCGACCTTGATGCGCCGAAAGTACAGCGGCGAGCCGACGTCCAGTGAACCGATATTGCTGGCATGCAGCTCGAACTGCCGGCCCGCCGAGTCGCGGGTCACGATGGGTGCCGCTTCCAGCCCGGTGAACTTGCTGCTGGTGTCGTCCGAGGCACCCGCATCTGCGCGGATATAGGCACCCGACAGCAGCGTGCCCAGGCCGCTGACGCCGGCCGCGTCCAGGCGCGGGCGTATCACCCAGAACCGGGTGTCGGTGGCGGTGAAGCTCTTGGCTTCCTTTTGCAGCTGCACGGTGACGAGCACGCGCGAGCGGTCTTCGGCCAAGGTGATGGCGGTGACGGCGCCTATGTCCACCTCTTTGTACTTGACCTTGGTTTTGCCAGCCACCAGACCTTCGGCTGTGGCGAAGCTGATCTGGATTTGCGGCCCGCGGCTCAGCACGGTCTTGACCACAAGGGTCAGGCCGACCAGCGCGGCCACGATGGGGATCAGCCAGATCAGCGAGGGCAGCCATTCGCGGCTGCGGCGCACCACGGGCGTGGGCAGGTCGGGCGGGGTGTCAGGACTGGGAGTGTTGGCCATGCGGTGGATTGTCTGCGGGGATTGGTTCTGAAATGTGTACCGCTGGGGCTGGAGCATCCGAGCCGTCCCAGATCAGGCGGGGGTCGAAACTGAGTGCCGCCAGCATGGTCAGCACCACCACGGCGGCGAATGCAGCAATGCCTATGCCCGCGGTGATTTCGGCAAAGCCTTCGATGCGCACCACACCGGCCATCAGCGTCACCACAAACACGTCCAGCATGGACCAGCGGCCTATCAGCTCGACGATGCGGTACAGCTTGGTGCGCTCGCTGCGCCGCCAATTGCTGCGGCGTTGCGCGGTTATGACCAGCAGCAGCAAGGCCGCCAGCTTGAACAGCGGCACGATAAAACTGGCCACGAAGACCACCACCGCCAGGCCCCAGGCGCCGGTGACCCAAAAGTAGATCACGCCGCTGAGGATGGTGTCGGTCTGGGTTTTGATCAGGCTGCTGCTGACCATCACCGGCAGCATATTCGCCGGGATGTACATCACCAGCGCTGCCAGCAGCAGGGCCCAGGTGCGCTGCAGGCTATGGGCTTTGCGCTGGTGCAGGGCGGTGCCGCAGTGGCTGCAGCGGCTGCCGTTGCTCGCATCCTTCCACACGGTACCGCAATGGTGGCAGGCGGTCAGGCCCAGGCTGCTGCCGGTGGGGGGCGTGCTGGGTGCGCTCATGCGTCCGGCTCCGCCGCTGCGGCAAAGGCCATGTGCCAGAGATTGCGCGGCTGGAACGACAGCAGGGCGGTGAGCAGCACGGTCAGCGCCACAAACGCACCCAGGGCCGGGCCGACGATCACTTCGGCTGAGCTGCTGAGCTTGACGATGGCCACCAGCACCCCGAGCATGAACACCTCGACCATGCCCCAGGGCTGCAGCGACTGCAGCACGCGTACCAGCCAGGCAAAGCCCAGCGGCTTGCGCTGGCCCGCCAGCGGCACCAGCACATAAATCAGGATCAGCAATTGCAGCAGCGGAAACACCATGGTGGTGGCCAGCACCAGCAGGGCCACGCTGGTCATGTCTTCGCCGGTGAGCACCATGACCGCACCCAGCAGGGTGGTTTCGCTGTGTTGGCCGGCCAGCACCATTTCGACGATGGGGAATAGATTGGCCACGGCAAACATCAGCAGCCCGGCGATCGCCAGGGGCAGCAGGCGCTGCGACTGGCTGCCGGTGTGGCGGTCCAGCTCGGTGCCGCAGCGCGGGCACTGGGCGATCTGCTGCGGTTGCAGCCGGGGCTGGGGGTACGCAGCATCGCAGCCTTCGCACAGAACTACGTGGGGAACTTCATGCATGGCCTGTACTTTAGTCGGTTTGATTTGGCCCATCGTGAACACGTTCTTAGAGCAATCCAGGTCTTTGTATATAAGCAATCAAGACTTTGCAAACTGCGATGATCTTCTCTTTTGTATTACTCCCACCTTTCTTCACATCATCATGAATACACCTCGTTGCTCTCGCGCTGCAATGGCGTTCGCATTCCGCCCCTCCTTGCTAGCGCTATTGCTGGCCGGTGCCGGCGGCGTGGCGGCGGCTGCCGATATCCGGGTCCAGTGCTACCAGGACGGCAACGAGTGCGACGTCACCGCTGAACTCATTAAACGCTTTGAAGCGCAGAACCCCGGCACCAAGGTGAACCTGGACAAAGTGCCCTACAAGACCGTGGTGGAGCAGCTGCCGGTACAGCTGGCCACCGGCCAGGGGCCGGATATTGCGCGCGTGGCGGATCTGGGGGGCCTGTCCAAGTACTACCTGGACATCCGACCCTACGTCAAAGACCCCGCCTACTGGGAGCGCAACTTTGGCCGCACCCTGCCGTGGATGCGGCCTAACGCCAGCGACAAAGGCATTTACGGCATGGTGACGCAGCTCACCGTGACCGGCCCTTTTGTGAACAAGACGTTGTTCGAGCAGGCCAACATCCCGTTGCCTGGTCCCAAGGCCAGTTGGGACGCCTGGGCCGATGCCGCGCGCAAGGTGGCCAAGGCCACAGAAACCCCGGCCTCCATGGCCTGGGACCGCTCTGGCCACCGCTTTGCGGGCGCGGCCATCAGCAACGGCGCCAAGATTTTCGATGCCAAGGGCCAGCTGGCCCTGGACGATGGCTACAAGAGCACGGTGCAGAAGTTTGTCGCCTGGCACAAGGACGGCACCATGCCCAAGGAGGTGTGGGGCGGCGCCGGCGGCTCGACCTACCGCGATGCCTTCGAGGAATTCAAGAACGGCCGCATCGTGGTGTATCTGTCGGGCTCCTGGCAGATCCGCCGCATGGAGGCGCAGATCGGCAAGAGTTTTGACTGGGTGGCCGTGCCCAACCCCTGTGGCGTGGCGGCCTGCACCGGCATCCCAGGCGGGCCGGCTTTTGTAGCCATCAAGGGCACCAAGTCGCCCAAGGAAGTGGGCCAGTTCTTGGACTTTCTGGCCCAGGAGGCCAACTACGCCGAGTTCACCACCAAGACCGAGAACATCCCGGCCCACGCTGGCTTGGCCCAGAAAGGCGTGAGCTACACCGCCTCGCCCGCGGTGAAGGCGGCGCTGGGTGTGTTCACCAGCGAGGTGCCCCGCTTGTCCCCAGCCGCCTACCAGTTCCAGGGCTACAAGTACAACCGCGCCATCATGCTGCCCACCGTGACCCGGGTAACCCAGGCCATCGTGGGCGAGATGAGCGTGGACGAGGCCTTGAACAAGATCTCTATCGACATGGCGGAGTCGGTGAAGCAGGCGGAGAAGTAAGTGGCAGTGGTTTGGCTGTCATGCAGTTTGGGGACTGACCCGAACCAGTGTCAGCCAAGCCGCCGGAATGCGCTGATACGATTTCTGTTTTCACACAGCCTCGGCCAACTCCGGACATTCGAAGCCTGGCTCCAGTTGAGCCAGAAGCTGACGTTCGAGCTCTTTTTTCAAAACTCGCTTGACCCGACCCTTAGGGCCACCTTTATAAAAACATCTTTCCAAATGTGAAGAGGTGAATTTGTGAACAGTCGAACGCGATTTCTGAGCCCTTCAGAGGCAGCTAGAAGGCTTGGCATCTCCGTGAAGGCATTACGTATCTACGAGCAACGTGGTCTTATGACGCCAACGCGCACCGAGGCCGGCTGGCGGTCTTACGGACCAACGGAGATGCAGCGTGCCGACGAAATTGTGGCCCTTCGTGCGCTGGGCCTGAGCCTTGCACAAGTGGCCAGCGTCTTGGAAGGCGATGCCGAGGGACTTGAACCTGCCTTGGTCTTACATCAGACCGTGCTTGAAGGCGATGCGCGTCGGCTGGCTGACACCATCGAACGTGTTCGTGGTCTACGAGCCAAGTTGGACAGAGGGCACAAGCTAACCGTCACAGAGTTGACGCGCTTGCAAGTCCCGACCAATGGGCTGAGCGTCGAGTTCGAACTCCCCTGGCCCTGGGGCGGTGAATTTTTCCAGTTGCACGACATCCGTCCCCTGAATTACATCGTGGGTCCGTTGGGCAGCGGGAAAACGCGATTGGCCCTGCGCTTAGCCGAGGTTTTGCCGTCGGCGGCGTTCCTTGGCCTAGAGCGGGTTGCGGCAGGTGATGCGAAGGCGCGCCTAGATGCCGACTCGAACCTACGATTACGCGTCAACCACGCGATTGATTGGCTGGTCGAAGACGGCGCTGTCGCCTCCGAGGCGCTAACCGCTTTGCTGGTCGGACTGGAAGCCGAAGGGCCGACCATTCTGGTCGTCGACATGGTTGAGCACGGACTGGATACGCCCACCCAACAGGCGGTGTCTGCCCATCTGCGTCGCCGTATGTCCGTGGAGCGCCCGCTCTTCTTGATGACACGTTCTGCTGTCATCCTCGATTTAGCTTCCGTTGGTACGGGAGGGTCCATTCTTCTTTGCCCTGCCAATCACAGCCCGCCGATTCGCGTGGCACCCTATCCAGGTGCTGTCGGTTATGAGGCAGTCGCAACTTGTTTGGCGACTCCTGAGGTGCGTGCGCGAACGGAAGGCGTGATTGCATGGCGGCCTCGGGGGCGTGAACCTGACTATGAGAATGGGCACCTCTCAGCTCGTTGCTAGCCATGTTTTGCCGTGTGGAGGCGTTTACTGATATCCGGCAGAATGCGGCCAACAGCGGACATTGATATGCCAGACATATTTGTGGGTGGAAAGAAAATTGACATAGGGCTGGTGTGCACACATTGGAGTGGATGGGGTCGCAAAGCTTCTATCGAAAGGCGGAGCCCTGGCTATCGCATTGAATGGTCTCACAACGAGATACTCGAAAAATTTGGCAGTTACTGGTGCAGTTTTGTAGAGCGAGAGAGTGAGGACGATGGGGACCCTACTTCTCCTTGTGGCATCTATGCCGAACTTGAGGCCGCTTGCTATCCATCTCTTGAAGAGATGCTTCTTCAGCACGGCGACCTGTTTGCGCGCCTTGTTTCAATGCATCTGCAATCGGAATTCATTGGGTTTTTAGTGCCGCCGCCGCGGGATATTGCGAGGCGGCCCGCTTGGTTTCTTTGTACGCTCACAAAAGCCCAGGTGGATAAGGCGAAAGTGAGTCTGGAAGGCCAATGCCTTCCATTCTGCACATAATTTGAGTTTCGGATTTCCGAATCGTGAGCAGGGAAGTTTTGCAGCATGGCCGTTGCGGGCCCTGGCCAGCCGTACCCGATACGGCAGAATACGGCCAAAAGCTGTCGTTTAGGGCACGCCATCAACCAAGCCATAAATGGCATCTTCGATGAATAACCTCACTATTTCGAGCATCGACTGGTTTGCCGCTAACGAGGATGCCGACGTCACACTCGCCAGCGATGCGGGCACGGTAGTGGCTTTCTGCTCTCAGTGCTCCTATACGGTTGGCCAAGCAGTTCCAAACCTGCTGCATCCGGTCATGGTCGATGCACTGGAGTCTCCGTACCTGCAGGATTGGCCGGTAGACGAAAAGGCACTGGTTGGTGCGGAGCGGTTGGAGCGCCACGGAAGCTCCGGGTATCGCGGTTGCGGCAAAGTAATGGACCAAACTGAGGGCCTAGTTCAGGTGCACGGCTTCGTTTTTAACTTCGGGGATGTCCCGGCTGGTGCCGATGTTGTCCGGTTTCAATTTCACCGACTGGACCTTTGGTGAGCATAGGCGCGGGCAAATAAACGACTGCTTTCGAGAACTGCGAACATCGGCTTCGGGCCTATGGCCGTCCTCCGCCAATCTCGAAAGCGGCAATGCAAATTTCGAAAAACTGGTACCGACGTGCGAGCCAAAACTGCGGCTTGTCAGAGACATCGCTTTCAGTGAGTGCTTAAGCGCCGCAGCACGACATGCGTGGCTTTCTCCGACGCCACGGATTCAACGCATGCGTACCCCAGGCTCCGCAAGTCCAGACCTGCGAACAGCGCTTCGCCACGGCCGAGCAGGACCGGCGTTATGGCGATGTGCAGTTCGTCGATCAGGCCCTCACGCAGATACTGACGAATGGTGTCTGGCCCACCGCCGATCCGCACGTCCTTGCCGGCAGCCGCCTCGCGTGCGCGGGTGAGCGCTTCGTGGATGCCACCTGTGACGAAATGGAAGGTCGTGCCGCCTTGCATCGTGATGGACGCGCGCGCATGGTGGGTCAGGATGAAGACGGGCACGTGGTATGGCGGACTGTCTCCCCACCAGCCCTTCCAGTCGTTGTCCGGCCAGGCGCCACGGATGGGGCCGAACATATTCCGTCCCAGAATCCAGGCCCCCACGTTTTGAAAGCCACGGGCGGCGAAGTCCTCGTCCACCCCGGTCGTGCCGTCGTCATTGCCGAACAGGGCGCGCTGGAATGTGCGGGTAGGGAGCAGCCACTGGTGCAGTTCGGTTCCGCCCAACCCCAGTGGGTTGTGGATGTCCTGCTGCGGACCAGCGCCGTATCCGTCTAGCGAGATAGTGAAGCCTTCAACGCGAACACGTGTCATCGTTTGTCTCCGTTGGGATGCTTGGCATCCATGTGGTTCGATACTACGTTAATCGTCACAAAAGCCAAGACTACCCCGAAGAAACGCGTCGGCTCCTTTCATATCTGCCAGAGCACGACATATAAGAAAAATGGCTCTAGCGCAGATATTAGCTGCGCTGGCAGCTATTAATTAAATAGCATTTGCGATTGCGCGCTTCAACCCGGTGCCGCCAGACGAGCCCGTACAGGGCGGTGGGCATGGGACTCGCCGCCAAGATGAAACTGCCCCACCATGCGTGTCAGGTGGCGGGCCTGCTCTTGCAGGGACTCGGCCGCCGCTGCGGACTGTTCCACCAGCGCGGCGTTTTGCTGCGTCATCTGGTCTAGCTGAGCCACCGCGCCATTGACGAGTTCAATCCCCGCGGATTGTGCGCTGGACGAGGCTGAAATTTCGCCAATCATGTGAGAGACGCGCTGCACGGAATCAACGATGTCCTGCATGGCGTGACCCGCGTCGCCCACCAGAGTGGTGCCCGTTTGCACCTTCTCCACCGAAGCGGCAATGAGCCCCTTGATCTCTTTGGCTGCTTCCGCCGCGCGTCCCGCAAGATTGCGTACCTCGCTGGCGACCACGGCAAACCCCCGCCCTTGTTCGCCAGCGCGGGCCGCCTCCACAGCCGCATTGAGCGCCAGGATATTCGTTTGGAACGCTATGCCGTCAATCACGCTGGTGATGTCGGATATCTTGCGGGAGCTGGCTTGGATGTCGTCCATGGTGGAGACCACGCGCAGCACCGCCGACCCGCCCCGAGCAGCCAGCGTAGCCGCGGAGCTTGCCAACTGATTGGCGCTGTGGGCAGCGTCCACACTCAGGCGTACCGTGTCGGTCAGCTCGGCCATGGACGCGGCGGCATGCTGCAGGTTGCTGGAGGTCTGCTCGGTCCGGATGCTTAAATCCTGGGTGCCGATGGCCACCTCCGAACTTGCGTTTTGAATGGAGTCTGCGGAGTGCGAAATTTCACTCACCAGCGACTTCATGCGGTCTTGCATCAAACGAATGGCCTCCAGCAAGCGCCCCGTTTCGTCTGCGCTGCTGACATCGATGGAGGATGTCAGATCGCATTGGGCAATCCGCTCGGCTACCACTACTGCACGTTGGATAGGCGCTGTCACGCTGAGCGTGATGCGCCAAGAAATCACGCCGCCCAGAGCCAGCGACACCACTACCAGGACCAGCATGGTGATCAGCGTATGGCGTTGATGGGCTTTTGCCAGACTGGATGCGTCCAGAGAGAGTTGGTCCTGCAAATCCACCAGCAGGGCCACCTTTTGGCGCCACAGCGTTTCTTCTTGCTGCACCTTGCTGGTCAGGGTGGTGACTGCCGCCGTGCTGTCGCCGCTGCTGCCTTGGTTCACGGCCTGGTCGATCAAGGGGAGTGCTTGCTGGCTGATCTGCACAACTTCTTGCAGGGCGGCTTTTTCCCCGTCTGTGGCCATGGCGGCGACCAAGTGTGACTGCGTCTGCTCATAACGCGACTTGGCCTCGGCGACTTGTTTGACTTCGGAGTCGATCTGCTGCATGTCGGTGAACAAGGTGACATTGCGCACGTGCAAGGCTAGGGCGTTGATGTTGTCCATCAAGTCCCGGGCCAGCCGGATCTTGTTGGCGTTCACTTCGGTGATGCGGTCCAGCTGTTGGGCCATGCTCTGCATGCCCAGCCCGCTGACCACCGCGACCGTCAGTAAAAGTGCCAGAACGGCCGCAAAGCCAAGCCCCAGGCGGCGCGCAATCGAGGAGTAAGAGGTGTGTGCAGAGGACATCGCGGTGTTTCCTGGTTGGCAGAGCCTAGGGGTTGATCTGTTTGAGGCGGAGTTCCAGGTGGGAGCCGCGTTCAATGGCCGCATTGATGCGCTGTTGGCGCTCACCGTTGGTCTGTGTCTTGTCGTTTTCAATGGCCTGGCGGGTCTTGAACATTTCCAGGTCCGCGATGGGTACCAGTTGCCGGTTGCTGGAGAGCCTGAATCTGGACAAACCATTGACGGCCAGCAGGATCTGCTTCTCCGCAGGGTTGGAGCCAAAGCCGATCACGAATTTCTGGATGGCTTTCTTCAAGTCCGGTGGCAGATGGCTTTTCCAGAGCAGGGGAGACTGCGGTATGAGCGGGGATTCCCAGACAAGCTTCAGCTTGCGCGCCAAGGCTGGAAAGTCGCGTTGGAAAAAGGCCAGCTCCTCGTTGTTGGCCGTGGCTACATCGACCTCCCCTTGGGCCACTTTCTTCAGGTTTTGCTGGTGGCTGCCGACTTCCACGGAGCGGAAGATCGCCTTGGGGTTGTTGATTCCGCTTTTATGGAACGCGAAGTACAGCGGCACCAGATAGCCGGAGGTGCTTTTGGCATCGCCGTCACCGAAGCGCAGGCTTTTGGCCTGCTGCAGCACCTGTTCTAGCGTCTGCACGGGGCTATCGCGTTGCGCCACCAAGATGGACTTGTAGCCAACGCTTTCGTCTTGCGTGACCATTTGGGCAAATATTTCGCCCACACCACTTTCCACGATCTCCAGCGCCGGGAAATTGCCCATCCAGGCAATGTCGATTTCGCCGGCAATGAAGGCCTGGACGATATCGCTCTGGCTTTCGTAAATCTTGAGCTGTATCGCTTGCTGGACAGCCAGGCCCAGTCGCTTCACGAACGGCTCCCAATGCGTTCGCGTTTCGTCCGAGGCCCTGGGCGATATCAGACCAAACACCAAGCCCGTAGAGGGCTTGGACTGCGCCGGTATCGGCAACAGCAGTGCAGAGAAACAGGCGGCCAAAGCCGCGATGGTGCGCCGGCGTGGATAAAGCATGTTCAGCCGATGTGTGCTGGCGCCGTCAGGCGGGTACGACCGAGATGCCGCGGGCGGGCAGGCTCAGGGACACGGCATCGCCCAGCTTCCAGTCCGACACGATGTCCGACGAAACCACAAAGATGGGGCCCAGGCCGGTATCCACCGTCAGCTCGTAGATGCTGCCCAGATAGGCTTTTTTGGCGATCACGCCCGCCAGTCCGCCTTCGCTGGGCTGGCCTACCGTCCAGGCTTCGGGCCGGATGGCTGCCTTGATAGGGCCTGGCTGGACCGGGTGCAGGGCTTTCAGGCGCAGTGTTCCCACCTGGACGCTGCCATCGGCCAATGCCTGGCCTGGAAACAACATCGCTTCGCCCATGAAGCCCGCCACAAATTCGCTGCAGGGGCGTTCGTACAGATCCGAAGGCGTACCGGCTTGCGCGACCAGGCCCTGGTCCATCACGATGATCTGGTCGCTGACCGCCAGGGCCTCGCTCTGGTCGTGCGTCACATAGGCCACGGTCAGGCCCAGGCGTTGCTGCAGTCCGCGGATTTCTTCCCGCATGGAGCGTCGCAGCCGGGCATCCAGATTGGACAAGGGTTCGTCAAACAGCAGCACCGAGGGCTCCAGCACCAGGGCCCGGGCTACCGCCACCCGTTGCTGTTGCCCACCCGACAGCTCGCTGGGCAGGCGGTCGTCGTAGCCATTGAGCCCCACGGCGGACATGGCTGCGTGGGCGCGCTCCAGAATCTCGGCGGGTTCGATGCCGCTCACGCTCAGGCCGTAGCCCACGTTCTCCAGCACGCTCATGTGCGGGAACAGCGCATAGCTCTGGAATACCATGCTGACGTTGCGCTCGGCCGGGCCGAGATGGGTCACGTCGCGGCCGTCGATGAAGATCTGGCCGGAGCTGGGCGTTTCCAGGCCGGCGATCATGCGCAGCGTGGTGGTTTTTCCGCAGCCGGAGGGGCCGAGGATCGTGGTCAGGCTGCCCTTGGGTACCGTGAAGCTGATGCCTTTGACGACCAGTGGCGAGCGTTCGCCGCCATAGCGTTTGCCTACGTTCTTGAATTCAATGCCTGCTTGGGTCATGGGTAAATTTCCTGGATTCGGATGTGTCAATGGGATGGGAGGGCGGTGCCGATGGACTACTTGTTGGCGCCGACGGTGCGGCGGCCGAGCTTGCGTTCACCGACAAAAAACTGGATCAAGGCCGTGACCAGGGACATCAGCAGAATCAGCACCGTGCAGTAGGCCAGCGCGACCCCGTAGTCGCCGTTGCCGACCCGGCCGATGATGTAGGTGGTGGCCAGTTCGTACTCGGCTGTGACCAGGAAGATCACCGCCGACACGGTGGTCATGGAGCGCACAAAGCTGTAGACCAGCGCGGCCACCAGGGCCGGCTTCAGCAGCGGCAGCACTACCCGGCGCAGCGTGGTCATGCTGCTGGCGCGCAGCATCACCGAGGCTTCGTCCAGTGACTTGTCCAGCTGCTTGAAGGACGCGGTGCCGGCCCGCACGCCCACCGGCAGGTTGCGGAACACAAAGCACAGTACGATCACCAGGCCGGTGCCGGTGAGCTCGACCGGTGGCACGTTGAAGGCCAGGATGTAGCTGACGCCCAGCACCGTGCCGGGGATCGCAAAGGTCAGCAGTGCAGAGAACTCAAACAATCCCTTGCCCCGGAACTCGGTGCGGGCCAGCAGCCAGGCAATCAGCAAGCCAATGCTGGCGCAGATCGGCGCCGCGATGGCCGCCAGCGTGATGGTGGTGAACAGCGAACTCCAGGCCGTGCCGGCCCAGACCAGGCCATGTTCGCCCATCTGCACATCGAATGCGGTCTTGAAATGCATCAGGGTCAGGCTGTAGTCGCGCCCCCAGATCTTGACGAAGCCGCCCGCAAAGGCGAACAGATACACCACCACCGTGAAGGCCAGCCAGGGGCCGGCCACCCAGGTGCAGACGCGGCGCACCAGGGTGGGCAACTCCATGGGCACGCCCGCATCGCCCTTGCCAGACACCGTGGTGAAGCTGGTGCTGCCCAGAATGCGCCGCTGGACGAAGAACACGGTCAATGCAAACACCGTCAGCACCAGTGCCAGTGCGGCCGCCATGCCCTGGTCCAGCGAGGCGCCGACGATGGCAAAGAAGATGTCGGTGGACAGCACCGCATAGTCGCCACCCAGCAGGATGGGGTTGCCGAAGTCGGCAATGCTTTCGATGAAGCCCACCAGAAAGGCATTGGCCAGGCCCGGCGCCAGCAGCGGCAGGGTCACGGTGGTGAAGGTCTTCATGCGGCTGGCGCGCAGTGTTTGCGCGGCTTCTTCCAGCGACGGGCTGATGCCTTGCACCACGCCGCGCATGATCATGTAGGCAATCGGGGTGAAGGCGAACAACTGGGCCAGCCACACGCCAAACACACCGTAGAACCAGCGCGAAGGCACGACGCCCATCGACCATTCCAGCAACTGGTTGACGATGCCCGCACGGCCAAACAGCAGTATTAAACCCAGCCCCACCACAAAGGGAGGCGTGATGATGGGCAGCATGGCCAGAGCGCCTAGCGGTTTCTGGATGCGCTTGTCGGTGCCGCGCTCGGAGATCAGCGCAATCATGGTGCCCAGCGCCGTAGTGCCGGCTGCCGTCAGCAAAGCCAGATACAAGGTGTTCCAGGCCACGCCGCAATGGCTGCTGCTGTGCAGGCAGGCCAGGCCCCATACGCGTTCGGTGCCGATGCGGTCCCATACGGCCGCCAAGGCAAAGTTGCCCTCTTCGGTATAAAAGGCCGCGGCCAGCGACTTGGCTACAGGAAACACCACGAACAAGCACAGCAGTGCGGTGCAGCCCACCACCGTGGCAGCTACAAACACATCGCCACGGAAATAGCCCAGGCGTGCAATCCCCGAGCCCAGCAGCATCACCAGGCAGACCAAGACCAGGAACGCGCCCCAGCCCATGCCAAACTGCCCTTGCGGCAAGCTTCCCAGCGCAGCATTCAGCCACTCAAACGACCAGCCCACGGCACCGATGGTGAAGCCGCTGATCCCCAGCCCCAGCAGGCCGACCAGGGCTCCGGCAATCAGTACGCCACCCTGGCGCCGGCTTGCGGGCAGCACGGCGCCGATGCCGGCGATCAGCAGGCCGACAAAGCCGGTCCAGAGCCAAGCGCGGCCATGGATGGCGGCCTGCGTCACACCGTTGGCGCTGACCTGTTCGGAGAAGAGCCTGGGCAGGGCCGAGAGCAGTGATCCGCTTTGCAAGAAGTACCACGGCAAGACTAGGTAGGCGGCAAGGCCTATGAGCACCCAGGCGTATATCGCACGCTGGGTTCGTTCTGTAAATTGGACTGGCATAGAGGGAGATCTGTGGAGATGGATGGGCTGCGCTGCAGGGCGGTATCGGCGGCCCCGGGTGGGGCTCGCCGATACGGGCTTACTTGGCCTGGTTGAAGACCTTGCGCTCCCAGTTCAGGATCAACTGGCGCCGCACTGCCGCCTGGCCGTACTTGGCGTAGTCGTAGTCAATCAGCTTGATCTTCTTGAAATCAGGGATGCGCGGGTCGGGTGCTGTGCTCTTGTTGGACGGCAGCTGGAACTGCTTGGAAGCCACGCCGAATTGCTGCGCGCCCGGCGTCAAGGCCCACTCGTAGAGTTTCTTGGCATTGTCCAGATTGCGCGCGCCTTTGATCAAGGACATGGAGCCGATCTCGGCCCCCGTGCCATCCGCAGGTGTGATGGCCTCGACCGGGAAGCCCTGGGCTTTTTCGCCAGGGGCATCGTGCACAAAGCTGATGGATACGGCGGCCTCGCCACGCGCAACAGCCTTGATCGGCCCGACGCCCGAGCGTGGGTAGGTGCTGACGTTCTTGTGCAGCGCCGCCAGGTATTCAAAAGCCTTGTCTTCGCCCATGAGCTGCACCAGGGTGGCAATCATTGTGTAGGCCGTGCCACTGGCGCGCGGGTCGGACACCTGGATTTCACCCTTGTACTCGGGCTTCAGCAGATCGGCCCACACCTTGGGTATGGGCAGTTTTTTCTTGGCCAGCAGCTCGGTGTTGTAGGCAAAGCCCAAGGGGCCGGAATACACGCCCACGGTCTTGTAGCCGGCCTGCTCAGCCTGCTTTTGCGCCCAGGTATGGAGCTGGGGCAGGGAGGCGGATTTGTATTCCAGGGTGAGGTTCTGCTCTGCGGCCAGCAAATGCGGGTCGCCGGTGCCGCCAAACCACAGATCGGTTTTCGGGTTGGCGCGTTCTGCCGTGATCTGGGCCAGAGCCTCACCCGAGCCCTTGAGCGTCATATTGACCTTGATACCGCTGGTTTTGCCGAAGGTGATCTGGATCAGATTGCACCAATCTGCCTGGGCCGAGCAAATGACATTGACTTCACCACCATCGGCAAAGGCTGGCATGCCCAAGGCCAGCAGCAAGGGGGCAATCAAGAACTTGTTTTTTTTCATGTGGATCTCCTGGTATGTGGACCTCCTGGGTCCGATTGAAAACATTGAAATAGCCAAGACGGCGGGGCCCATGGCCCCCACGTCAGGGATCGTTGGTGGCATCCTGGCCCGAGGGCATGACCACACTGACGCCTTGGGTGTCCAGACGCACGCTGACGGGCGAGTCCACCTGGCGCGGCTGTACCTCGCCCTGCACCAGCACCAGCAACGTGCCCAAGGCGGTGAGTACCTGGTATTCGGTATTGCGGCCCAGAAAGGCGCGCGACAGCACCCTGCCGGCCAGGCCGGTGCCGCTGGCGGGCTCCAGCCGCCAGGCGTGTGGCCGCACGACCAGGCGCACCTTGCCTTGGCGCCGCGTCAGGCCCGAGCCCACGCGCAACGGGCCCAGATGCACCGTGCCGATGGCGTCGGCCTCGGCATCGAACAGCACGGCATCGCCCATGAAGCCCGCCACGAATTCGCAGTGCGGTGTCTCGTACACCTGCTGTGGCGTGCCTATCTGCATGATCTGGCCGTCGCGCATGACGACCACCGTATCGCTGACCGCCATGGCTTCGTTGTGGTCGTGGGTGACGTAGACCACCGTCAGCCCCAGGCGCTGCTGCAGCGCCCGGATGTCCTCGCGGATGTGGCGCCGCAAGCCCGCATCCAGGTTGGACAGCGGCTCATCCAGCAATAGCACCTGGGGGGGCAGGGCCAGGGCTCTGGCCAAGGCCACGCGTTGTTGCTGGCCGCCGGACAGCAGGCTGGTGTTGCTACCAGCAATGGCTTGCAAGCCGACCGCCTCCAGCGCCTCCATGGCATGGTGGTCGCATTCCTGCGTGGGCAGGTTTTGCATGCGCAGCCCATAGCCCACGTTGTCCAGCACATTCAGGTGGGGGAACAAGGCGTAGCTTTGAAACACCATGCTGATCGGGCGCTGTGCCGAGTCCAGTTCGGTCACGTCTACATCGCCTATGTGTATCCGGCCCGTGGTGGGCCGCTCCAGCCCCGCCACCATGCGCAGCAAGGTGGTTTTGCCGCAGCCGGATGGGCCGAGCAATGTGGTCAGCTGGCGCGGTGGGATGCGCAGTTGCACATTGTTCAGTGCCCGCACGCCGTTCGGAAACACCTTGTCCACCGCCTGGAACTGCACCGCGCTAGCCATGCGACAGCTCCTGCGGCCAGCGCACCACGGCGTCCACCCCCACGATGTGGTCGCCTTGCACGCGGTTGAACAAGTCCACCGTGGCGTCCATGGACACCGCGATCTGCCGGCAGATCGACAAGCCCAAACCCACGCCTGTGGCGCCGGACGAGGATTGGAAGGGCTCGAACAGGCGGGATTGCACAGCCTCGTCCATGCCGCCACCGTTGTCCCACACCAGCAGCTCGGTGCCGCTGGGCAGCACGCGTATTACCAGCCCCAGTGCACCACCCTTGGGGGTGTGGTGGATGGCATTCGACAGCAGGTTGCGCACCATTTCGCCCAGTAACCAGGGGTCGGTCAGCAGGCGCACGGGAATCGCCTGCAGCGCGAAGTCCAGCTTCTTGCGGGCCAGCAGCGGGGCGAACTCCAGCACCACGTCGCGGGCCACGGCCATCAGGTCGACTTCGGTCCAGTGGGCGCGGCGCACCAGTTGCTCCACCTTGGCCATGGCCAGCAACTGGCGTACCAATGCGCTGGACCGGTCCACGGTAGCCAGCATTTTGGGCAGGGTCTCGCGGGTTTCCAGTTGTCCGGACATCACGCCCTGCAGCTGGGTACGCAGTACCGCAAACGGCGTACGCAGCTGGTGCGAGGCGTCGGCCAGAAACTTCTTTTGCTGGTCCAGCGAGGCTTGCTGCTGTTGCATCAGTCCATTGACGGCGGCGGCCAGCTGTTCCAGCTCCATGGGCTGCGTGCCGGACACCTGGCGCAGGTCATCGGCGCGGCGATGGGCCAGGTCTTGCCCCAGCAGCACAGCCGGTCGGAAGGCCTTGCCCAGCACCCACCACAGTGCAGCGGCAAACAAGCCGGTTTTCAACGCCCACCATTCCCCGGCAGACAGCCCCAGCGGCCATAGGCTGCTGGCAGCATCCAGGGCCAGCAGCAGGCCAACGGCCCAGACAAATACAAACCATCGGATGGAGCGGCCTACCAGCCAGGGCCGCCAGGCTGCCAGGCGCCGCCAGAAAGCGGATGGGCCGGCATTCATGGCACGTCCTGCTTGTCGGCAAGCGCGTCGTCCATCAGGTAGTAGCCCACGCCGCGCAAGGTGACCAGGCTGGCGCCCGAGCCCTGGATGCGCTTGCGCAGGCGGTGCACCAGCACCTCGATGGCGTCCGAGCCGGCCTGGCCTTCGTCGCCGAACACGGTCTGGTGCAAGTCCTCCTTGGCCACGGCCTGGCCGGGGTGCAGCATCAAGGCCTTGAGCAGGGCCAGCTCGCGCCCCGGCATCTCTAGCGGTAGCGCGCCGCGGAAGACCCGGCCTTTGTCCAGGTCCAGGCGCAGCGCACCGCAGCGAAAATCTTCCACGCCCAGGCTGCGGCGCACCAGGGCCTTGAGCCGGGCCACCAGCTCTTCCACGTCGAAGGGTTTGCTCAGGTAGTCGTCGGCACCCGAGTTCAGGCCCAGCACCCGGTCTTCCACCGCGGTGCGGGCGGTCATCACCAGCACCGGCAGGCGCGAGCCTTCGTCGCGCAGGCGCTGCAGCACCTCCAGGCCATCCAGGCCGGGCAAGGTCAAATCCAGCAGGGCCGCATCAAACTGCCGCTGCCGCAGCATCACCAAGGCCTCCAGGCCATCGGCACAGCAAACGACCTGAAAGCCGCGCGCCACCAACATGCGGCTGAGGGCATCCACCAGGTTCAAGTCGTCTTCCACCAACAAAATATTCATGGGTGGATGATGCCTGCCAGCACCTGGGCTTTGTTACAGAGAAAACGCCGACACTTGGTGATAGCTAGCTGAAAGCTTGGCCGGCGCTGTGTCAGGCCGATGGCTGTCCCTTGCGACGTGGATTTAAGCCAAACCGGCCTCTGGCGCAGGTAATGCCTGCACAGGCAGCTATTGATTCAGTAGCAAGGTGTCAGGGCCAGCGTGCGCAGTAACGTGCCCGCTGCGGGTGTACCCAGGTGCGCGACACCTCTTCCACCACCTGGCTGTTCGACCAGGCTTGGCGTTCAATGTAAGTGCAGGGCGCGCCGGCTTCCAGGCCTAGGGCGGCGGGGGCCCAGGCGGGCAGGGCGTCCACCGAGAGTTGGTCTTGCACCCGGGCGATCCAGAAGCCGAGTTGCTCTTTGTAGAACTGGTACAGCGCGTCGCTCAATGCGGGGCTGAGTGCGTGGCGCTGGTCTATCCAGATTTCTTCCAGCGCCACCGGCGTGCCGTTCAGCGCGCGCAGGCGGCGTATGCGCCAGCCGTTGCGCCAGGCAGGTTGCTCGCGTGCGATGAGCGCCGTGGGCAGCGGGGCAGCGTCCACAGCCAGTATCTGCGCCGTAGGCAGGCCGCCGCCTTGCAGCAGCTCCAGCCGGAAGAATTCATAGATGTTCTTCACCCGGCCGGCCCGTGTCCGCACATAGGTGCCCGAGCCTTGGCGCCGCTCCAGCATGCCGCGCTGCTCCAGCTCGGCCACGGCCTTGCGCAGCGTGCCCACCGCCACGCCCAGCGATGCGGCCAGCACCGGCTCGGTGGGGATGCGCTCGCCCGCGCGCCAGTGGCCGGCCAGGATTTCGCGGCCCAGCATCTCGCTGACCTGCAGATAGCGCGGCAGCGGCTGGGACGTGGGCAAAAGGGTTTCCGGGCTGCTGGTGCTCACGTGGAAAAGACTAAAGTCATATACTATTCATTCATTATGCAGTCCATTTGATGAAGCGCAATACATGGAGGTTCGTATGGCGGTAGTGCCGGTGAAAAGTGAGGCTGTGGACGCAGCCGAGGTATCGTGGTTCGCGCCACTGTGTTCGGACGACTATCGCTACCTGGGCGTACCCGATGGCAGCCTGCGCAGCAGCTGGGAACATACCCGCGACATCCTGCTGACGGCGGATCGCCTGGGCTACCGCAACATCCTCTGCCCCTCGTCCTACCAGGTGGGGCAGGACACGCTGACCTTTGCCTCGGCTGTGGCGCCGATGACGCGCAACATCAACCTGCTGGCCGCCATACGCTGCGGCGAGCTGCACCCGGCCATGCTGGCGCGCACTGTGGCCACGCTGGACCACATGCTGCAGGGCCGGTTGACGCTGAATGTGATCTCCTCCAACTTTCCCGGCGAGGACGCCAGCAATGAATACCGCTACCAGCGCTCGTGGGAGGTTGTCGAGATTTTGAAGCAGGCCTGGACGCAGGACGAGATCAACTACGAGGGCCAGATCTACCAGCTCAAAGGCCTGTCCTGCGACCCGGTGCGGCCGTACCAGCAAAACGGCGGCCCGCTGCTGTATTTCGGCGGCTACAGCCCGCTGGCGGTGGAGCTGTGCGCCGCGCATTGCGACGTGTACCTGATGTGGCCCGAGCCTGAAGAAATGCTGGCCCAGCGCATGCGCGCCGTGCACGAGCGCGCCCAGCACTACGGCCGCGTGATTGACTACGGCCTGCGCGTGCACATGGTGGTGCGCGATACCGAGCAGGAGGCGCGCGAATACGCGCAAGAGCTGGTGTCCCGCCTGGACGATGAAAAAGGCGCAGAGATCCGCGCCCGCGCGCTGGACGCGAAGAGCTTTGGCGTGTCGCTGCAGGCGCAGAATCGCGAGAAGTCAGACGCCGAGGGTTTTGTCGAGCCGCAGCTGTGGACCGGCATTGGCCGGGCCCGCTCCGGCTGCGGCGCGGCGGTGGTCGGCAGTGTGGATCAGGTTCTCAGTAAACTAGAGCGTTACCGCAAGATGGGTATCCGGGCGTTTATTTTCTCGGGCTACCCGCACCAGGACGAATGCGAAATCTTCGGCCAGAAGGTCTTGCCCCACCTGAAAACGCTTTCGCTGCCGCAACACTACGGACGCATTCCACCATCCACACCGAACACGCCCCTGGGGCTCGGAGAACGTCGTTAATGCAACGCATTGCCTTGGGGGCTTCGGGCCTCGAACTTAGTCGCTTGGTCTATGGCGTATGGCGCCTGGCCGACAGCGCCGATACCTCGGTGCAGGCCACCTTGCGCAAGGTCCACGCCTGCCTGGACCAGGGCATTACCAGCTTTGACCACGCCGACATCTATGGCGACTACCAGTGTGAAGCCCTGTTTGGCGCCGCGCTGAAGACCGCGCCCGAGCTGAAGGCCCGGCTGCAGACCGTCACCAAGTGCGGCATCATGCTGACATCCGCCAAGTACCCGCAGCGCCGGGTGAAGCACTACGACACATCGGCCGCGCACATCCGCGCTTCGGTTGAAGCGTCCCTGAGCCACATTGGCGTGGACGTGATCGACCTGCTGTTGCTGCACCGCCCCGACCCCTTCATGGACGCGGCTGAAACCGGCGCCTGCCTGGACCAGCTGGTGCAGTCCGGCAAGGTGCGCGCGGTGGGCGTGTCCAACTTTCAGCCCTGGGACTGCGAGCTGCTGCAGTCGGCCATGCAGACCCCGCTGGCCACGAACCAGATCGAACTCAGCCTGTTGGCGCAAAGCCCGTTTACCAACGGCCAGTTGGCCTACCACCAGCAAAGGCAGCAGCCGGTCATGGCCTGGTCGCCGCTGGCGGGTGGTGCCCTGTTTGGCTACGGTGCGGCCGCCCAGTGCGTGCGCCCGCTGCTGCAAAGCCTGGCCAGCCAGTACGGCGTAGGCCTGGACGCGGTGGCCGTGGCCTGGCTGCTGGCCCACCCCGCGCGCATCGTGCCGGTACTGGGCACCAACGACCTGGGCCGCGTGCAGGCCCTGGGCGATGCCTTCAAGGTCGCCATGGACCGCGAGACTTGGTACCAGTTGTACAGCCTGGCCGCCGGTGTGGAGGTGCCATGAAGACCGCGACCGACCGCGCATTGCGCGACGCATTTGGCTGCTTTGCCACCGGTGTGACCCTGGTCACCACCCACTGGAACGGGCAGGACTGGGGCATGACCTGCAGCTCGTTCAACGCGGTCTCGCTGGACCCGGCCCTGGTGCTGTGGAATATCCGGCACAACGCCGCCAGCCACGAGGCTTTTGTGCGCAGCAGCGGCTACACCGTCAGCGTGCTGGGCAGCGAGCACCAGGAATTGGCCCAGGCCTTTGCGCGTGGTACCCAGGCCGAGCGTTTTGCGGCGGGTGAGTTTGTGCGGCTGGACAGCCAGCGCCTGAAGCTGGTGCCGGCCCTGGCCTGGTTCGACTGCAAGCTGTACCAGACGGTGCAGGCCGGTGACCACGACATCCTGCTGGGCCAGATCGAGCACTACGGCTCGCGGCCTGGCAAGGGCCTGGTGTTTGAGCGCGGCCAGTTCGCGGTGGACACGCTGGAGACCGGCGCGGCCTCCACCTCGCCTTTTTAATCCAGAGCGCTGATGGCGTAAGGCCCGCTGCGCAGGTCTATGGCCTGCCCGGTGCGCGCCGATTCCTGCGCGGCCAGGCCCATCACCACGGCCTTCAGGCCATCGGCCAGGCCGACTTCCACCGGGCCTTGGCCGCGTACCGCGCGGTAGAACTTCTCGTGCTGGTAGAAGGTCGATCCGTTGTGGTCGCCGGCCTCCAGCAGGCGTGGGTCGATGGGGATGTCCAGCTCCTGCGGGCCGGGCGTATGGCGCGGGCTGATGACCACCTTGGGCGTGGGCGCTGGGCCTAGCGCGGCGGGCCAGAAGCGTGTGGGGCCGGGCACAAAACATTCCAGCTTGCCGTCGCGGCCGACTACGCATAGCTCCTCCTGGTAGCGCGAGCCTTCGGCGAACATGCACAGCTCCAGCAGGCCGCGCTGGCCGTTGGCAAAGTCCACTGTCACAAAGGCGTTGTCCAGGATGTCGGGCACGCCGTCGGCATACACCTCATCCAGGTGGTTGTGCGCCTGCGAGGCCGAGGCGTAGATGCGCACCGGCTCGCTGCGGGTTAGCAGACGCATCAGGTCGAAGAAATGGCAGCACTTTTCTACCAGCGTGCCGCCGGTGTTCTTGTTGAAGCGGTTCCAGTCGCCCACCTTTTCCAGAAACGGGAAGCGGTGCTCGCGCAGACTGAACAGGGTCACCGGGCCGGTATGCGTTTGCGCATGGGTGTGGGCCAGCGTGGTGGCGATGGGCGGCATATAGCGGTATTCCATGGCCACCCAGATCGGCGCGGGGTAGCTCTGGCGCAGGGCGTGCAGCGCGGCCACATCGGCCAGGTTGGTACAAACGGGCTTTTCCACCAGCAAGGGCAGGGGGCGGCGCGCGGCAATTGTCTGCAGCTGGCCGGCATGGGTGAAGTTGGGGCTGGTGATGACCAGGCAGTCCAGATCGTCCGACGCCAGCAGGGCGTCCAGCGAATCCACCTGCCGGGCCTGCGGCACCAGGGCGGCGCTGCGCGCGCGCATGGTGGCATCGGGCTCAAAAATGACGGTCACCACGGCGTCGGGCAGCAGCTGGATATTGCGCAGATGCTCTTGGCCCATCATGCCGCAGCCCAGGAAACCATAGCGTAAAGGTGTGTGCATAAAAAATAAGAAGAAAGTGCCTCTGGCGCAAATGATACCTGCGCTAGCAGCTATTGAAAAAATAGCAATGCACAGTGCGAAAGCTGGATTGAGGGCGGCTGCAATGTATGCTTGCCAGCAACTTAGTTCACAGCGCACGATCTTGAAACCTGAGTCCCTTCCCAGCGACTGGCTGCGGCCCGACTGGCCCGCCCCCCGTTCCGTGCACGCGGTGTTTACCAGCCGCGCGGGCGGTGTGTCGGCCGCGCCTTTCGACGCCATGAATCTGGGCGACCACGTGGGCGATGTGCTGGCCGACGTGCAGCGCAACCGGGCCTTGTTGGGTGAGTGGCTACAGGCCGAACCCACGTTCTTGCAGCAGGTGCATGGCCGGGCCGTGGTGCGGCTTCCTGCGAAGGAGCCAGCACCCATCGTGGCCGACGCCAGCGTGAGCAACCAGCCCGGCCAGGCCTGTACGGTAATGGTGGCCGACTGCCTGCCGGTGCTGTTCACCGACACCCAGGGCCGGGCGGTGGCCGCAGCCCATGCGGGTTGGCGCGGTTTGCTGGGCCAGGACGGGCAGGGCGTGTTGGAGGCGGCTTATGAAGAAATACATGCTCTGGCGCAGGCAGCATCTGCGCCAGAAGCTACAGAAATAATAGCGTGGCTGGGCCCGTGCATTGGCCCGCAGAAGTTTGAGGTGGGGCCCGAGGTGCCTGCCGCCTTCATGGCCCACCAGCCCGAGGCGGCCGCCTGCTTTGTGCCCCATGGGCCGGGTAAATGGCTGGCAGATCTGCCTGGACTGGCGCGTTTGCGGTTGCAGGCACTGGGTGTGCGCGGCATATATGGCAACGACGGCAGCCCGGCGTGGTGCACTGTTAGCAATTCGTTACGATTTTTCTCCTACCGGCGTAGTCCTATTTGTGGACGAATGGCTGCCAGTATCTGGCTCGGCGATTGACGTCTGCGCAGAGGCTGCCGCCTGCTGCGCAGCCAGCTCCGACGCGGCTTGCGCCTTGATGGCGCGGCGCCTGGCCGGAGCCCCCATTAGGTAAACCACCAAGGCGACCGGTACCGCTCCATAGAGTACAAACGTGAACACGGCGCCGAGTACAGTGCCATTAGTATTGGTGGCCTCTGCCACTGCCATCATGAGGGCCACGTAAAGCCAGCCAATCGGAACGATGTACATAAAGATAGTGCTCTGTAGAGGGCGAGTTTTAGCCAATTGTTATTGATCCAATAACAAGCTTTGTGAGGAAGCACTATGCATTCTGAACCGGACTGGGCGCAAGCCGCCCGGCAATTCCAGCAATCCCTGGGCGACGGCTGGACGCGTGCCTGGGCCGATGTGATCAAGCCACTGCAAGGCCTGGACATGGGCCAGGTCAACGGCGCCGCTACCCCCCCCAAGATCGCGTTTTCCCCCGATAAGCTGCAAGAGTTGCAGCAGCAGTATCTTCAAGACGCCGCGGCCCTGTGGAACCAGAGCCTGGACGCGGCCTCCATCCGCAAGGACAGGCGTTTTGCCTCCGAGGCCTGGACCGAAAACCCCTTCACCACCTATTCCGCCGCTGCCTATTTGCTGACCAGCCGCACCCTGATGGGTCTGGCCGACGCGGTGGAGACCGACGAGAAAACCCGTGCCCGCATCCGTTTCGCGGTCGAGCAGTGGATGGCCGCGTCGGCGCCCAGCAACTTCCTGGCACTGAATGCCGAAGCCCAGAAGCGCGCGCTGGAAACCCAGGGCGAAAGCATCGCCAAGGGCCTGAAGAACCTGGTGCACGACATGCAGCAGGGCCATGTGTCCATGACCGACGAGAGCCTGTTCGAAGTCGGCAAGAACGTGGCCACCACCGAAGGCGCGGTGGTGTTCGAGAACGAGCTGTTCCAACTGATCGAATACAAGCCGCTGACGGCCAAGGTCTACGAGCGCCCGTTCCTGCTGGTGCCGCCCTGCATCAACAAGTACTACATCCTGGACCTGCAGCCCGAAAACTCGCTGATCCGCTACGCGGTAGAGCAGGGCCACCGCACCTTTGTGGTCAGCTGGCGCAACCCGGATGCGTCCCTGGGCCACAAGACCTGGGACGATTACATCGAAGAAGCTGCTATTAAAGCCATAGCGGTAACCCAAGAGATCACGGGCGCCAAGCAGATCAATGCCCTGGGCTTTTGTGTGGGTGGCACGATTCTCAGCACGGCGCTGGCGGTGCTGGCCGCGCGCGGTGAAAAGCCGGTGGCCAGCCTGACCCTGCTGACCACGCTGCTGGACTTTGCCGACACCGGCATCATCGACATCTTCGTGGACGAGGCCATGGTCAAGTACCGCGAATTGCAACTGGGCAAGGGCGGACTGTTGCCGGGCGGCGACCTGTCCAGCACCTTCAGCTTTCTGCGGCCGAACGACCTGGTGTGGAACTACGTGGTGGGCAACTACCTCAAGGGTGAAACCCCGCCGCCGTTCGACCTGCTGTACTGGAACAGCGACTCCACCAACCTGCCCGGCCCGTTCTATTGCTGGTATCTGCGCAACACCTATCTTGAAAACAAGCTGGTGAAGCCGGGCAAGGCCGTGGTCTGCGGCCAGAAGATCGACCTGGGCAAGCTGGATATGCCGGCCTACATCTACGGCTCGCGTGAAGACCATATCGTGCCGATTGGCGGGGCTTATGCGTCCACCCAGGTACTGCCGGGCAAGAAGCGCTTCGTGATGGGGGCTTCCGGCCACATCGCCGGTGTGATCAACCCGCCGGCCAAGAAAAAGCGCAGCTACTGGACCAGCGAGTCCAGCCAGTTCCCGGCCAAGCCGGCGGACTGGATCGCCGGTGCCACCGAGCAGCCAGGCAGCTGGTGGACCGACTGGTCGGTCTGGCTCAAGGGCCATGCCGGCAAGCAGGTGGCTGCACCCACGGCCTTTGGCAAGGGCGCCTACAAGGCCACCGAGCCGGCGCCAGGCCGCTACGTGAAAACCCGCGCCTCGTAGTTTTGCGTATGCGGAACTGCCATAAGCAACCTCTACACTGACATTCACCCCGTAACAGATCAATAAACTAGGAGCTCAAAATGGAAGACATCGTCATCGTTTCCGCCGCACGTACGGCTGTTGGCAAGTTTGGCGGCAGCCTTGCCAAAATCCCTGCGACCGAACTGGGCGCGCACGTCATCAAGGAAGTGCTGGCGCGCAGCGGCCTGAGCGCCGAGCAGGTCGGCGAAGTCATCATGGGCCAGGTGCTGGCCGCAGGTGCGGGTCAGAACCCGGCCCGCCAGTCCGTCATCAAGGGCGGCTTCAACCAGGGCACGCCCGGCCTGACCATCAACGCCGTGTGCGGCTCCGGCCTGAAGGCCGTGATGCTGGCGGCCCAGGCCGTGGCCTATGGTGATAGCGAGATCGTGATCGCCGGCGGCCAGGAAAACATGAGCGCATCGCCCCACGTGCTGCTGGGCAGCCGCGACGGCCAGCGCATGGGTGACTGGAAGATGACCGACACCATGATCGTCGACGGCCTGTGGGACGTGTACAACCAGTACCACATGGGCATCACCGCCGAAAACGTGGCCAAGAAATACGGCATCAGCCGCGAGATGCAGGATGCCCTGGCCCTGGCCAGCCAGCAAAAGGCTGCCGCCGCCCAGGAAGCCGGCAAGTTCAAGGATGAAATCACCCCTTTCACCATTCCGCAAAAGAAGGGTGACCCCATCGTCTTCGCCAACGATGAATTCATCAACAAGAAGACCAACGCCGAAGCCCTGGCCGGCTTGCGCCCCGCCTTCGACAAGGCCGGCGGCGTGACCGCAGGCAATGCCTCCGGCATCAACGACGGCGCTGCTGCCGTGATGGTGATGACGGCCAAGAAGGCTGCCGCCCTGGGCCTGAAGCCCCTGGGCCGTATCGCCAGCTTCGCCACCAGCGGCCTGGACCCCGCCTACATGGGCATGGGCCCAGTGCCCGCATCGCAAAAAGCCCTGGCCCGCGCTGGCTGGAAAGCGCAGGACCTGGACCTGTTGGAAATCAACGAAGCCTTCGCTGCCCAAGCTTGCGCGGTGAACAACGAAATGGGCTGGGACACCAGCAAGGTCAACGTGAACGGCGGCGCAATTGCCATCGGCCACCCCATCGGCGCGTCTGGTTGCCGCATTCTGGTGACCCTGCTGCATGAGATGGCCCGCCGCGATGCGAAGAAGGGCATTGCATCGCTGTGCATTGGTGGTGGCATGGGAGTTGCTCTGACGATTGAGCGTTAAGCACCGAATTTTTCAAAACAAACAGGAGATAAAAATGAGTCAAAAAGTAGCGTACGTCACCGGCGGCATGGGTGGCATCGGGACCGCCATCTGCCAACGCCTGCACACCGAGGGCTTCAAGGTCATCGCCGGTTGCGGCCCCACACGCGACCACTCTAAATGGCTGGCCGAACAGGCTGCACTGGGCTTCACCTTCTACGCGTCGGTGGGCAATGTGGGCTCGTGGGATTCCACGGTCGAAGCCTTCACCAAGACCAAGGCCGAGCACGGCACCATCGACGTGCTGGTGAACAACGCCGGCATCACCAAGGACCGCATGTTCCTGAAGATGTCGCGTGAAGACTGGGATTCGGTGATCGAAACCAACCTGAACAGCATGTTCAACGTCACCAAACAAGTGGTGGCCGACATGGTGGAAAAGGGCTGGGGCCGCATCATCAACATCTCTTCGGTGAACGGCGAAAAAGGCCAGGCCGGTCAGACCAACTATTCGGCTGCCAAGGCCGGCATGCATGGTTTCTCCATGGCGCTGGCGCAAGAGCTGGCCACCAAGGGCGTGACGGTTAACACCGTCAGCCCTGGCTACATCGGCACCGACATGGTCAACGCCATCCGTGAAGACGTGCTGGCCAAGATCGTGGCCACCGTGCCGGTCAAGCGTCTGGGCAAGCCGGCAGAAATCGCCTCCATCATCGCCTGGCTGGCATCGGAAGAAGGTGGCTACGCTACCGGCGCCGACTTCTCGGTCAACGGCGGCCTGCACATGGGTTAATGGGCTAGTGGGCTAATACCCGGGTGCTCCAGAAAAGCCCGCTTCGGCGGGCTTTTTTGCGCCCTCATGCCGGGTGCTGGCGGTTGACAATGCCGGGCATGCAGATACCCGCTCTACGCCCGCCCTTACTTTTCTCCGTGTTTCTAGCCATGGCCTTGGCCGCTGTCGCATGCAGCAGCCTGGCCCAAAGCGCAGCCGATGCTGGCCCCGCGGCCGGCCCGGTCCTGGCCAAGCGTTTGCGTGTGGGCCTGGTGCTGGGCGGCGGCGGAGCCCGAGGTGCGGCGCATGTGGGCGTGCTGGAGGTGCTGAACGAGCTGCGGGTGCCGGTGGACTGCATAGCCGGCACCAGCATGGGTGCGCTGGTGGCCGGCGCCTTCGCCGCTGGCCTGCCGCCCGACGCGATGCGGCGCGCCCTGGCCAAGGCCGACTGGAACGACCTGTTCCAGGACGACACGGCCTACCCCGAAACCAATTACCGCAACAAGATGCTGGTGCAACGCTACCTGCCCGGTCTGGAGCTGGGCTTGGGGGCGTCTGGCGTGGTGGCTCCGCCGGGTGTTCTGGCGGGGCAGAAGATCAAGCTGTTCTTCAACCAACTGGTGCGCGCCGACCTGTCGGAGCGCCTGATCGAAAGCCTGCCGCTGCCGGTATCCATCATCGCCACCGACATCGGAACTGGCGAGCGCGTGGTGCTGCGCGACGGCAGCCTGACCCAGGCCATGCGCGCCAGCATGTCGGTACCGGCCCTGATGGCGCCGGTGGACTACCGCGACCGCAAGCTGGTGGATGGCGGCCTGGTGGACAACCTGCCGGTGCGCGAGGTGCGCGCGCTGTGCCACCCCGACGTGGTGATTGCCGTGAACGTGGGTTCGCCCCTGCTGGCGCCGGAGCAGATTGGCTCGGCGCTGAGCGTGTCGGCTCAGATGATCAACATCCTGACCGAGCAGAACGTCAGCCAGTCCATGGCCGAACTCACACCGGCCGACATCTACATCCGCCCTGCGCTAGAAGGTATCACCGCTGGCGACTTCGACCGCAATGCCGATGCGGTGGAGCGTGGCTACCAGGCCGCTGCGGCTTTGACGGCCCAGCTGCAGACGCTGTCCATGCAGCCGGATGCCTACGCCGCCTGGGCCCAGGCCTTGGCCGGCGCGCAGCGTAAAACCGCCATCGTCGATGCCATCGACATCGTGGGCCCCAAGCTGACCGATCCGCAAATGGTGGCCCAGCACATCAGCCAGCGCACCGGCAGTTTGCTGGATGCGGATGCGCTGTACCGCGACCTGGAGCGGGTCTACGGCGACGGCTACTACCAGAGCGTGGACTACACCCTGCTGAGCGAGCGTGGCCGCAACATCCTGCGCGTGACGCCGGTGGAGAAGCCCTGGGGCCCAGACTATCTGCGCTTCGCCGTGGTGCTGGAGAGCGACCGCAAGAACGGCTCTGACTTCAGCCTGCGCGCCGCCTACCAGCGCACGGCGCTGAACCGGATGGGCGGGCAGCTGCTGGTGAATGGGCAGATTGGCAGCGAACCCGGCGTGGACGCCGAGTACTACCAGCCGCTGGACCCACGGCAGAACTGGTTCATCGAGCCCAGCGTGCACTACGCCTCGCGTTCGGCCCCGGCCTACCAGGACAACCGCAAGGTGGCGGAATACGACGTCAGCACCGTGCGCCTGGAGCTGGCCGGCGGCGTCAACCTGGGCAGCCTGGGGCAGATGCGCCTGGGCGTGTCCAACACCCTGGGGCGGGCGACATTGCAGACCGGTGTTGCCGTGCTCACCGACCAGTCGCAGCAAGTGCAGGGCAGCTTTGCCAGCCTGGACCTGGACCAGCTGGACCGGCTGTACTTTCCCACCCACGGCTGGGCGCTGCACAGCCGCTACTTCACCTCTCCCGAGCGCCGTTACGACAAGCTGGACACCCAGCTGCAGGGCAGCTTTTCGCTGGGCAGCTATGTCTTTACCAGTCAGCTCGCCTACACCGGTTCGACCCGGGGCGCGCTGCCGGTGTTCGACGCGGCCTCACTGGGCGGCTTTCTCAAGCTGTCGGGCTATGCGCGCGGCGAGTTGTTGGGCGACGATATGCGCTACGGGCGTGTCGGCTTGGAGCGCATTCTGGGCAGCCTGCCTCTGGGCCTGCGCGGCGATATGCGCGCCGGCCTGGCGCTGGAAGCCGCGCGCATGGGCACGCGTTACACCGAAACGCAGCGTACCGGCACGCTGGAGTCGGTCACGGTCTACCTGGGCGGCGAGACACCGCTGGGCCCTGTCTACATCGGCTACGGCCTGGCCAGCGGGCACAGCAGCAATGTGTATCTGTTCCTGGGTGTGCCCTGATGCTATTGATTTGAGAGCTGCTAGCGCAGGTACTATCTGCGCCGGCGGCCTTTTTTGTCTGTAAGCCGGTATGGGAGCCGTGCTACAGTAAATCATGCCCTCCCTATCTGCTTTCGCCTTCCGCTTGCGCGCATTGCCGCAGCTGGGGCCGCTGCACTCCACCTGAGCACCGCCATGGGTATCAAAAGCCTGGCCCAGGACCTGGGCCTGTCCATTGCCACGGTGTCGCGGGCGCTGAACAACCACCCCGAAGTCAGCGCCCAGACCCGCTTGCGCGTGCAAGTCGCCGCCCAGGCCCGCGCCTATGCGCCCAACCAGTCGGGCCGTAGCCTGCGCAAGGGTCGGCACAACACCATCGGCCTGATGCTGCCGCCCAAAAGCAGCCATGAAAACTACACCTGGTCATTGTTCCTGACCCTGGCCGAAGGCATACAAACCCGCATTGCCTCCGAAGACCTGGAGCTGGTGTTGTTCCAGAACCGTGACGACGCCGACGAGCTGGCGCGCCTCAAGCGCGTGGTCGAGCGGCGCCTGGTGGACGGCCTGGTGCTGGCCGGCACGCGCCGCAAGGACGAGCGCCTGGATTACATCGCTGCGCAAGGCTTCCCGTACGTGGCGCTGGGCCGCAGCAACTCGGGCGGTGAACATGCCTGGATGGATCTGGACTTTGAACTGGGCGTGGCCCAGGTGGTGGGCAGCCTGGTGGCGCGTGGCCACCAGCGCATCGCACTATGCACGCCGCAAGACGATGCCATGCAAGGCCATTTGATGCGCAAGGGCTACCGCAGCGCCATGCGCCGCCATGGCCTGGTGGTGGCCAACGGCCTGGTTGGCCGTGAAGAGCTTTCCGAGCGCGGCGGCCACCGCGAAATACACCGCCTGCTGGCTTTGCCCGAGCCGCCCACCGCCGTGATTCTGCAAAGTGACTGCATGGCCATAGGTGCCTACGGCGGCCTGCACGAGCGCGGCTTGCAGCCGGGCCGGGACATGGCGATTTTTGGCGGTGTGCTGACGGGTGAGCTGGCGCAGTACCTGTCGCCCCGGCTCAGCGGCTTCTCGGTAGACCTGCGCCCGTTGGGTGCGCGCCTGGCCGAGGCGCTGCTGGTACGCATGGCGGCGGCCGATGCGGGTACGCCGGCGGCCGGTTTCCAGCAGCTGTGGCCGCTGAACATCCTGCAGGGTGGCAGCGACGTTGCTGGCTAGTACCGTGGTCTAGACGATGGCAGGGTAGCTGCCGTAGCCCTCGGGCCAGGGTGTCAAAACTTCGAAGCCGGTTTCGGTCACCGCGACCATGTGCTCCCACTGGGCAGACAGCGAGTGGTCTTTGGTCACGACCGTCCAGCCGTCGGCCAGCTCCTTGGTTTCGCGCCGCCCGGCGTTGACCATGGGCTCGATGGTGAAGATCATGCCGGCCTCCAGTTTCAACCCTTCGCCACGCCGGCCGTAGTGCAGCACCTGGGGCGTGTCGTGGTAGATCTGGCCTATGCCATGGCCGCAGTATTCCCGCACCACGCTGAAGTTCTCGCGGTGCGCCACGGTCTGGATCGCATGGCCGACATCGCCCAGGGTGGCGCCGGGTTTGACCTGCAGAATGCCGGCGCGCATGGCCTCGTAGGTGGTGTCCACCAGGCGTTTCGCCAGCGGGCTGGGTTCGCCTACAAAGTACATGCGGCTGCAGTCGCCAAACCAGCCGTCCTTGATGATGGCCACGTCGATATTGATGATGTCACCGCGCTTGAGCACCTTGGGCCCAGGGATGCCGTGGCAGATCACGTGGTTGACCGAGGTGCATAGCGTCTTGGGGTAGCCGTGGTAGCCGATGTTGGCGGGTATGGCCTCCAGCACATTGATGATGTAGTCATGGCACAGCTTGTCCAGCGCGTCGGTGGTCACGCCGGCCTGCACGTGCTCGCCAATCATGCGCAGCACCTCGGCGGCCAGATGGCCAGCGCGGCGGGCGAGGGCGACTTCCGCTGGCGTGCGGATGGTGACGGTTTCGCTCTTCATGCCTGGGCCTTTCGGGGGAGCTTCATCACCTGCGCATCGGCGCGGATTTCGTCTTGTATCAGCAGCCGGCACAGCTCGCCGTATTTCAGCTCGGGGTTCAGCTCGCCCATCATGCCGATGCGCATCCAGTGTTCCGCCTGCGCGTTGATGGAACGGCCCAAGGCGGCGCTGGCAACCCGCAGGTTGTCGTGCATAGGTTCCGAGATTTTGACGAGGCCCACGTTGCTGTACTCCGATATATGAAACGACTATGTTACGTATATCTCGATAACCTGGCGTAGTGCTGGGGTTTGCCGCCGCGCTGCTTTGCGTGTCGTGCATGGCAGACCAAGGGTTTTCATGGGATTTCCCAGCTTGACGTACTTAGTTCGAGCATTGAATAATATGTTTCCGTAAACGTTTCCGGTGATGCAAGTCAAAGTATTGAAGGAAGCAACGGGTGATAAGAACGACGTGGTGCAAGGACGCGGGCGCTGGGCGCCCAGCCGCTGTGCCACCGCAGGCCGGGCAACCCGCCTGGATGTGCCAACTACAAGGAGACAAAACCATGCATCGACGATTTGCCCTGCAATGGGCTACCGCTGCCATAGCCGTACTCAGCATCGGCATCAGCGCCGCCCAGGCCGAGACCCTGAAGATCTGGAGCTTTGGCGAGCAGGACAACTACACCGAAGCCATGGTGAAGGAGTTCCAGGCCAAGAACCCTGACCTGACCATCGAGGTGCGCCGCGTCGCGTTCTCTGATGTGAACGACGAGGCCTTGCGCGCCATCCGCTCCGGCACCGGGCCGGACATCATGCCCATAGACAACCCGAACGTCGCCTTCTTCGCAGCCAAGAAGGCGCTGCTGGAGCTGGACGACATGGTCAAGCAGTCCAAGGTCATCAACGCCGACAAGATCTTCCCCGGCCCCCGGCTGAACTCCAGCTGGAAGGGCAAGCTGGTCGGCATACCGCGCGGCGCCAACACCATTGCGCTGTACATCAACGACGATATGTTCCGCGAAGCCGGCCTGGACCCCGACAAGCCACCGCGCACCTGGGCCGAGCTGCATGACGCTGCAGCCAAGCTGAACAACCCGGCCAAAAACATCTACGGCTTTGCCTTCTCGGCGCGCGGCAACGAGGAGGGCACCTTCCAGTTCCTGCCCTATATCCAGAGCACCGGCGCCGACTGGGACAAGCTGAACAGCCCCGGCGCCATCCGCGCGGTAGAGTTCTGGCAAAAGCTGCTGGACGAAAAGTTGGCCTCGCGCGATACGCTGAACCGCGGCCAGTCTGACTCCACCGCCACCTTTGTCAACGGCAACGCGGCGATGGTGGTGTCCGGTCCCTGGGAGATTCCGGGCATCGACAAGAACGCCAAGTTCAAGTGGCGCGTGGCCTTGCTGCCGGGCGAGAAGGCCGACAGCCCACGCACCTCCGCCCTGGGCGAGCAAAGCTATGTGATCCCCAAGACGGCGGCCAACCCCAAGGCGGCCTTCCGCTTTCTGGAATACGTGATCTCGCAGCAGGGGCGCAACTGGAATGACTTCGGCATCCTGCCCGCCACCTCGGATGCGGTGTCCAAAGACCCGAAATGGCCGCAGGCCTACCAGGCTTTTGCCGAGCAGATGAAGTACGCCCGCCCGCGCGGCCCCAACCCCGAGTGGCCGCAGATTTCCAAGGCGATTTCGGGCGCCATGCAGCAGGTGTTGACGCACCAGTCAGACGCCAAAACCGCCATGGCCGCCGCAGCGGCCCAGGTGCAGCGTGTCAGCAAAAACTAAGAGCGCGATGGCCCTGCCATCCCTGCCATTCCTGCGGCCTGGCCGCGGGGATGGCGTCCTGCACCGGCCCCCGCGCAGCTACGGCAGCTTCGAGCAATGGCTGCTGGTGCTGGGCCTGGCCTATCTGCTGGTGTTTGCCGGCATTCCACTGTTCTACAACCTGCTGATGTCTTTCCAGGAGGTGGATGCCATGGCGCCGGGTGCTTGGTGGTCGCGGCCCTGGGTGGGCCTGGACAACTACATCGACGTCCTGCAGCGCCCCGAGGCGCGTGGCGTGTGGCTGAACACCGGGCTGTTTATCGCGCTGTCGCTGCTGTTCCAGGTGGTGCTGGGCTTTGGCCTGGCTCTGCTGTTCCAGGAGGCGTTTCTGGGCGCCACGGTGATGCGCGGTCTGTTCCTGGCCGGCTGGATCATGCCCGGCCTGGTGGCCGGCGTGGTCTGGAAGCTGCTGTTTGCGGGCGACTACGGCGTGCTCAACCACGTGCTGCTGCAGCTGGGCCTGGTGCATGAAGCCATCTACTGGCTGTCGGACGCGCGCTACGCGCTGTACGCCATCATCATCGCCAATGTGTGGCTGGGCGTGCCTTTCAATATGCTGCTGCTGTCGGCCGGGCTGGCGCAGATTCCGCGCGACCTGTACGAGGCCGCCGAGCTGGACGGCGCGAATGCCTGGCAGCGTTTTACCTCCATCACCTTGCCGATGATGGCCTCCACACTGGGCGCGGTGATTGCGCTGGGTGTGATCATGACCATCCAGCAGTTCGACCTGGTGGCGGCGTTGACCCAGGGTGGCCCGGCGAATGCGTCGCAGCTGGCGCAGCACTGGTCGTGGCAGCTGTCGTTCCAGACCTTTGAGGTGGCGTCGGGCAGTGCGATTGCTTCGCTGATGCTGGTCGTGGTGGTGGCCACGGCGGTGGTCTATGTGCGCGCCACCCGCCGCGAGCGGCTGGTGTAAGAGGTGGCGATGCGACGCAAGCTGCTGTTCTGCCTGGCGCTGGCACTGACCGCGCTGTACCTGTTCCCGCTGTACTGGATGTTCATCACGGCGTTCAAGAGCAACCCCGAGCTGTTCCGCCTGCCGCCGACCTTCTGGCCGGAGGCCGCGCAGTCGAATATTGCCCGCGTATTCCACGACTACGCCATGGGCCGCAATCTGTGGAATTCGCTGGTGATTGCCAGCGGCGTGACGGCGGCCACGGTGCTGCTGGGCACCGGCGCGGCCTATGCGCTGGCCCAGGCGCGCAGCCGCTGGATAGAGACGGCGCTGTTCGCCGTGCTGGTGCTGCAGGCCCTGCCGCCGGCGCTGATGGTGACGCCCATCTTCGCGGCCTTCCAGGAGCTGGGTCTGCTGGGCTTTCCGCGCCTGTCGGTCACGCTGGCGCAGATCAGCAAGACCCTGCCTTTCTACATGGTGCTGATGCGCTCGGCCTTTGTACAGGTACCACGCGAGCTGCGTGAAGCCGCCCTGGTGGACGGCGCCACGCCGTGCCAGGCTTTCATCCACGTGGTGCTGCCGCTGGTGCGCAACAGCGTGCTGGTGACCGGCATCCTGGTCTTCCTGCAGACCCTGGGTGAGTACGTGTTCTCGCGCTCGCTGATCCTGGACGACAAGTACACCACCACCACCGTGGCGCTGGCGGCTTTTGTGGGCGACACCAAGACCGACTGGGTCGGCATCATGACCTACGCGGCCATCTACACCACGCCGATTCTCATCACCTTCATGCTGCTGCAGCGGCGCATTGTCAGCGGCCTGACGGCTGGCGCACTCAAGTAGGTTCTCCATGAATACCATCGAAATCCAGGGCCTGGTGAAGGCCTTTGGCAGCACCGCCATCCTGCGCGAGATTGACCTCAACATTGCGCGCGGCAGCTTTGTGGCGCTGGTCGGGCCCTCGGGCTGCGGCAAGTCCACACTGCTGCGCACCATTGCCGGGCTGGAGGACATTACCGCCGGCACGCTGCGCATCGATGGCGCGGTGGTCAACCACAAGCCGCCGCGCGAGCGCGATGTGGCCATGGTGTTCCAGTCGTATGCGCTGTACCCGCATATGGACGTGGCGCGCAATATGAGCTATTCGCTGCGGCTGAAGAAGGCCACGACGGAGACGATAGGCAAGGCCCTGGATGGCGTGGCCAACACCCTGGGTCTGCAGACCCTGCTGCAGCGCATGCCACGTGAACTGTCGGGCGGCCAGCGCCAGCGCGTGGCCATGGGCCGGGCCATCGTGCGCCAGCCCAAGGTGTTTTTGTTTGACGAGCCTCTGTCCAACCTGGACGCGGCCCTGCGCGTGCACATGCGCAGCGAGATCCGCAAGCTGCACCAGCGCCTGCAAGCCACCTCGGTGTATGTGACGCACGACCAGATCGAGGCCATGACCATGGCCGACCAGGTGGTGGTGATGCGTGCCGGCCGCATTGAGCAGGTGGGCACGCCGCTGGAGTTGTATGACAAGCCCAGCAACCGCTTCGTGGCGGGCTTCATTGGCTCACCGGCTATGAACTTTGTAGCGGGTGTGGTGGGTGGCGATGGGCTGCAGGTGGCCATCACCGGCGCTGCGGGCCGTGTGCTGGCGCTGGACCGCAAACGCCCCGTAGGCCGTGCGGTGTGGGTGGGCCTGCGCCCCGAGCATCTGCGCATCCAGCAAGGCAGCAGCCTGCTGGGCCGGGTGGATGCGGTGGAGTCCACCGGCAGCATGACCTTCATCACTTTCGACCTGGCGGGTTGCAGCGTCACGCTGGCCCAGACCGGCCGGGTCTCTTTTGTTCCGGGCGACTGGGTGCCGCTGGGTATAGACCCGGCCCAGGTCCATGTTTTTGACCACTCCACCGAAGCCGCGCTGTGACTGCAAGGCCGTATTTCTGAACCACCTTTATGAAGATCAACGACGGTAACTGGCTCATCCGCAAGGGCCTGCAAGTGATGTATCCGGTGCATGTGCACGAGGTGCAGCAGCGCGGCAATGAACTGCTGGTGCACGCCGCGCCCAAGGACGTGTCGCAGCGCGCCTACCAGCTGGACACGGCGCTGTTCACCCTGCGCCTGTTTGCGCCGCGCCCCGGCATCATCGGCGTGCGCATGGAGCACTTCCAGGGCGGAGGCCCGGCCAAGCCGGCATTCACTCTGTATGCCGATCAGGGCAGCGCGGCCAAGGTGGAGATGGGGCCTGAACACGCCACGCTCAGCAGCGGCACGTTGTCGGTCCGCATTCCGCGCAGCGGCCCCTGGGCGCTGGACTTCTTCCACGGCGCGCAGCGCCTGACCGGCAGCGGCCTGCGCAGCGGCGGCCAGGCGCTGGAGGAGGCCACGGGCCGTGCGTATATGTTCGAACGCCTGGACCTGGGCGTGGGCGAAAACATCTACGGCCTGGGCGAGCGCTTCACACCCTTTGTGCGCAACGGCCAGGTGGTGGATATCTGGAACCAGGATGGCGGCACCAGCTCCGAGCAGTCGTACAAGAACATTCCGTTCTACCTCAGCTCGCGCGGCTACGGCGTGTTCGTCAACACGCCGCGCCTGGTGTCCTTCGAGGTGGGCTCGGAAAAGGTGGCCAAGGTGCAGTTCAGCACCGAGGGCGAAGCACTGGAGTACTTCGTCATCGACGGCCCCGGCCCCAAGGACGTGCTGGACCGCTACACCCAGCTCACCGGCCGCCCGCCGCTGCCGCCGCAGTGGTCGTTTGGCCTGTGGCTGACGACATCCTTCACCACCGACTACAACGAAGAGACCGTCAACCACTTCATCGACGGCATGGCCGAGCGCGGTCTGCCGCTGCATGTGTTCCATTTCGACTGCTTCTGGATGAAGGCCTTCCATTGGTGCGACTTTGAATGGAACCGCGAGAACTTCCCCGATCCGGTGGGCATGCTGGCCCGGTTGAAGGAGCGCGGTTTGAAGATCTGCCTCTGGATCAACCCCTACATCGCCCAGCCCTCGCCGCTGTTCCAGGAGGGCATGGCCAAAGGCTACTTGCTGCGACGGCCGGATGGCAGCGTCTGGCAGTGGGACCGCTGGCAGCCCGGCCAGGCCCTGGTGGACTTCAGCAACCCCGCCGCCTGCGACTGGTATGCCGACCACCTGCGCCGCCTGATCGACATGGGTGTGGACTGCTTCAAGACCGACTTTGGCGAGCGCATCCCTACCGACGTGGTCTACCACGATGGTTCCGACCCGCAGGGCATGCGCAACTACTACAGCTTCATCTACAACCAGCTGGTCTACCGTGTGCTGCAGGAGAAGCTGGGCGAGACAGAGGCCGTGCTGTTTGCCCGCGCTGCTACGGTGGGCGGCCAGCAGTTTCCGGTGCACTGGGGTGGCGACTGCAGCTCCAACTACGAGTCCATGGCCGAGAGCTTGCGTGGCGGTCTGTCGCTGGGCTTGTCGGGCTTTGGCTACTGGAGCCATGACATCGGCGGCTTCGAGAACACCGCGCCGGCCGACGTGTACAAGCGCTGGTGCGCCTTCGGCCTGCTGTCCAGCCACAGCCGGTTGCACGGCAGCAAGTCCTACCGTGTGCCATGGCTGTTTGACGAAGAGGCGGTGGACGTGCTGCGCCACTTCACGCAGTGGAAGTGCCGCCTCATGCCCTATCTGTGGGACGCCGCCGTGCAGGCCCGCGACCACGGTACGCCCATGGTGCGGCCGCTGCTGCTGGAGTTTCCGCAGGACCTGAACACCCACAGCCTGGACCGCCAGTACCTGCTGGGTAGCCAGCTGCTGGTGGCGCCCGTGCTGCGCAGCGATTCCGAGGTGGACGTGTACCTGCCCGAGGGCCGCTGGACCCACTTGTTCACCGGCGAGGTGGTGGACGGCGGCCGCTGGCGCCATGAGCAACACGGCATGCTGAGCCTGCCGCTGTACGTACGCCCCGGCAGCCTGCTGGCCCTGGGTGCGCGCAACGACCGGCCCGACTACGACTACCGCGATGGCCTGGAGTTGCACCTGTTCGAGCTGGTCGATGGCCAGACTAGCTGCGTGCGGGTGCCCGATGCCCAAGGCAACGCCGCATTGCAGATGTATGTGCGCCGCGACGGCCAGCACCTGCACCTGCGCTGGCAGGGCCAGCTCTGGTCGGCCGTGCTGGTGCTGCGCGGTCTGCATGCCTTGCAGCAGGTGCCGGAGCATCTGCGGGCAGAGGCCAGCGCGCAAGGTCTGCGGGTGCATCTGCCGGAAGACGGGCAGACCCTGGACCTGCGGCTGGCATAGCGCTGATTGCTATTAAATAAGTAGCTGCTTGCGCAGGTATTACCTGCGCTGGCGGCCTATTTCTTATAAATGTCTTGCGCGCGTGCCAGCGCACCCAGCGTGGCCATGGCGGCTTCCATGCGCGCATCCCAGGGGTGGCCGTAGTTCAGCCGTATGCAGTGGCGCAGGCCCTGTCGTGCGGAGAAGATCGGCCCCGGCGCGATGCCTATGCCTTGCGCCAGCGCCTGCTGGTGCAGGGCCAGAGTGTCGAAGCCAGGCGCAAAGGAAAGCCACACAAAATACCCGCCGCCCGGCTGCGATAGCTGCACATCGGCGGGGAAGTGGCGGGCGATGGCGGCGACCAGGCTGGAGTGCTGCGACTCCAGCGTGTGGCGCAGCCGGCGCAGGTGCTTGTCGTAGCCGCCGCGCTGCAGATAGTCGGCTAGCGCGGCCTGGGCCGGCAGGCTGGCGCCCAGCGTGGTCATCAGCTTCAGGCGCTGTATGCGCTGGCCGAAGCGGCCGGGTGCCACCCAGCCCACGCGGTAGCCGGGCGCCAGGGTTTTGCTGAACGAGCTGCAGTGCATCACCAGGCCGTGTTGGTCATAGGCCTTGGCGGGCAGCGGCGCGCGGCTGTCGAAGTACAGCTCGCCGTACACATCGTCTTCTACCAGCGGAATTTGGTGGCTGGCCAGCAGCGCCACCAGGCGCTGCTTGTTCGCCGCAGACAGGCTGGCACCGGTGGGGTTCTGGAAGCTGGTCATGAACCAGCAGGCCTTTACCGGGTGGCGCTTTAGGGCCTGCTCCAGCGCGTCCAGGTCCAGGCCGTGCTGCGGTTGCACCGGGATTTCCAGCGCGCGCATTTTCAGCCGCTCCAGCGCCTGCAGGCTGGCGTAGAAGCCGGGCGACTCCACCGCCACCAGGTCGCCGGGCTGGGCCACGGCACTCAGGCACAGGTTCAGCGCCTCCAGCGCGCCGCTGGTCACGATGAGCTCTTCGGCCGGCTGCACCATGCCCAGGGCCAGGTAGCGCTGCGCAATCTGCTGGCGCAGGTGGGCGCTGCCCTGCGGCAGGTGCTGCACGGTTTGCCAGGGTTGCGTCTGGCGGTTGCCGGCGGTCAAGGACTGGGCCAGGCGTTGGAGCGGAAACAGCTCGGGCGAGGGGAAGGCCGAACCCAGCGGCACGATGTCGCGCTGCTGCGCCGCGTCCAGCACCGCAAATACCAGCTCGCTGATGTCCACCTTGGCGGCAACCCGCGCGGGCGACGGGGCGGTGCGGGCCGTGGGTGCGGGCGGCAGGCTGGTGGCGGCCGTCACAAAGTAGCCGGAGCGCTCACGCGCCCGCACCAGGCCTTTTTCTTCCAGGCGGTAATAGGCCTGGAAGGCGGTGGACGGGCTGACGCCCTGCTGCGCAGTGAGTGTGCGGATGGACGGCATGCGGCTGCCCGGCGCGCGCAGGCCAGAGCGAATGTCGGCGGCCAGCAGCTCGGCCAGCTGTTCGTAACGTTTCATGTTGATTCCAACTGATCCGTAGATTTTTGCATTTTTGGCATCTGATATGGTTTTTTAAACGCCAACTGCTGCTGTCCCTGGCGCGGCAAGTCCGGCATGATTCCGCCACTGTGAAAATTATTCTGCGCACCCTTGTCTTGCCCTTGCTGTGGGCCGCTGGCACCTGCCTGGCCGCGCCGCCCGTGTTTGAGGACAGCATGGCCCAGCGCACCCTGGCCTGCGTGGCCTGCCATGGCAAAGAGGGCCGGGCGGCCAGCGACGGCTACTACCCGCGCATCGCCGGCAAGCCGGCCGGCTATCTGTACCACCAGCTGCTGAACTTTCGCGACAACCGGCGCCACTACGGCCTGATGACGCAGATGGTGGACCCGCTGAGCGATGCCTATCTGATGGAAATTGCCCAGTACTTTGCAGCCTTGGACTTGCCATACCCTGCGCCCCAGCCTAGCAGCGCACCTGTTGAGCAACTGCGCCGAGGCCAACAACTAGTCAGTCAAGGCGACACCGCCCGGCAGGTCCCCGCCTGCGCCCAATGCCACGGCGCTGCGCTGACCGGCGTGGCGCCCAATATCCCCGGTCTGCTGGGTCTGCCGCGCGACTACCTGAATGCCCAGCTGGGCGCCTGGCGCACCGGCCAGCGCCGCGCCCATGCGCCCGACTGCATGGCCGATGTGGCACGCAAGCTGCCGCCGGAAGATGTGTCCGCCGTCACCGCCTGGCTGGCCGCGCAGCCGCTGCCCGCCAATACCCACGCGGTGGCCGCTTTGCCTGCACTCTTGCCAGGCGCCAAGACCATCGTTTGCGGAAGTGCACCCGCGCCATGAAGAAGATCACCTTCGGACTGCTGGTTGCCCTGGCTCTGTGCGCCCTGGTGTGGGCCTTGAACGTGCGCGATGAATCTGACGATGCATCCGCCGCACCCACGGTCACGCCCGAGCTGCTGCAGCGCGGTGCCTACCTGGCGCGCCTGGGCAATTGCGCGGCCTGCCACACCACGCGTGGCGGCACGCCCTATGCTGGTGGGCGCGGCATAGACACGCCGTTTGGCACGGTTTACAGCAGCAACCTCACGCCGGATGCTGCAACCGGCATAGGCCGCTGGTCGGCCAGCGACTTCTGGCGCTCGCTGCACAACGGTCGATCCAAGGACGGGCGGCTGCTGTACCCGGCCTTCCCATACACCAGCTACACGGCGGTGACACGCGCCGACTCCGACGCGCTGTACGCCTATCTGCAGAGTTTGCCGGCCACCGCGCAGGCCACCACGCCGCATGCGCTGCGCTGGCCCTTCAGCACCCAGCCAGCGCTGGCGGTGTGGCGGGCGCTGTACTTTCAGCCGGGTGTGCAGCAGCCCGAGCCGCAGCAGTCGGCCGAATGGAACCGGGGTGCTTATCTGGTGCGCGGCCTGGGCCATTGCGGCGCCTGCCACACGGCGCGTAATGCGCTGGGCGCCAGCAGCGGCGAGCTGGACCTGGCCGGCGGCTTGATCCCCATGCAGAACTGGTACGCACCCGCACTGACCTCGCCGCATGAGGCCGGCGTGGCTGGCTGGCCGCGCGAAGACGTGGTGCGCCTGTTGCAGACCGGCACGGTCCCGGGCGCACTGGTGCAAGGCCCCATGGCCGAGGTGGTGCTGCAGAGCACGCAGTACTGGTCGGCTGCCGACCTGGGTGCGGTCGCCACCTATTTGCAGGCCCTGCCGCAGACCACGGCCGCGCCACCCGTGCGCGACCTGTCGCCCACCCCTGGCCGCATGCTGGAGCGCGGCGCGCAGCTGTACGACAAGCACTGCGCCCAATGCCATGGTGCGCAAGGCCAGGGTGTGGCCGGCGCGTATCCGGCACTGGCGGGCAACCGCGCTGTCACCATGGCCAGCACGGCGAATCTGGTGCAGACCGTGCTGAACGGCGGCTTTGCCCCCGCTACTGCCGGCAACCCGCGTCCCTTCGGCATGCCGCCCTTTGTGCTGGTGCTGGACGATAGCGACATTGCCGCTGTGCTGACGCATATCCGCAGCGCCTGGGGCAACCAGGCGCAGGGCGTGACCGAACTGGATGTGAACCGCATGCGCGCCAGCCCGGGGCATTGAAGCACTGGGTCCATCCCGCAAATAAGGGATGTTCTTTGCGCTGTGGCGGGTTCACAATGCATGCCCGACACACCCTCTGTCGAGAGGAGCACACCATGGGCATGCTTTGGGTTCGGGGTTACCAGGGGCCGGAGATTCCAGCCTTGCGCAAGGCGCTGGTTGCGGTGTTGGGCAGCGATGCGCTGGCTTTTCCCAGTCTGGCCAAGGGGGCTCCGTCCGACTTGGTGGATGCCGACGTGGAGGCTGCGGCCCGGCGCTGGCAGTCGGGCGTGGGCCTGGTGGCCGATGGTGTGGTGGGGCCGTACTGCCAGCTGCAGCTGGGTCTGGCCAAGGCCCCGGCGATGGAGTTGGCACTGACACCGGACGCCGTACGCCAGCTCTTTCCAGCGACCAAGCCCGCCAATATCGCCCGCTACCTGCCCTATGTGGTGGCGGCCTTGGGCGCGCTGGGCCTGACGGACCGGCCCATCATCTGCGCTGCACTGGGCACCATCCGTGCAGAGACCGAGGGCTTTCTGCCGATTTCCGAGTTCGTGTCGCAGTTCAATACCGCGCCCGGCGGCATGCCGTTTGGCCTGTACGACGGACGCAAGGCGCTGGGCAATACCCAGCCCGGCGATGGCGCGCGCTTCAAGGGCCGCGGTTTTGTGCAGCTGACTGGGCGCAGCAATTACCAAAACTATGGCAAGGCCCTGGGCTTTGACCTGGCTGCCAACCCGGACCTGGCGAATGCGCCCGAGGTGGCGGCCCTGTTGCTGGCCCGTTTCATTGCCGACAAGGCCGATGCTATGCGTCAGGCCCTGGCCACGGGTGGTTACGCGGTGGCACGCAAGCTGGTCAACGGCGGCGCGCACGGTCTGGACCGGTTCAAGGATGTGTTCGTGCTGGCCGACAAGGTCTGGCCTGTGGAGGCTGTGGCGGCCAAGGCGGGCGCGCCGGTTAAACGGAGCAAGAGCACCAAGGCCAAGGCAGCACCGGTGTCGCGTCAGCTGACCGTACGCAAGGACCCTCCGGACCTGTGTGACCGACCTTACCAGCCACCGCCGCTGGGCTTGGACGATGCGTACCCCAGCGACGACGCCATACGCCGCTTTTTACCTGCCTACACCCAGGCCGGCCTGATCCTGGACCAGGGCGGCGAGGGCGCCTGCACCGGTTTCGGCCTGGCCTGCGTGGTCAACTACCTGCGCTGGCGCAAGGCCAATAGCCCGGCCCAGATGACGTCGGTCAGCCCGCGCATGCTGTACAACTTTGCGCGGCGATACGACGAATATGCTGGCGAAAACTATAGCGGCTCCAGCTGCCGCGGCGCGTTGAAGGGCTGGTTCAACCACGGCGTATGCATGGCCGAGGACTGGCCCTACACGCAGGAGCAGCCGCGCTACGGCTATGCGAAGAAGGCGGTGCAGACCACGCTGGGCGTGTACTACCGCATCGACCTGAAGTCCATCACCGACTTGCAGGCGGCGATCCAGGCGGTGGGGGCGGTGTATGTATCGGCTTTCACCCACGAAGGCTGGCACAGCCTGCCGGCACGCAAGAAGAACCCCAAGGGCCATGCCGATATTCCGCTGATTCCGTTCAACGGACGGCCGTCGGAAGACAACGGCCATGCCTTCGCGCTGGTGGGCTTCAACAACCAGGGTTTTGTGGTGCAGAACTCCTGGGGTAAGGGCTGGGGCATGGGCGGCTTCGGGGTGATCGGCTATGCCGACTGGCTGGCCAATGGCATGGATGCCTGGGTGGTGGCCATGGGTGTGCCGGGTGTGGTGGTGGGGCGTGTCAGCGTGGTGGCCTCGCAGGCCAACGCCGCGGTGGGTGATGCCAATACCAGCCAGTGGTGGAGTGAGGACCAGGCCTACCAGCACAGCGTGGTGCTGGGCAACGATGGCCGCGTCAAGCGCTACCTGACCGAAGACGAGCTCAGCCGCACCCTGGGCCACCAGGTGTGTGATCTGCCGGACCAATGGTTTCGCAGCCCGGCCAGTGGCGATGTCAAGCGCCTGGTGCTCTACGCCCACGGCGGCCTGAACAGCGAGGGCGACGCTATTCAACGCGCTCGCGCCATGGGGCGGCACTTTGTGGGCAATGGTTGCTACCCGCTGTTTCTGGTGTGGAAGACGGGGTTGCGCGAGTCGATCGGCGACATCGTTAGCGATGCCTTCCACAAGCAACCTACGCTGGCCGGTGGTCTGGCCGACTGGATTACCGACAAGACCGACCTGGCGATCGAGAAGACCATAGGCCGATCGCTGGCCCGCCCCATCTGGAGCGAGATGAAAGAAAACGCCGAGCTGGCTTTCGGCGCCGGGCGCGGTGGCGAGTTGCTGATCAAGGCGCTGCAGAAGTTGATGGCCACCTGGGGCGACAAATTGGAGATCCACCTCATGGGCCATTCAGCCGGCTCCATCATCCTGGGCCATATGCTCACGGCCTTGGCCGGCCGGGGCGTGCCCACGCCCGCCATCAGTTCCATCCATCTGTACGCCCCGGCGTGCACCGTGGCCTTTGCCAACAAGCACTACGCTATGGACCCGGCGGTGATGGCCCGGCTGCACCTGAGCGTGTTGTCCGACCGGGTGGAGCGCAACGACAACGTGGCGTCCATCTATCGCAAGTCCCTGTTGTACTTTGTGTCTAACGCGCTGGAGGTGGATTTGCGCACGCCCATCCTGGGCATGGAGAACGTCTACCAGGAGGACTACAACGGCTGGGATGGCAGCGCCAGCACCGGCGATGCGCTCAAGGACTGGCGGCGTGCGGTGGCGCAGGCGGGCCTGCAGCGGGATGGGCGCCTGCAGATACTGGACCGCGACAAGGTCACCACGGCTTTGCAAGCCGACGGCAAGACGCCTTTGCAGCAGGTGCCGGCCAGCCATGGCGGCTTTGACAACGATGTGGACGTCGTTGGCCAAACTTTGGGTTTGATACGGCAGGGCCCGCTGTTGCAAGCAGTGGACGATCTGCGCGGCTTTTGACACACAAGGGCGAAGGGTTAGGGTAAAGCTTGTACAGTTCTAAGAACGTTCTTGCAGAACACTGTTTCACGCCGCATATGCCCACCTCTTTGCTCCAAGCCAATGGCCGCGCTTTTGCGCACATCACCCAGTTTCACCCCGAGCTCACGGCCTTGCGCCGCGACCTGCATGCCCATCCCGAGCTGGGTTTTGAAGAGGTCTACACGGCGGCCCGGGTCCAGCAGGCTTTGGAGTTGTGCGGTGTGGACGAGGTGCATACCGGCATAGGCAAGACCGGTGTGGTGGGCGTAATCCATGGGCGCAACGGCAAGGCCGGCAGCGACAAAATGGTGGGCCTGCGAGCCGACATGGATGCGCTGCCCATGACCGAAACGAGCGATCTGGCCTGGAAGTCGGCCAAGACCGGCCTGATGCATGGTTGCGGCCATGACGGCCACACCACCATGCTGGTGGGGGCGGCGCGTTACCTGGCGGAAACGCGCAATTTCGATGGCACGGTGGCGTTGATCTTCCAGCCTGGCGAAGAGGGTTACGCGGGCGCCAAGGCCATGATCCAGGATGGCTTGTTCGACCGCTTCCCGGTCCAGGCGGTATTTGGCATGCACAACTGGCCGCATATGCGACCTGGCTCCATCGGCCTGAATCCGGGCCCGATGATGGCGGCCTCGGACCGGGTGACCATTGAGATCACCGGCCGTGGCGGTCACGGCGCCCATCCCTACCAGAATATCGACCCGGTGCTAGTGGCTGCGCACACCATCACCGCGCTGCAAAGCGTGGTATCGCGCAATATCCGGGCTATAGACAGTGGCGTGGTCAGCATCTGTGCGGTGCAGGCCGGCGACCTGGGCGCCATGAGCGTGGTGCCCGGCAAGGCCACGCTGGTAGGGACGGTGCGCACCTTCAACCCAGCCGTGCAGGACCTGATAGAGCGGCGTATCACCGAGCTGTGCAGCGCTGTCGCTCTGGGTTTTGGCGCAACCGCCTCGGTGCACTATGAGCGGCTGTACCCGCCCACGGTGAATTCGCGCAGTGAAGCGTTGTTTGCAATGCGGGTTGCCGAGGACTTGGTGGGCGCTGCCCAACTGGTGCGCGATCTGGACCCCAGCATGGGTTCGGAGGATTTCTCGTTCATGCTGCAGGTCAAGCCCGGTGCCTATATGCGCATAGGCCAGGGCACGGAAAACGGGCCGGGTAGCTGCGCGCTGCATAACAGCCGCTATGACTTCAACGACGCCATCTTGCCGTTGGGCGGCGCTTTGTACGCCAGCCTGGCCGAGCAGTACATGCCACTGGCCTGATCTGCCCCCCCATTTTCCGCTAGGGATTGGATAGCTGCCTGCGCAGGCGCAACCTACTCTAGAGGCTCATTTTCTGTGCGTATTTTGGGCGTCGGGCTCAAGCCGCGTAGAGGTCGTCGATGTCGGTTTGCGCCGTTTTGCTGCGCCGGGCATTGGCCCTTTGCAACAAGATGGTGATCAGCACCGCTGCGGCGGCGGAGCCGGTTACGACAGGTGAAGTTTTCAGCAGATGGGCCAGGCTGTCCACCGCCTCCACGCTGACTTGCTGCACATGGTCCACCAGCGCGACAACATCACTGGTGTGCACTTGTTGTACGTCTTCCAGCCGTGGCTGTATGTCTTGCCAACCATCGCGAAAGCGTAGCTTGGCGAAGATGCCATTGGCCACTGCTACCAATGACAGCAAGCCCAGCGGGCGTATCAGGTGTGCCAGCAAGCGGCGCTTTTCAGGTGTGGGTGCAGCCTCGAATACCTGGCCGACGAGCTCGGCGATGACGGCGTCCGAAGCGGCAAGCTGGGCGGCAGTGGTCAGAGCGGTAGGCTCTGTAGCGGATGTCTGTGGATGCATGGTGTTTGTCCCCATATTGGTCACTGTTTTCCTGGTGCGGGCCGCGCTTTTAACGCAGAGCACCAGCAGCACATTCATGTGGCTGTATCACATGGAAAATCGTAATTGGGCGGTATGTCTGCATGATGAACCGGTGGGTTGAGCGCGTAAAGGCGACTTAACCATTTGTTACGAATTAACCCTGTTTTTGCACTGCAGCATGAGCCTGTGGGTTGTGCATCGCCATGCTGGTGGCGGTAGATATTCAGCTTCGCAGCGCGTGGCACAGCTGCAGGTTGAATGCGTCGCCTGGCCGTAGCGTCAGCGTATAACCGCGGCAGACCTCACCCAAGATGGCCGTCACCTGGTAGGTGCCGGCGGGAAGGTCCAGCACCAGTTGCGGGCCGGCGTCGGCCACGGTGGCCACCCGCTTGCCTTGCAGGTCGTCTACATGCAGCCGCAGCGTCGGCTTGGTTGGCGCATGGCCTGTGCCCGGCAGGCGCCACCAATCGCGCAGGCGTTGCAAGGCACTTTGGTACTTGTCTGCTGCGGAGTTACAGACGATCAATTGGGCATCGGTGCCAGGGCGGGTGTCCAGGGGGTGCTCGGTGTTCTGCATTGCGCTGTGCTTTCAGGTGGTCCGTGGGATGCGGGCGTTGCTAGTCGCGCGACGAGAAGACGCGGATGCGGCTATACACATTGCCCACACCCGCGACCTGGCTGGCGATGGCACGGGCCTTTGCCTCCTGCTGCGGGCGTTGGGTCCAACCATGCAGCGTGACATCGCTGTTGTGCACCGTTGCGCTGAGATCCTTGGCTTCATTGCCCATCCTGGCGGACAGGGCCGACTCCACGGCGCAGCCCAGTGCTGTGTCGGTGGTGCCTGCGGCTGCAGGCAGGCTGGTCATCAAGAGCAGCGGACCCGCAACGAGGGCGAGCACTGCGATTCGGCGATGGAGTAGGGCGGTCATGGTGGTTCCTTGGCTGCAGTCACAGGTTGAGGTGCTTCTGCAGTTCCATGATCTTCTCGCCAGGCCCCTACGACTTGATGACGTGACCCGCTGGCTCTATGACAGATGTAATCTTCACTGTGCTTCATCTGGCGTTTATCTGGGCTTAACCCAGGGCTAACACCTACTTACAGAAGCGATTGCATCTGTCACGCGCAAATGGATGTGCTGTCATGCGTGTGCGAAAGCATGCTTGCACCATGGCGTTGCAGGCACGTTGTTCCAGGGCTGGAATGGCGTGAGACCCGCATAGCTTCCCATCCGTATAAGAGGTAGACCATCATGCAACGCACATTCAATTCCTGGACATCCCGCACACTTTTGGCCGCAGGTTTGCTGTTCGGCGTGGCAGCCGCTCAGGCCGCCACGGGTTTCACGGTTGGCCAGCAGGACGAAACCCAGATCAAGGTCGGCATGGACGCCGCGTCGGTGCAGCAGGCCCTGGGCCAACCCGAACGCGTGGTTCGTTATGGCAATGAACCGGGTCCAACGTGGGAGTACCGTGTCTTGGGCTCCAACCCTGCTCTGTTTGAGGTGGACTTCAGCGCCGACGGCAAGGTCGCATCGGTAGACCAGCGCGATATCGATGTGAACTCGAACTAAGCGACCTCGTCGACATTGTCCCCGTCAAAAGGGCTTGTCGATCAGCCATGCCGGCTGATCGACAAGCCCTTTTTCGTTAGCGCACCAGCTCCGACAAGGCGCGGGCCAGATCGGCGCGTTGCAGCGGTTTGGTCAACAACCGGGATACACCGGCCTCGGTGGCTCTCTGGGCCAGCAGTGCACCGCCGTAGCCGCTGACCATCAGGATGGGCAGCTGGGGCGCGAATTGGCGCACAGCATCGGTTAGCTGGATGCCGGTCAGCGTTGGCATGACTTCGTCGGTCATCACGGCCGAGAAACGTTCCGGCCCGTCGCGCAGGGCTTGCAGCGCGGCCATCGGGTCGGTAAACCCTACCGTGCGGTAGCCCAGGTTCCCGAGTATTTCTTCGGCCATGGCAACCAGGCCTGGCTCGTCGTCCACCACCAGCAGCGTCTGCCCTGCACCGCAGGGGGCGGACGGCAGCAAGGGCGTGGCGCTGGCCAGCACATCGGTGCATTCCGGAAGGTACAGCGTGAAGCGGGCGCCCTGCAGGGGTTTGCTTTTCACGTCGATAGCACCGTTGAATTCCGCCACTACGCCATGTACTACGGCCAGCCCCAGGCCGGTGCCGGAGTCTGCGCTGCGGGTGGTGAAGAAGGGTTCGAACAGGCGCTCCATCACCTCTGGGCTGATGCCCTTACCCTGGTCGGACACCGTCAAAGCCAGGTAGTTGCCAGCAGGCAGCTGGGTATGGGACAGCACCTGGGGCATGGTGACGGTCTTGCGCACCAGCTGCACACTGACCATGCCGCCGTGGGGCATGGCCTGGATGGCATTGGTGCACAGGTTCATCACGGCCTCGAAGGCCTGGGTTGGGTCGCCGCGCAGCAGGGCGCCATGTGCTTCCAGGCCGCGCTGCAGCACCACGCCCGGGCGCAGCGTAGCGGCCAGCAGGGTCAGCACTTCTTCAATGATGGGTTCGAGTTCGAACACGGTGGAGGTGCAGCCGCCCCCGCGACCAAATGACAGGATGCGTTCTACCAGCGACTTGCCGCGCAAAGCGGCTTGCAACACCTTGTCGATGTGACGGGCCTGGGCGCTGCCGGGCGCGGCCGCGTCCTGCGCCATTTCGCCGAAGCCGACAATGGCCGCCAGCGCATTGTTGAAGTCGTGCGCTACGCTGCCGGCCATCACGCCTAGCGACTCCAGCTTGCTGGCACGCGACACCTGGGCCTGCAAAGCCTGCTGGGCGGCAATGCGGCGTTGGTCGGCGCGCTCCACCAGAAACACCGCGATGCCCATGATGGCAAGCAGCAGCACAATACTGGCCAGGGTGATTTTCACGGTGTCGCGCCATGGGGCCAATATGACGTCCAGATCCCGGGTGATAACCACGTCCAGCCCATAGTTGGGCAGGCGCCGCAAGGCCACCAGATACTTGCGCCCGTCCGGGAATTCGTGGACGGCTGTGCGTTGGTGGTTGGCCAGGCGCTGGGCAATCTCTTGCTCACTCAATGACGATTGCCGTACATAGGATGCAGCCAGCAGCACGCCATCCTGGCGGAACACGGACATATGTGCGTCTGGCGCCTGGGACGCCACGGTGAAAGCGCCCAGCAGGGCATTCGATGGCAGGGCTGCATAAATCCAGCCATGGTGCTGCGGAGTGGTGAACTGCGCGGCCAGCGTGACGGCCGTGGTGGTGCGGTTCTGCTCGGGATGAGAGCGGCCGATTGCGGTCGTCTCGGTATCCAGTTTGTTCAAGGGCGGAGAAAAATCGGGCTGCTCCGGCAGCGGCATATCGGTGGACGCCGCCAGCACCCGTCCATCGTGGCTGACCAGCCAGAGCGAGCGCACCATGGTCATTAGCTCGGTGCGGGTGCGCAGCGCCTCTTCGGCATCGGTGCCGGTTAGCGGTATGCGGTTGTAGCGCAATTCGTCCTGCATGGCATGCATGCCGCTTTGGATGCCTTGCAGTGTGCGGTGCATTTCGTCGCTCAGGGCTAGCGACAAGGTGTTCAACTCCCGCGTCTGGCTGTCTATGGTTTCGCTGCGCAAATGCCATAGTGCGACGCCCGCCACCAGTAGTAGCGGCAAGCCCAGGCCCAGTGCCCAGGCCCAGATACGCGGCGCTATGGCTTTGCGGGTGGTGTCGGTCTCTTGCATCTGATGGAAACTCCTGTGGGCGGTGCTGGCCATAATCCCGGATACTCTGTAAAGATTTCCATCTACTGATTTATGCAAACATCGACTGCCCCGCACATTCTAGTGATCGACGACGATCCCAACATCCGTGAGCTGGTGGTGGAATACCTGGGGGACAACGATTTGCGTGTCAGTGCCGGTGCCTCGGGTCGAGAGCTGTTCGAGATGGTAGACCGCGAGGCCATCGACCTGGTGCTGCTGGATCTGAAGCTGCCAGGCGAAGACGGCATGCAGCTGGCCCGCACCCTGCGCGAGCGCGCCACCATTCCCATCATCCTGCTGACCGGCCGCGCCGAGGAGGCCGACCGCGTCATGGGGCTGGAGCTGGGGGCCGACGACTACGTGACCAAGCCCTTCAGCCCGCGCGAGCTACTAGCGCGGGTGCGTGCGGTGCTGCGCCGTTACCAGGTGCAAGCCACTCTGCCGGAACGCGACAACAGCCGCCGCGCATTCCGCTTTGCCGGCTGGGAGCTGAACCTGCGCACCCGGCGCCTGGTGGCACCGGGCGGGGATTCGGTGGAGCTGTCGAATGGCGAATTCAGCCTACTGTCCGCGCTGTGCCGTGCACCGCAACGTGTGCTGTCGCGCGACCAGCTGCTGTCCATGTCGCGCCTGCACGAGGCCGAGGTGTATGACCGGACCATCGATGTGCAAATCCGCCGCCTGCGCATCAAGGTGGAGCTGGACGCCGCCAACCCGCAGCTCATCGTGACGGAGCGGGGTGCGGGCTATCTGCTGGCCAGCGAGGTCGAGACCCTGTACTGAAGCCGCTGTGCTGCCGGGGAAGGTGTTACAGGGTGTATTAGTTTGCTACCCGTAGCGGGTAATTCTTGGTGCTATTTGCTATTGAATAGATAGCTGTATGTGCAGGAATTTATTGCGTTAGCGCTTGTTTTTGTGCTTGGTGTTTCAGGCTGCCGGATGCGATGGGGTAGGCGACAACTACGGGTTACTATCTAGTGCTTGCCAGCTTTACTTTACACAGTGCAGAGAGCATCGCCATACCCATGAATACTTCTACACGCACCGTTTCCATTGAACGTACCGAGCGCCCCTGGGGCTGGTATGAAAACATGCACGAGGCTCCTGGCCACAAGGTCAAGCGCATCGGCGTGCACCCCGGTCAGCAGCTGAGCCTGCAGAAGCACCACCAGCGCGCCGAGCACTGGGTGGTAGTGATTGGCACCGCCATCGTCACGGTGGGCGACAAGGTGCTGGAACTCAGCCCCGGTCAGCATGTGGACATTGCCATCGGCGAAGTACACCGCCTGGCCAACAAGACCACAGGCCCGGTGGAAATCATGGAAGTGCAGTACGGCAGCTACCTGGGTGAGGACGACATCGTGCGCTTGCAGGACGATTACGGAAGGGACTAGGCTCACCCCCAGGCTGCGCGCACTTCGTGTCGCTACGCCAACCCCCTTGCAGGGGGCGAACCCAGCGGCCCGGCGAAGCCGGTTCCGCGGGTTCTCTGGAGGGGGCTTCGCTGCGCTTGCCTTGAGAATGCAGGGTTAAGGCAACGCTGAACAAGCCTCTTCAAAATAGGCCCATGCATCTACCAGGGTCCGATTTCGGCCACTTGGGCGTTC